>CAYYNW010000060.1:0-8484 GCA_964473145.1 uncultured Halobacteria archaeon
ATGCGCCTGAAGGTTGTCATAGAAGAGGATGAAGAAGTTGGTGGTATGTCATTAGCTGTCCGAGCCTTCCAGGATGTTTCTCACAGGGAGATACGATAGAGGCGGCCCTGGAAAACATCAAAGAAGCGATACAGGCATGCCTTGAATCCCTGGCTGAAGATGAACTTACGTCGTATTTGACTAAACCTTCAGCTAAAGTGGTTGAAGTGGTTGCCTGATGCCGAAACTTCCAGTAATTTCAGGAATATTTGAAAAGTTGTTGAAGTAATAAACCAGCGCCTGAATTTTAACATAGCCAAATAGCATAAAGAAAAAGCAAATAACCGCCAGACAACGGGTGAATTTTTACGGTTGCTGTGAATGTAAGTTACAAAGCCAAACGGCATAATGGTATATGAAACTAAACGTCGTTTTAGAGCCGCAAGAAGAGGGCGGGTACACCGTTTATGTCCCGTCGCTCCCCGGCTGCATCTCGCAGGGTGAGACCTATGAAGAGGCATTAGAGCATATCAAGGAAGCTATAGAGCTCTATCTTGAGCCGGACTAGGACGGACTCGTACAGTTCAGCGAGGCTGAGATTTGAGCGGTGATGGGATCCCTTTAAGGGTTTTCTCGCTGAGTTTTAGCGGTGCCAACAGGGAATACGAAAAAGGACGAACGGGCGTATAGGCCACTTAGAGCCGCTGTATTTCCTCTCTCGTCGCTATCCGCACGCCTGTTGCTTGCAGCACTTCCGTCGCGCGTTTGATATCATCGACCCGGAGGATCAGCATCGCGCGCTCGGCCTTCGCGGTCACAAAGGCATACGCATAATCCATATTGATGGCGTGGTCACCGAGCGTCTTTGCAATCTCATACAGCCCGCCCGGCACATCCTTCAGCTCGACTGCCAATACGTCGGTCTCCGAGACGGTGAGCCCTTTCTCACGGAGCACCTGGTACCCCTTCTCGGTATCATCCACCACCATCCGGATCACGCCGAAATCACCCGCTTCCGCAATGGTTAACGCACGAATGTTCACGCCCGCATCGGAGAGCGTCTTCGCCACCCGGGCCATCCTGCCCGGCTTATTCTCCACAAAGATCGAGATCTGCTTTATCGCTACCATGCCCAATCACTCACACCTTCCTCTTATCAATCACCCGCTGCGCCTTACCTACCGAGCGCGGGATCGTGCCCTGCTCGACCAGCTCGACCTCGGCCGAGACATTGAGCACTTTCTGGAGCTCCTTCGCCACGCGGTTGCTCAGGGACATGAGGTCCGAGATCTTATCGCTGAAGGCCTTCTCCGTCACCTCCACCTTCACGGTCATGACGTCCAGGGGGCCTTTGCGATCCACCATGATCTGATACTGCTCGCCGATCTCCGGGATGCGCAGGAGGACCGACTCCACCTGGCTGGGGAAGACGTTGATGCCGCGGATAATGAGCATATCGTCGGTCCGACCGAGAATCCGCATGATCCGTGGATGTGTCCGGCCGCACTCGCAGGGCGCGGTATTCAGAATGGTGAGATCACCGATCCGGTATCGGATGAGCGGGAAGGCCCACTTATCCAGGGTGGTGACCACGAGCTCGCCCCGTTCGCCCTCACCCACCTGCTCGCCCGTCTTCGGATCGAGCACTTCGACCAGGAAGTAATCAGCCCAGATATGGATACCGTTCTGCAAATGGCACTCAGTAAAGAGTGGGCCGCTCATCTCACTCGTGCCAAAGATGTCATAGGCCTTGATGCCCGTCGCGTCCTCGATCCGCTTCCGCGTCTCCTCGGACCAGGGCTCCGCGCCAAACACACCGACCTTGAGCTTCGTATCATCCCTGATGCTGATCCCCATCTGCTGCGCTACCTCGTTGATGTAGAGGAAATAGGAGGGTGTGCAGGCTATCGCGGTGCTCCCGAGATCCTGCATCAGCTCGATCTGCCGCTCCGTATTCCCCGTGCCCATCGGAAGCACGGTCGCGCCGATCTTCTCCGCGCCGTAGTGGAGTCCGAGCCCGCCGGTAAAGAGCCCGTAGCCGTACCCGACCTGTATCACGTCGCCACGACCAAGCCCGATCGAGGTGAGCGCACGAGCGAGCGAATCAGTCCACATATCAATGTCGCCCTGGGTGTATCCCACCACGGTTGGCTTGCCCGTCGTACCGCTCGAGACGTGGTACCGCACGACCCAGTCACCGGGCAGGCAGAACATCCCCGTCGGATAGGTATTCCGGAGATCGAGCTTCGTGGTGAACGGGAGTTTCGCGACGTCGCTCAGCTTCGTGATGTCCTCAGGCGCCACCCCGGCCTCCGCGAATCGCTGCCGGTAAAAAGCCGAATGGGCAGAGACAAACCGAACAACAGATCGAAGCCGATCCTCCTGCAGCTTCTCCAAATCCGTGAGCGGCATACGTTCAATATGCGGATTCCAGTACCTGAACATGAGATCCACCAACGCAAACTACGCATTCTGACTATAAAAAACAATGGGTTTTTGCGGGTAATCAATTTGGCGAGCGTTGCTACCGACCAAACCGACCTGGTGATGCTCCAGCAACCATTCGCCATCGTCGTTCGAGATGCCTTTAACAGATGCGATAGATAAATATAGCTGCTATACCACTAATTACAGTAGCTGGTAGAGGAATACGCTCAATGCTCGCCGTACGAGGTGTCAGTAAACATTTTGCCGGAATAACAGCGATCAAGAATGTCAGCTTTGAGATCGAGCAGGGTGCGATCGTCGGGCTCGTCGGCCCGAACGGCGCGGGCAAATCAACCCTTCTCAATATCATAAGTGGCATCTATCTGCCCAGCTCAGGCTCGGTCATCTTCGACGGCGAGGACATCACCTATCAGAGACCTAATAAAGTCTGCAAGCTGGGAATAGCAAAGACGTTCCAGCTCGTGCAGTCTTTTCCAGAACTCACGGCCTTCCAAAACGTCCTTGTGGGGGCGGTATTCGGTAATTCAGAGAAGATCAGCCTGAAAGAGGCCGGGGAGAAAGCGGAAGAAAAACTCGACTACGTCGGCTACCCTAAGGCTAAGATTCATTACCCGGTGAAGAACCTGAATGTCGTCGAGTTGAAGCGCATACAGCTTGCACGAGCCCTCGCCACTGATCCGAAACTCCTTCTGCTGGACGAGGTGACCACCGGCTTGAATCCGAAAGAGAGCAATGACGCGATCTCGCTGATCCAGAAGATACGGGAGTCAGGAATAACGATACTGATGGTGGAGCACGTCATGAGGATCATCATGAACGTCTCCGACAAAGTGGTGGTGCTCCATCACGGCGAGAAGATCGCGGAGGGGACGCCAGTAGAGATCGCGAAGAATGAGAAGGTTATAAGCTCTTATCTCGGTGAAAAGAGCTATATGTGATACCATGCTTGAGCTAAGTGGATTAAATGTCTCCTATGAGCGGGTGCAGGTGCTCTGGGATGTCTCCCTTACTATCGAAGAGGGGGAGGTTGTAACCCTTCTGGGCTCAAATGGAGCAGGAAAGTCAACCACCGTGAAGACCATCCAGGGTCTGCTTAAGCCGGGCTCGGGGAGCATACGCTTCATGAAGAAGAGCATTACTGGGTTTCCTGCATACCGGATAGTTGAGGCGGGGATTGCTCTTGTCCCTGAGGGGCGAGAGATATTCCCGCGGATGAGCGCTCTCGAGAACCTCATCTTGGGGGCCTACGCATCGCGGGCAAGGGATGTACTGAACGACAGTCTTGCCTGGGTTTTCAATCTCTTTCCGACACTTGAGGAGCGAAAGAAACAGCTCGCCGGAACCATGAGCGGCGGTGAGCAGCAGATGCTCGCGATTGCACGCGCATTGATGTCAAAGCCAAAGCTCTTGATGCTGGATGAGCCTTCCCTCGGGTTAGCTCCGAAGATCGTCTTACAGGTATTTGAAATCGTCAAAAAGCTGAAGGAGGAGGGCGTTACGGTATTGCTCGTAGAGCAGAATATCCACCATGCGCTTGAGATCTCAGACCGGGCGTATATCCTGGAAAAGGGGCGGGTGATCCTGGAGGGGGGCGGCTCTGATCTGCTGAATAATCACTACGTGCGCGAGGCTTACCTTGGAATGTGACGTGAACTCACCGTGGATTTGATCCTCTTGGGGAGCGAGACGAATCCCCGTGGCAGGAATATCACCTCAAGGATGAGGATCAAACCGATCAGGATTAATCGCTCGTAGGTAAAGCCTAAGCTCTTCAGGCCTGCATCGAGGAAAGTTATAATTACCGTACCTAAAATGGGGCCCTCCATGGTGAACAATCCGCCGCTGATGCAATAGATGATCGGCCAGAAGGAGATGTCCATGCCATACACCTCAGGGGTGATATACCCAAAGTGATGGATCTCCAGTGCTCCGGCAATTCCGGCGAAGAAAGCGCTTATAGCGAACGCCATCAACTTGTATTTCGTAACGTTGATGCCCATCACCTTCGCTTCAAGCTCGTTCTCCCGTATCGCCTCCAGAGCGAGTCCCATCTTCGACTTCACGATCAGGTAGATGACAACGATCACCGCAACTGCTATCAGGAGCATCATGTAGTATTCATACACGATATAATTGGGAATCGTTACCGGTATCAATCTCTTCGCCGGGATACCATCCCAGCCTCCCGTGAGCCATGAAAGTTCTGCGGTGATTGTACGTATTATAACCGCAAACCCGAAGGTCACCATAGCAAGGAACCACGCCCTCATCCGTATACAGGTAAGGCCTATCAGAACGCCTATGACTGCAGCAAATAACCCGCCGACGAGCAGTGTCGCAAGTGGTGGAAGACCAAGACTTCTCGCAAGTATCGCGGACACATAACCACCAATACCGAAGAAGGCAGCATGACCCAAAGAAGCCTGACCAGAAAGAACGAGGAGATTCCAGGCTGATGAATAGATGATAAAGACAAGCATGATAATCAAGACCGTTAGAAGATACGTATTGATTCCTAGAATAAGGGGTATGAGAAATGCCAGGATCAGTGAGCCAATCCCAAGCCATGTTCTCATGCTCATACGGTCAAATCTCATAGTTTACTCACCTTTCTCTCCGAATATGCCCGTAGGCCTCAGTACGAGAACTATGATTAAGACAAAGAACGCAATAGTATCCTTCCATGCCGTGAATGACATTGAAAAGCCAAGTAGGTTCGCAAAGGATTGCATGAGTAACGGCACCACATTTTCCGCAATGCCCAGCGTCAGGCCCGCAATGATAGCCCCGGGGATGCTCCCAAAACCACCGATGATGATTATCGCAAAGGCCTTGATGGCGGAAATAGCCCCCATGTAAGGATCCACGAGCTGCCCGCTAATCAACCACAAGCCTCCCGCGGCCGCAGCAAGTGCAGAACCAAGAGCAAAACTGAGCATGTCCATCCGTTCCACATTAATGCCCATTAACGCAGCTGCCTCCCTGTTCTGGCTGGTGGCACGCATCGCTCTCCCAAGAGTGGTCCTCTTCATGAAGAGTTGAAAAGCAATTAAGAAGACGCTGGTAATGGCGATAATGACGAGGTAATCCAGTGGCAGCTTGACCGATCCCAGGGGAACTGAAACGTCGCTGTACGGGCTGTGAATGGATCGTGTGTTCGTTGACCATAAAAACGCCACGAGATTCTGGAACAGATAAATCAAACCAAGGCTGAGGAAGATCTCATTCAACTTCCCGGTGCCCATAATCGGACGGAAACCCAGTCGTTCAATAACAACACCGAGAAGAGCTATGAGAAGCATGGCAAGGGGAACCACGAGATAGGGATTAATGTGGGAATAAGTGTAAATCCAGAAGGCGGTATAAGCGCCAAGCATCAACAATTCGCCGTGGGCGAAGTTCACGACCTTCATCACGCCAAAGATTAAATTCAGGCCTATGGCGAGGAGAATGTAAATGCACCCCGCATAAAGTCCCCATACTAAAATCTGAATAAAAAGACCGATGTCCATCATAGTGAAAAAAGAAACCTAAGAAAAATAAAAAATTACGAGCCCGTAGGCTCGTACCAATCTACTACTACCAAGTCGATTTCCTTTATGCGTCTCAGTTCTCCCTTCAGTAGTGATCGTTCCAGCTTCGATGTGAACGCTGCCATGATTACTTGTTCATTTGTTCTTCTGCGTTGAGTTCGTTACTTCTCTTTTCGCCACACCAGATAGGCGACTGCAAGCAGACCTGCCAGAGCAACTACCGCTCCGAAGCCTGGTGCTTTGGGCGTTGGTGTCGTTGACCCCGTTGGTGCTGGTGCGCTTCCTGGCTCGTACCACTCCGGCAGTACAAAATCAGTCTCCTTGACGCTCGCAGGCCAGACAATCTTCGGTCTCGTCGCTCCCACGGAGTCGTTCCAGATCAACTGCTGCAGATACGGCTCGAATTTACTCTCGCGGTAATCAGACGAAAAAGCGATCACACCACCCTTCATCGCGAAGATATCCTGGGGCATCTCAAGCTCATCCAATGCATCTCTGATCTTGTCCTTATCCAAGGTACCTGCATTCTTAATAGCCTCAGCCGCGATATAAACGCCCTCATAGGTTGTTGCACCCATCATACTCGGAGAATCGTGCCATTTGCGCTCATAATTCTGCTTGAAGTTTGTTACTGCACTGTAGATCGGTCCCGCGGGAACGGAATATGGGCCAAATATGCTATCCTGGATTGAATATTCGCCCCAGCGCTCCACCCCCGTATAGTAGTCCGTGTCATCATTGCAGATAACTGAGAGATAGATGGTGTTCAACCCCACATCTCTCCTTCCCTGAGGCACGATGAGTGCCTGCTCATTAAGGACTGCCGCGGGGAAAATAATGTCCGGGTTAGCGGCCTTTATAACCGTTAGTGTAGTTCTGTAGTCCGTCTCGCTCATCTTGAATTTCTCTGCCGCAACTATCTCCATGCTGAGGTTGTATTCCGCTATAACCCGTTTAACACCCTCGTAAACGCCTATGCCATAAGCGCTGTCCTGATAGAGCACACCTACCCTCAGTGGCCTATTCTCGGGAAAATTGAACCGCTCATCTATCTTGGGCTTTATTATCGCATCGACAAACAGAAGAATTGACTCTGAATAGTCACTTGTGGTCGGAATGAAATGGAAGAAGTATGTTGTATCTATATCCGTTCTTCTCGTTATATCCGGAGATGACGCCCCGGTTATTACGAACGGCACTTTATGTTCCGCCGCGACAACCGAATCAGCTTTGGTTATGCCACTCGAAAAGCCGCCAACAAGAATATCCACCTTATCCTCAGTGATGAGCTTCGTGACAGCCTTAACACCTGTTTCTCCGCTCGATCCATCGTCGCCCTGCACCAGTTTAATTTGCATAGGTACGCCGTTGACGTTGACCCCGCCCTTCGCGTTGATCTCCTCCGCCGCCAACTCGGCAGCCTGCCACATATCCGTCCCAGTCGTGCTCATACTTCCGGTTAATGGCGCGACAATCCCTATCTTTATCTCGCCTGCTCCACTCTGCGCTTCTGCTGCTAGACCCAAACTGCTTGCAAGCAACCAAGAAACAACCACCACCGTGAGTAAAATCCGATACTTCATCTTTGCCACCTCGCTAACTCTACAAATGGAGAGAGTGGCTATTTAAGCTTTTCTATTGAGGGTAAAAGGGGAGGAGGAGAGAATGACGAGTATAAGAGAGCGAATGGAGCGAATGGGCATAGGGAAGAGCATACGAATGGAGCGGATCATCGATCGTACGAGTGGACGAAGCGTGATAGTTCCGATGGACCATGGCGTGACCTCGGGCCCCATCTATGGCTTGACGGACATGAGGAATGCAGTGAATGGCGTGGCGGAGGGCGGTGCGAATGCCGTGCTCTTGCACAAAGGCATCGTCATCGCGGGCCATCGGGGCTACGGGAAGGATATCGGCCTCATCATTCACCTCTCGGCGAGCACGTCGTTAGGGCCCGACCCCTTGAACAAGGTGGTCGTCGCTCAGGTGGAGGAGGCGATGCGCCTGGGTGCCGATGCCGTCTCGATGCACGTGAACGTGGGGGCGGATACTGAGTCGGAGATGCTTGCAGCGCTGGGCACCATAACGATGGTCTGCGAGCACTGGGGCATACCGCTCCTGGCAATGATGTATCCGCGAGGCAAGAAGGTGAAGAACGAGCACGATCCCGAGTCCGTGCGGCACGCGGCACGCGTGGGTGCGGAACTCGGTGCAGACCTGATAAAGACCAATTATACGGGCGATCCCGACACCTTCAAGGAGGTAATACGGACGTGCCCGGTGCCCGTGATCATTGCGGGCGGCCCCAAGGCGACGACCGACGAAGAAGTGCTGACGATGGTCGAGGACGCGATCGCGGTCGGCGCATCGGGCGTATCAATCGGGCGGAACATCTTCCAGCACGAGAAGCCGGCGACTATCACGCGGGCGATCTGTCAGGTGGTGCACGAAGGTGTTTCCGCGCGAGAAGCGATGGAGCTGCTGAAATAGTGGCGTGGGTAAGCACAGAACTGCAAAGTGCCGG
>CAYYNW010000061.1:0-2879 GCA_964473145.1 uncultured Halobacteria archaeon
GAACGACGAGAATGCCGCCCGTGGCAAAGGCGATTTTACGGCTCGTGGCACCCGTCCCGATGGAGAGCCCGATGTTGCTGGAGGAGGTTGACTGCCCCATCGTGCCCACGAGACCTCCGACGGCCGCGCTCAGCCCGTCGGCAAGAATGCCCCCGCTGACATTCTTCATGTCCACACGTTTCCAGTCGAGGTCGTTGATCTTCTGGCAGGTGGTGATATCACCCACGGTCTTCAGGAGAGAGCAGGTAATGGCGATCAGGAACGGAGCGAGCAGGAGCACGTCAAACGACCACCCGAAATAGTCGAGGTCCGGCACCGCAAGCAGTGGCGCTTGCGAGAACTGGCGCAGATCTGCCACACCGAGTATGCCGAGCAGATACGAGAGAGTGTACCCGAGGATCATGCCCACGAGAATGGGATACAGCTTCAGTTTACCTTTGCACCACACGTTCGTACACACCATGGCGCCCAGCGTGACGACGGCAACAATCAGTTCAGAACGTTCAGTCACGGTGTCAGTGGCATCGAGCCCCATGAAATTGGAAATGGCAACCGGTATGACGGTGATACCCACCATGGTAACCACCGTACCGGTGACCTCGGGCGGAAAGAGAACGCGGAGGCGATGCAACACGCGTGAGAGGAGTACCTCAAACATACCTGCGACCGTGGTCATGCCGAAGAGGAGCGAAAGCCCGCCCGTTTTCGCGGCGAGAAGTGACGCGGAGAGAAATGAGGGGCCACACAATGCTGGACAGAGGTACCCCGAACCGATGCCCTTTCGGTTCAGTGCCTGGAGTATCGTGCCGACACCCGCGGCGAGCATGGCCATGCTGACCATGAAGCCTGCTTGCGCAGCGGACCCGCCGATTGCCCGGATAATGAGGACGGGGAAAATGAGCGAAATGGTGATGATGAAGACATGTTGAACTCCGAGGAGCAACAGGGTGAGCAGTGGCGGGGTGTCATCCACGCCATAGAGGAGATTCGGTGGTCGCTTGGACATGCAGCCTCACGGTATAATGCTGAACCGCCACTTAAAAGGACTATCCTCGCGGGAATCGCGCATCTCTGTCTGCTCTGCTACGCTGAGCTTTTCGGTGCTTCGTATGCTCATGTTTTCCGTTTCACCATCGTCAGCACGTTCTGGCCATCCCGGTACTCGTAGTTGATCGTATCCACCATTCGTCTCATGAAATAGATACCCAGCCCGCCCACTGCACGGGCCTCTACATCCGCGTCCAGGTCCGGCGGTGGAACTGCGGTGGGGTCGAATGGCTTCCCCTGATCCTTGATAATGACCCGAACCGCGCCGTTCCGGCGCTCGCAGCTCAGCTCAATCACGCCTCCAGCTTCGGAATACGCGTAGTGCATGATGTTCGCGCACGCTTCGTCGACCGCTAGGTGCAGCTCGAAGCTCTTCCGGTCATCGAGCCCGAACGCGCGCAGCGCATCCGCAATAAACTCACTGATCCGTGCTAAGTGCTCGACCTTCGCCTCTACCTGGAGCTCGAATCGCTCGATCATTCCCCTGCCTCCGCAGCACCCACCTTCAGGACCATCAGCGTGATATCATCGAACTGGGGCGCCTCGGCGCAGAAGGCTACGACTGCCTCCTTGATCCGCTCGACCAGCTCTGCCGCGGAAAGCTGGTGGTGCTCTTTAATGAGTGAAAGGAGCCGCTCCTCGCCAAATTGCTGCTCCTGCGTATCCACCGCCTCCGTAACGCCGTCGGTGTAGAAGACGACCACATCGCCGCGGGCCAGCTCGAGCGTCCGCTCTTCCAGCTCGATCTCCTCCATCGCGCCGAGCGCAATGCCTCGCGCGCGGAGCATAATGAGGTCGCCGGTCTTCCCCGTCAGGAGCATCGGCGGGTTATGGCCTGCGTTCACGTAGGTCAGCCTTCGCTCCTTCAGATCGAGGATCGCGTAGAAGAGCGTGACGAACATCCCGGACTTTGAATCGGCCGTGATCATGCTGTTCGCCTCCTTGATCACCTCCGCCACGCCTGGATTGCCTCGCGCGTTCGCACGGACGACCGTGCGCGAGAGCGCCATGAAGAGTGCCGCGGGCACACCCTTCCCGGAGACGTCCGCAATGGCCAGACCCAGCTTATCCTTCGAGATGGGTATGAAATCATAGAAATCGCCGCCTACCTCCTTCGCCGGTAAGTTCAGCGCTGCGAGCTCGAAGCCGCGTAAGAGTGGTATCGCATCGGGCAGAAAGCTCTGCTGGATCTCATGCGCGATCTTCAGCTCCTGCCGCTTCCGCTCCAGCTCCGCCTGGTACCGGTCGCGCTCCTCGGCCGTCTCGCGCTCTTTGATTAGATTGGCGATGATGGTCGCGGCGAAGAACATGCCCAGCGCATTGGAGAAGATCATGGGCAGGCTCACCTCTTTCACCACCTGCAGCGCGTCGGCATAGGGCCGTGCAAGGAGGAGGGTGATACCCATGTGAAAGGACTCCATGAGTGCCGCGAAGAGCACCGCGCCCGGAATGCCGATGAACTTACGCTTGTTGAGGAGGTAAAGTGCACCGCCGAAGAGCCCGGCGAGCACTGTGGCGAGCGAGCAGGGCAGGCAGGTAAAGCCGCCCAGGAAGTACCGGTGCACGCCACCGATCAACCCGGCACCCAAGCCGATCACCGGCCCGCCAATCAAGCCGCCCACCATCGGCCCCAGATCACGGACATTCGCCCGTACACCAAAGATCTCGAAGCCCGCGTACGTGCCAAAGATGGAGAGTGCCCCCAGGACGAGACTCATAAACGCCTGGTTCTGGAGCGTGAACTTCCGCTCCAGTAGCTCCTTGAAATAGCTCGTCCGCGTGAGGAGATAGGTGACCACGATGATCACACACATCTTCTCCACGAGCAGCAG
>CAYYNW010000061.1:2979-8309 GCA_964473145.1 uncultured Halobacteria archaeon
TCAACGACCGTGGCTGCCATTTTTTTCTTGGTAAATAGGCAGGCGTTTATTTAAGCATCAGGGTCTGCGCCTTTCAGGGATAAAAATCGTATCTATGGTACTGGAGATGTTCAATTCTCTCATCCACCCGTTCAACGGTGCCACATGCGGGGCTAGAAGATACGATGAGCATGTGTAGTGTAGATGATGCATGCTTCATCCAAATGCATTCAATCGTGCCTGGAGATCCCCAAAGCCCTGTATCCAGCGAGTTAATGGGGCGGGGACCTCAGTGGGATCGATGCGCACGTCAATCACGGTCGGAACTGCACGCTCGATAGCCTCGGGTAAGATCTCCGCCAGCTCTCCCGGACGTTCTATCAGGTAGCCAGCGGCGCCGAGCCCCTCGGCAACCGTTGCGAAATCGACCGCTTTAAATAATGTGAATACCGTCTTCTCGCCCACGAAGCGCTGGATATCGTGCACAATCCCCAATTTCGCGTTATTCTGGACGATCCAAATAACCGGGATATCATGGCTCACGGCCGTGGCGATCTCCATGCCGTTCATCAGGAAGCAGCCATCACCCACAATCGCCACGACTGGTCTCTCCGGCGCAGCCAGCTTACCGCCGATCGCGGCGGCGGTGGCGTAGCCCATCGTGGCCAGCCCGAGGGCAAACATGATATTCGGCTTCTTAACCTGGAGATAGTGAAGAGCCCAGCACGTGATGTTGCCCGTGTCGACGAAGACGATCGCATCCTCAGGCAAGCACTCCTGCAGCTCTCGCATCAGCGCCTGCGGCTTGATCGGGACGGAGTCTGAGAACATTTTCTCCTCCTCGAGGAAGATACCCACCCGCGCCTTGAAGTTGATAATATCCTCGATCGGGCGCTCCTCCTTCGGGTCGTGCTGTTGGACTTCACGTAACACGCGGAATGAAATTTCGTTGAGCACGGCACGGCAATCCCCGACCAGCCCGATGTCCGCCACATAATTCTTGCCGATTTCAGACGGATCGATATTAATATGAATCAAGCACTCACGCGGTTGGAGTTTTGGATCCCAGGAGAAGGTAGTCCATTGATTCAGACTGGAGCCCACCACGAGCAGCACATCCACACCACCCAGCAAATACTCCTCGGCGGCGGGCGAGCCACTGAACCCGAGCACGCCTAATGCAAGTGGGTGATCTTCAGGGAATGCGCCTTTCGCCTTGGGGCTCGTGGCGACGGGGACGTTGAGCAGCTCAGCCAATTCGAGCGCTTCCATGGTCGCATCGGCCGCAACCACGCCGGAGCCCAGGAGCATCGCGGGCCTCTTTGCCCGCACCAGCTTTGCCGCCGCGTCGATTACCAGCTTTCGATCAAAGTAGTTCGACTCGACGTGATACCGCTTTGGCGGCAGCAAGGTGTCCTCGATCGTCTCCTCCATAATGTCCTTCGGACAGCTGAGGTGCACGGGGCCTCTCTTGCCGCTGAAAGCGATTCGAATGGCAGCTCGGAGCGTCTCTGGCATCTTCTGGCGTGAGAGGATCATCGCGCTGTACTTTGTGATCGGATCTAACATGGCGACGGAGTCGATACCCTCTTTCGTCGAGTCTTGAACCGCGCCTTTGCCGTAGATACTCGTGGCTACCTGCCCGGTGATCGCTAAGAGCGGGACATTATCCATATACGCCGTGGCCACGCCGGTGAGGAGGTTGGTCATTCCGGGTCCTGAAGTTGCATAGCAGACGCCGAGTTTGCCGCTCACCCGTGCATAGCCATCAGCCATAAATGCCGCACCTTCTTCGTGCTTCGCCAGGATCAGCTTAATGGCATCCTGCTTCGCGGCCGCCTCAAAAAGAGGTAACAAGGTTAAGCCCGGTACGCCGAAGATATATTCGACGCCTTCACCCTGTAAGTACCTTAATAGCAGTTCTGCAGTCGTTATCTTCATCAACGAGTCACACTTCCATCGCAGCTGCGCATCTAGCTACCGCTTCTGCTTCGCGATCATAGATGGTGAAGAGCTGGGTGAAGCCCGCGATATCGAAGACTTCTTTTACATAGGGTCGCAAGCACGCCAGGCTCAGCTCGCCCTTGAGCTTTCTCAGCTGCTTTAGAGCGGCGAGTATCACGCGCAGACCTGAGCTGCTGATGTACTCTACGCCCTCGAGATTCACCACAATTCGCACGCAGCCCCCGTCAATCAACCCGGTGATGCTCTTCTCCACCTCGTTTGCCGAATACGCATCAAGCCGGCCAGTCAGCCTTAGTATCTTCACCCTACCCGCGTCCTTTTCCTCAATTTCCATGGCCGAGACCTCATCTGAACACGCCGAACGAATCCGTTGTTGTATGTTTCTTAGCCGCCTCGGTAATAAAAGTATCGCTTCCTCGCCCGCCCCCGTCCAACTGCAGGAGTCCTTGCCATTTCGTTTGCCGAAGATACTTACTGTGAGCTCACGTAACCATGCATTCGTTACAAGCTGCTTCGCGAGGCTGCCGATGAGAGTTCAGTTTTTACCGTGCACCATTTGTTCTTTTTCAATATCACCCGCGGGTGTGGAACACCTCATTGGCCTTCACCAGTTCCTCGACGGGTGGGGTAATGCCGAGCGTATCCGCTCGATCGAGGTTGAACGCGACCTCGATCACGGCCGGGTTCACAATGGGAATGCTCGCGGGATCCTTTCCACCGAGGATCTCGCCACCAACGACACCGACGTAGAGCCCGGTCTTATAGCCGGATACACCGACGGCTGCGAAGAAGCCATCTGCTGCATGGAAGGTGAGCACGCCGAGTTCCGGGAGTTTGTTGTGGTGCACGGTCCACTCAACCACCACCGGTGCCGGGACCACCGTCCCGTTCTCGTCACGGAGCTGATGGTACGTGAGAATACCGAGGAGATCCACTTCCGTCTGGTACGCCGTCACGGTCTCCTGCCATTCACGGAAGGACGCCACCTGAAGGGGGCCGATGACCTGCAGGGGCGATTCGTTACATACGTCCAGGTACTGCTCCTTGAACGTACTGACGACGAAGCTCGAGCTCGAACTGGAGTCGGCCAGGAGCACGATAGTGCTCGCATTCGGGAAGATTCTTCTGGCCAGCGCGAAGCCCTCGTAGTACGGGAACCGCTCTAGCGCGCCGGTGATTGGCCCGCCAGGGCGTTCGAGCCGCTCGATGGGCGCGTAAATCGTGGGATCCACGTTCACCCCGGAGAAGACGAACGGGAGTCCTCGATCGGGATACCGCTCCGTGTACGCGACGGCGACGTACTTGAGCGCATTATCGTCATTCACGAAGACGATGTCAGGCTCGAACTCCTCGATGAGCGCAATCGCCATCGCAGCGCGTTCTTCAATCTGTTCCGGCGTGGTGTACGTGACCTTCGTGTCCATGTAGAAGGACTTCAGCTTGTAGTCGCGATCATGCGTGTAGCCGTGGCGGCTCAAGCCCTCGATGATGCCCCGCTGAACATCCTGATCCCAGCTCCACCCTTCGTGGTACGAATGAATGACGAGCACGCGCCGCGAAGGCTCTGGCCACGAATGCTTCTCGTACTGTATCGTGCCCGGTGAGCCAGGGCTGACCTCGTATCGTGCCACCCGCACCCACTCGTAACGCCCCTGAACCGTTTCAATGGCCCAGAAGTCGTAATCGCCGAATGCACGATCGCCCGCCTCGTTGAGCGCCGTCCAGCCGGTCGCGCCGTGATACGAATTGGCTGTTCCTACGAGCGCTTTCTTAAGGCCCGCGGTATCGTCCGCATCGCCGGCCGCGAGACACGCGAAGGTGGCTACCCAGAGAGCGTCGTACGCCGCGAGCGCATCGATTTCAGGCGTTCTTCCGATCCGCTCTTGAATCTGCACCGGGATAGGCCCCTCTTCGAGCCTGTAGAGTGCGCTAAAAAAACCGGTTTTGGCCGCGAACTCAGCAGCCTCGGGGGAGCTGACCAGTGCTTTGTTGAGTGCCGTGCCGTCGCTCCCGTACCACCTCACGGAGCTGAGGAGCGGGTAGTTCCGCGCTTCAACAAAGAGCGGCACGACCTCTTCAAATGCCATGAGGTGGATCGCTACAGCGTCCGTGTCGCCGTACTGCGCAATTGCGTCACTCACCAGGCCGTTCAGCCGCTCCAGGTCGGCAGAAAACGGTGTGGCTTCGGGATTGTACCGCACGCCCTCAGCCGCCGTACCGCCGAACGCCGCAAAGCTGCGCTTCGTCGCTTCCGCAAGGTCATCGCCCCACACATCGCCCCGCCACAGGGGAATCACGAGCTTGACGCCGTCGTCCCACATCAGTTGGGCGATCGCCTCAGCTTGGTGGGTATCATCAGGGATGAAACGGAAGACGTTATCGCCCGGGATGGCCAGGGAGGGAGCGGTGCTGGACTGGCTGATCAGCATGATGCCGTGGTCGTCTGCGTAGGACTTGACCGCTTCGACTTCGAGGCTCGAATCAGGCCCGATCACGAGGTTTACGCCTCGCTCGGCCAAACGCTGCAGCTGCTCAAGGGCAACTGCCGGATCCGTCGCGGTATCCTCCACGAGCAAGCTCACGTTCGTCGGACTCTCGGGCTCTGCGAGATACTCGTTTATCGCATTCGTCGCGAGCTCCAGCGCGACACGCGTCGACTCGCCCGACGAAGAGAGCGCGCCTGTGAGGGGCAGAAGCGCACCGATAACGAGCTCTCGTTCCTCATGTGGACCAGGAGCTGGAGCAGGTGATCGCGCGAACCAGCCAGCAGCAAAGCCGCACACGAGCATGAGGACAGCCACGACCGCGAGAACTTTGAGTGAGACCGCCATATAATCACACGTACGTTTCCGGGCATAAAACGATTACCATTTTGTCGTGCGGTGCTCACACAGGGTGGTGGGGGAGTATTAAGGCGAGTCCGAATAATTGATTGGTACTGGAGGACTGCCCCATGCTCGTGCTTTCTGCGGCGCATATGCCGTTACAGTTGCTCTCTCATGACCAGTTGCTCACCTATGACCAGCTTTTGCAGTGCTTTCAGACAGCCCTGAGGAAGCGGACGTGGCGACGGCTGCAGGATTGTGAACGAGCGTTATACCGGGCTGCGCTGTGGTACTCGACGTATCAGTCTATCGTCAACCAGACGGTGGTGGCGACGCTTTCAACGCTAATTGGGTAATTACAGGAGATGCGTGGTGGGATGCATAAAGCTTCAGGTAGAGTTTATTCGGTGATTGAAGCCCAGATCAAAGGTTTTTGTGCGGCTAGATAGATTTGGGCTGGTAATAAAACCAAAAATAGACCCCGTGGAAGACATGATAGGTGGTGTTAAATCAGCGCCTATAGATATTGAAAAGCAATTAGACGAGAGGTTGGAAGACGAT
>CAYYNW010000062.1:0-8213 GCA_964473145.1 uncultured Halobacteria archaeon
GGGTTCAGCTCCTCCGCTTCGGGCACCTTGATCCAGAAATCGAAGATCGGCTCGCGTTCCGCAGCGACCCCGATGATATACCCGCCCCGGCTCTTCACCTCCTCCGCATTCGCGAGGATCTTCGTACGGTTTTCTGCGGCCACGAAGACGATGCACGGCGTTCCGTCCTCGATCAAGGCGAGTGGGCCGTGCTTCAGCTCGCCGCCGGCAAAGGCCTCCGCATGAATGTACGAGACCTCTTTGATCTTCAGTGCAGCCTCCAGCGCGGTGGCGTACTGCAGCTCACGCCCGATGAGATAGAGGTGCTGCTTATCGTAGAGCAGTGCCGCGAGCGAATGAAGGTGCTCACGCATCGACCGTGAGGTTAAGTTGTAAACATCGAGATATAAGCTCCCGATCTTCTTCAAACCCTCCTCGTAGCGGTTCACGAGGCCATACGCGAGCAGCGCCATCAAGACCACCTGTGAGGTGTAGGTCTTCGTCGAGAGCACGCAGAACTCCAGACCACAGTTCATCAGCAAGCAGCGATCGCTATCCCGGGTCAGGATCGAGCCGTCACGATTCACGATCCCCACCACCTTGCAACCACGCCGCTTTGCCGCGGCGACGGCGTCCAGCACATCCGCAGTCTCGCCGGACTGCGAGATCGCAAAGACCTGCGTATCCGCAGTTAAGAAGTCCTCGTAATGCTCAAATTCCGAGGCCAGCACGGTGTTCACATGCACCTGCGCGATCTTCGAGAAGAGGTAGCTGCCCGCAAGGCAGGCGTGATAGCTCGAGCCGCAGCCGATAAAGAAGGTGCCCCGCGCACGGCGGATCGCCTCGCAGATCTCCGTGACCACTCGCTCGTCCTGCTGCAGCGCCCGGAGCACCGTCTCGTCCTGCTCGCTGATCTCCTTCAGCATGAAGTGCTTGAATTCGCCCTTCTTCACCTCTTCCACCGCGCAGCGGACAATGTCCAGTGGTCGCACCACGTAGCGCTCTTCCGCGAGGTTGTAAATGTTCAGGCCCGACTCGTCATCGGCGAAGAAGACATCACCGCTCTTCAGGTAGACCGCCTTATTCGTCCAGTCGAGGAAGGCGAGCACGTCAGACGCGGGGAAGATGCCATCGTCTGAGATCCCGATACTGAGCGACCGCGACCCTTTCCGTGCACCCACGAGCTTCTGCTCACCCTTACGGACCGCGAGCACGGTATAGCTGCCCTCGAGCTGCCGCAGCGAGTGCAGGAACGCGTCCTCAAAGCTGAGTCCCGTCATAAGCTGGTCTTCAATCAGATGGGCGATTACCTCTGAATCCGTCTCCGAGGTGAACTGATGGCCCTTCGCGAGCAAACCCGCCTTGAGCTCCTGGTAATTCTCGATGATCCCGTTGTGGACGATCGCGATCTCCTTTTGGCAATCGAGATGGGGATGCGCGTTGGTTTGCGAGACCTTGCCATGCGTTGCCCACCGCGTATGCGCGATCCCTATGGTCCCGTCCACCTCTTCGAAGCTGATCTCCTGCAGCTTGCCCGCACTCTTCTGAACGCAGAGGTCATCAGCAGACACTGCAATGCCCGCGGAGTCGTAGCCGCGATACTCCAGCTTCGCCAACCCGCTCATCAGGAAGGGGAACGCCTTGCTTCGACCTATATACCCGATAATGCCGCACATCTAGTCTCCTCTGACGTATAGAGCAACCCACCGCGTGTAACCCGATGAAAGCGTAGAGAAAATTGGCGAATCATCTATTTAAACTTTGCCAGCACTCACGCGCCTGCTCACTTCGCAGGGCCACCAAGGAACGACAGGGGCCGAGCGCGAAGTTCCACAGAACTCCACGCCTAGGGAGAGCGTTACTCGTACAGCGTGACCGCAACGGTCTCACCCGCTGCTATTCCTTCTTTATTCGCCGCGACAACGAGAAAGCCGTCGGATTTCGTCATGCTCGATAAGATGCCCGAGCCGCTCACCCGGATAGGCTCCGCGTAATACCTGCCCGCCTCCTTCTGCAGCTTCACCCGCACAAAATCCGTGCGGCCGACTGCGGAGGGAATATCCTTACGCGCGATCGCGGGGAGGCGTATCCGCTCGTCCGCCACACCGTGTAGCGCCAGGAGAAAGGGTCGAACGAGCAGTTCAAACGCGGCAATCGCGGCAACGGGATAGCCCGGGAGGACGAAGATCGGCCGGCGATTGATGATCCCGAACCCCGTCGGTTCGCCCGGTCGCATCGCGACCCCGTGAAAGAGGAGTTCACCCAGCGCCTCGACCACATCGGTCAGAAAATCACGGCTACCCACCGAACTTCCGCCGGTCACGAGCATCGCGTCGCACGCGCCTTCCAGTGCTGACCGTATCGCAGCTTTGATTGCCTCAGGATCATCCTGGAGGATGCCGATGCGGTGAGGGTTCGCGAGAGGATGCGTGAATGCCGCGAGCATATAGCTGTTGGAGTCCGCGATCTTCGATGGCCGTGTTCCCTGCGCGTGCTCATCTGCCACGCTGCTCGTCCGCGGATCGATGAGCTCATCACCGGTCGAGATGATACCGATCGTCGCGCGCTGATATACCCGGACAGTCCGCTGAAAGAGCATGGCAAGCATGCCGATATCATGCGCGCGGAGCCGCCTTCCAGCCGGGAGCACCACCTCGCCCGCCTTCACATCTTCACCGCGCACTGACACGTTCTTGCCGGGTGGCACGGGCCGGTAGACTTCTAACGTGCCGTCACGCTCTTTGGTGTACTCCAGCATCACCACCGCATTGCTGCCCCGGGGCACGGGCATGCCGGTCGCGATAGGGACACACTCACCTTCCCGCACGTCCAGGCACTCCACGGCCGCTTCAGGTCCAGGCACGCCTTTTCGGATCGTCAAAAGGACGGGTCTCTGCGGTGATGCGCCAAAGGAGTCCTCACCGCGGATCGCATACCCGTCCATAGCAGCGCGATCAAAGGGTGGACTGTCGATCGGTGACCGGATATCCTCTGCCAATACGCGGTTCAACGCGTCGTCGAACCTGATCTCCTCGTATCCCGTGCGCGAAGCGTGTGCGAGGACGGTCCTTAAAGCTTCATCATACGAGATGAGTGTACGGAACAGCTTCATGGCGATTCATTCCCGCTCCTCTAATCGGGTGCCGCCACGGAGGTGGACCGTGACGATGCCCGCTCTGGATAACGTCTTCCGCAGCGCCTCATCGTTCGTGAGCACCGCAGCCTTCTGCCGTATCGCTAATGCCACGATCAGCGCGTCGGTATCACCTGCTTCTCCTGCTCCTCCCGCATCCGTGCCTTCTCCTTCGTCAGCCGGTGCCGCGATCGAGACCTGGAGGCCGAACGAGGCATGAGTCTGATCGGTGCTGCGAATCACGTGCTCGAGCAACAAGCACCCCAGTGCTGCTGCACGTCGCTCCCTGCCCGTCGCTCCTGCACTTACGCTGAGCCGCTCCAGCTCCGTTAAGACCGCTCGCGGTATGAGAGCGTGCACGTAGCCCAACCGCCCCAGCTCCGCAAAGATATCCACGCCGAACTCGCCCGGCAGCAGCAGTGCGTTGGTGTCCACGATCACGCTCTTGCCCACCACGGTCCTGCTAATCTAAAGTGGGGCGCAGGTAAAATAGGTTCGATGCTCGGCTTCACGCCGCCACTCGTTCCCGCTTCACTACCGCAGGATAGGCTGCCGGTCAGGCTTTCCGGATCTGCCTGCCTGCCACCGCTACCGCCGCTTGAACCGCTTCTCAAGCTCTTTCTTGCTCAGCCGGATCATCGTTGGTCGCCCGTGGGGGCAGGTATAAGGGAGTTTCGCACCCTTCAGCCGCTCCACCAGCTCACGCATTGATTCGTACGACTGCTTCTCGCCCGCCTTGATGCTCGCTTTACACGCCGCCGTGCTGAACAGGACCTTCAACCGCTCCTCCTTCTTGCCTCGCTCCTCGATCAACCGCATTAAGACCTCGACAAGCTCGTCCTCATGCAGCATGCCGTGGAAGACGACGGGTATCGCCCGGATCACGTAGCCCTCCTCGCCCAGTCGCTCGAGCTCAAAGCCCATGGAGCGCAGCACAGGCTCGTGCTCACGGAGCAGATAGAGCTGGTGCGGGCTGAGCTCGGGTATATACGGTCGCAGGAGCGACTGCTTCTCGATACGGCCGCCAAATTGCGCGAGCAAGCGCTCGAAATTGATCCGCTCAGCCGCCGCGTGCTGATCGATCAGGATCACGTCATCCTCGTCGCTCTGGGCAACGATGTAGCTGTCAAGGATTTGATATAACGGAGCGGTGCGGATGTGCAACCCGCCCTCACCTTCCCGCTCCTCCACCACAGTCTCGGCTTCCTGCTCGGCACGAAGCGCGGTTTGTACAGTAATCGCCGCTTTCTTCTCCCGCGGGGTTCCGAAGAGCACACCCGCAGGAGCTTCATGTGGCTCGACGCGATGGCCAGCCTCGGGGATCAAATCTGCCTGACGTAAGGTGGTGGCGACTGCCTGGGCAACGGCGTGGAAGATATCGTCCGCATGGTAGAACCGCAGCTCGTGCTTCTGCGGGTGGATGTTCACATCGATCTCACGGGGGTCAAGGGCAAGGGCAAGAACAGCGAATGGATACGTATGCTTCGGTAAAAGCGAGCCATACCCACGCTTGATCGCGCGCTCCAGCAGATCGCTCTTGACGAACCGGTGGTTCACGTAGGTGTAAAGGTGCTGTTTGGTCGCGTAGGAGACAGCCGGCTTGGAGATATAGCCGCCGAGTGTGAGAGCATCGTCATGGTGCGGTACAGTCGTACCAGCCGCATCCGGCGCACGCAGCTCGATGAGCTCATGCGCAATGCTCCGGCCGTAGGTCGTGACGATCGCATCGAGCATGTTTCCCGAGCCCAGGGTGTTGAGAATGGGCGTCTGCTCATGGATGAGCTCCAGTTTGAGCTCGGGATAGATCACGGCGTAGTGGATACAGACCTCCACGATATGCCGGAGCTCAGTAGCCTTCGATTTGAGCGTGCCGATTCGGCCGGGCAGGTTATAAAAGAGGCTCTTTACCTCGATGCTCGTGCCCCGCACCCGGGTGATTCGCCGCCGCTCCTTCACCAACCCCGCTTCGAGCGCCAGAAAGGTGCCATAATCCTCGCTCTCGTGGCGCGTGCTCAGGGTGAGCCGTGAGACGGCCGCGATGCTCGGTAGCGCCTCACCGCGGAAGCCCAGGGTGTGGAGCGTCGCCAGATCCTCGATCTGACGGATCTTACTCGTTGCGTGCTTCGCAAAGGCGATCTCAACGTCCTCTTCGCTGATACCGCACCCGTCGTCCGTCACTCGAAGGTAAGCCCGTCCACCGTCGCCCACGTCCACAACCACGTGGCTGCTGCCCGCATCGATCGCGTTCTCCAGCAGCTCCTTCACCACCGCGGCTGGTCGGTCAACGACCTCGCCCGCGGCGATTTTACCGATCGTATGCTCTTCCAGGACAAAGATACGTCGCATAAACCGCTACTCGTAACGTACGTTACGCATGCACGCAGAAGTAAAGTGCGGTGGAGCTTTCCTCATGGTCTCGTGCCAGCTAGCCCCGGCGCTCCTCGGTGTCCGAATGATCTGATCGGATTGCGCGTGCTCTACGGTCTTGTTCGTCGGTACGGTAACCGGAGCTCACGGGCTCCGCGGTGCCGGTGATCACCCCAGCGCGAAATGCCGGCGAAGCTAGAGTAGGATTGCCGCTTGCGGGCGAACGTGATGCGCCTGAACTTTCGGAGGAGCTCGTCCAGCTGCCGCCGCTGCTCCTCACTCGAGAGCCTATGAGCTTCTACCTCGGTAACGAACTGCTCGATGCTCATGGCAATACCCTTCAGCTCGGTATCGTCCGGGTAAGAGCTGACAAGTTCGGTTAATTCCTCATAAACCGCTTTCAGGGCGTTCTCGAAGCTCTTCAGACTCTTCCGCATCAGGCTCTCTTCACATTCGCTTAACGCTCGCTCAAGTCGATCCAGAGTCCACCCGCTGGCCATGAGGCGTGGCCGGGGATAGAAGCGTTTCACATACTCCGGCTTCAGCGTCAGGATGTTACGGATGCTCACGATCCCCCGAAGGGCGCCATCCTCAACGACGGGCAGGCGTTTTAAGTGCATCTTCGCCAGCAGTATACTCGCCTCGTCGACGGTAGTCTCGGGACCGATGCTCACCAGCGGAGCGGACATGATCTCCTTCACCTTCACCTCGTCAGCCCGCTTATTCGGCAGGAGGACCTTCAGCGCGATATCCCGCTCGGTGACGATACCCACGGGGTGGCCCGCGGAGGTGATGACCACGCTGCCGATCTCCATCTCTGTCATGTGCTCGATGATGTGGGTGACCAGAGCCTCTTCGTCCTCCGTGACGACTGGATAGCTCATGATCTCGCGCACCTTCAGCTCCTTCCGCTCCTCGTCGCCCGCCATTCCTTTACTCCTCTTCGCGTTTCAACGGATACCGTGGATGTGTCTTGATCTGCTCGAGCACCCGTGGTGAGTCCGCGAAGATAGCACCCAGATCGACTGTACCCACCACATCAACCACTCCGATGGCCGCAACCGCATCGCCCTTCAGGTTCCGAATCGGTGCAACCACTACGGGTATATGCGCATACTTCCCAGTGTGCGGTACCGTACGGATAACCCGGTTCTCCGCGAGCGCCTGTTCCAGGACCGGTCCGGTATACGCAAGATCAATCACCTCGCCCCGCTCCACACGAACACCCCGCTTATGCTTGCTGCGCATCGTAACCGGTAATACGAGCAAGTCATGCACCGCCTTCGCGATCGGCGCGAGTTCTTCGGCAGGCGAATCTTCAGCGATCACCGTCCGCTCCTCCATACTTCCTTCTACCCTTCACGTGAAACTGATCGTTACTCCTCATGAACCACGATCTTATAGAAGCGTGCTTTACCACGCTTCGTCCACGGAGAGAGATACAGGCGGCTCGTATTTAAACCTTTCGTACCGGGCTGCCAACGGGCCCGCTCGTTCGGCCGTGGAGCGAATTCACCGGTCAGTAATCTCTGAGGTACTGCGAGGGCCCTCTGGAGCTCGCAGCTCAGCCGTCAGCTGGTTCGCTCGTTCTCTTCTCGCATCAGGTGTGTTATCGCCGTTTTCGCTGCACTCGCGATCACGTCAGTCATCGTGTCGAGCTGCTCTTTACACGCCGCGCGCTGACTTTGCGAATGGAGATCGCTCATCAGAATCTCCGTCTCGTCTATCTCTTTCTTCTTAACCACCACGTCAGCCTGTTCATCGATCTGGACACGGAGCAAGATCGTGCTCCATAAGTCGTGGTGCTGCTCGAGCACGAGCAGATCGAGCATGAGCGAAGCGTTCGCGATGAGATCCTCTTGATAGACCGGTGCGGCGACATCCTCGATCCCGGTGCCTTCGGGAAGATCACCCAGGGGATCGTCAAGGTTCAGCACAATACCCAGGTCGAGGTCCTTCACACATAACTTGACCCTCCTCGTGGATTCCTCGACTGCCAGGGACTCATTCATGAGCCTCCGCAACTGCTCTTCGAAGTCCGCCTTTTCGGCACTACCAACACCGCTCATACAGGTAGCGAAATAATAAGTCTACCTCGATACTGGTAAGAGCTGCGTGAATAAAAGGTTTTCGGTGACCGCGCGCGTTGAGCCTGAACCAGGGTAACCCGTCCCGAAAAAGGATTTATACTGCCCGGGGAATGGGGGGAGTGAGAGAATGGTACCGGTTGATATTCTGTGGCCGTATCATGCAGCCTTGATGATCCTGGGATTGGCCCTTTTAACCACTGGCATGCTCGTGGCCCGGTATCGCAAGGCGCGCAAGGGATGGTTATCGCTCCATAAGGCGCTGGGGCTGGTTGGGGCGACCTTTGCGCTCCTCGGGCTCATCACGGCCGCCTATATGGTTGCCGCATCTTCGGGGCGCCACTTCGCCGCCGTGCCCCATACGTATCTTGGCGCGCTCGCTCTTATTTTCCTTGGCGTGACGCCACTCCTCGGGTATGCGCAGTTTCATGTCACGGCCAGTAGTCGCTCGACACTGCGCGCGATCCATCGGTGGTCTGGTCGGATTACCTTACTCCTGATCGCCCTCACGATGCTCTCCGGCCTCTCGCTCGTGGGGCTGCTCTGAGCCCAGCAGCGACCGCATCCCCGGAACTCGCGGCACGTGCTGGTAGCGCTCTGCAGCAGCTCGTGACCGAAAAGCCCAAGTATGAGGAAGGGCAACAGAG
>CAYYNW010000063.1:0-8212 GCA_964473145.1 uncultured Halobacteria archaeon
ATGCGGCGGAGCATGAGCAGGGTCTTCGCCTTCTTGTGCGGCCGGTACTCGATCTCATCGAGGAAGGTGCTCAGATGCTCGTACAAGCGCTCACGCTCATCAAGTTGTGCGAGCATGATCGTTCCGGATGTAGCCGCGAGCTCGCTCAGTTCGTAGAGGACGATCGCGACGGCGTGTGAGAGGTTCAGCACGGGATAGCCCGGGCTCGCCGGTATCCGGAGCACAAGATCGCACCGCATCAACTCATCGTTCAAGAGCCCGGTATCCTCACGGCCGAAGAGGAGTGCGAGCATACCCTGGTGATCCTGTACCTTCCCCTTCAGCTCGCGCGGCGTGAAGAACGGCCGGCGGAGGTGGCGAGCACTTGACACGCCGGACTGCGAGGTCGTCCCCACCACCAGCGCGGCATTTCCGAGCGCCTCGGCGAGCGTGGGCACGATCGTGCACGCCCCAAGCACATCGGCCGCATGTGAGGCGACGGAGAAGGCCTTCGCTCTCAGCGGCGGAGGGTTCACGAGGATGAGGTCCGTCAGCCCGAAGTTCTTGAGCACACGCGCTACCGCGCCTATGTTCTCCTCGTTCTTCGGCTCCACCAGCACCGTCCGTATCTCCATGGTCGTTCTGCTCTGATCTAACGAGCGTGCCGCCTCAGCTCAATCCTCCTTGTTATCTCACGCCTAATAAACTACGTACACGCAGCACAAAGGAGCCATCATGAATGAGCACGACCGAGGATCGTGAACTGGTACGGATCGCACTCAAACTCGGCTACCTCGGCACCCGCTACCACGGCTTCCAGATTCAGCCACAGTCCGCGGTGCCGACGGTCGAAGGCGCGCTCTTCGAGGCGCTCACCGGGCTGCAGCTGATTGAGGATCGCGCATCCGCGAATTACGCCGCCGCCGGGCGGACCGATAAGGGCGTCCATGCGCTCGCGCAGGTTATCTCCTTCGATACGGCGAAGCACGGGGTGACGCCGCGGATGGTCAACAGCCTGCTGCCCGCGGATATCTGGGTCTACGCGCTCGCAACGCCCGGCTCCAGGTTTAATGCACGCAGAGACGCATGCAGCCGCGAGTACCGCTACGTTGTACCGCTCTTCACGCAGCCTGCGCTCGACCTGCCGCGGATGCGCGAGGCCGCGGCATGTCTTATGGGCACGCACGATTTCAGCCGCTTCGCACAGCCGCCCGGCGCGAACGAGCTTGAAGCGGAGCACTACTCACCCTTCCGCGAGGTCAAGCGGATTGCGATCACCGAGGACAGCACCCGCTCATTCCTCATGGTGGATCTCGAAGCGGACAGCTTCCTCCGTAAAATGGCACGGAAGATCGTTGCCGCGCTCATCATGGTCGGCCGAGGCCTCCGTGATACCAGCTGGGTCGAGTCTCTTCTTGCGGGCGAGCTAACCGATCAGCTCGAGCCTGCACCGGCCTGCGGGCTTATGCTCCGGAACGTCTCGTACCCGGGGGTCATCTTCGCCGTGGACGAGTACGCGAGACGGCGAATGGTAACCCGGCTCACCAGCGAGCTGCAGTTCCATGCCACGATCGCGGAAGTGCTGCGCGAGCTGGCGCGCGAGCCGGAAAGGGTTTAAATAGTTCGCGGCTCCTCTAGTATCAGGATACAACTAACCGGACGATGGTGAGTAAAGAGGAGCGCATCAGCCAGAAGCAGAAAGCGCAGATGAAGAAGCTCGTGGATAGCATGTTGATGGCGCTCGGCTTCTTTATGCTCTTCGGGATCATCATCATTCCCGGGCTGCGGAAGAGCCTCGGCGCCGCGCTCGGCATCGTGCTCAATCCGCTCGCGAATTCCGTCGGGATCGAGCATTTCATCATTACCATCCTCATCCTCTCCGTGCTCACGGGCTTCTACACCACCCTCGTCCAGAAATACACGATGAACTGGGAGCTGATGGAGAAGTCGAAGGAGTACCAGAAGGAGCTGCGGGAGCTGCAGAAAGAGCTGCTGGCCGCGAAGAAGGAGAATAACAAGCACGTGATGAAGAAGCTCGAGAAGCGGCGGCAGGAGATCATGCAGAAGCAGACGGCATTCTCAGGCGAGATGTTCCGGCAGCAGATAAAGCCTATGGCGTATATCGCGATCATCACTATCCCGATCTTCATGTGGATCTGGGAATACGTCAGCGCGGCCTCGGTGGGCTCCGTGATCTTCCCCCTGATCGGTGAACAAGCCCTTACCGCTACCTTTCTGCTCGGCCTCCCCTACTGGGTGCTCTGGTACATGATCTGCTCGATTCCGCTCGCGCAGGTGATCCGGAAAGGCATTGGGTTACGGAGCACGATGTGAAGGCGCACCGCTCAGCATAGATCAGCTCAGCTCAGCGCAGGGTTTCGCGATAGGTTTATGTGGTCTCGGCACGTTACCTACCTGTAGATACTGAACGTAGCCGCGAGAGCGCATGAGGAGGGCAGAGCAATGAAGGAGCGAATAGAGGAGATAATGACGCGGCAGGTCATTACGGTAAAGGAGGATGAGTCCGTGGCGGACGCGGTCGCGGTCTTACAGGCGCATAAGATCGCCGGTGCGCCGGTGCTCAACGAGCAGGGTCGAGTCGTCGGCGTGGTGAGCGAGGCGGATATTGTCAAGCTCCTGGATACCTTCCGGTGGTATCAGCCGCTCTTAACTACCCTGGACTTCCTGCATCTCTACGAGGCGAAACCGCACGATATCCAGGCGGATATCGAGAAAGCGAGCGAGCGTAAGGTGAAGGAGATCATGTCGAAAGATCCCGAAACGGTGCCGCCTGACGCCCTGATTGACGATGCCGCGCAGATCATGTACGTCACCGGCTATAATCGCTTGCCCGTGGTGGATCATTCCGGAGCACTGGTGGGGATCGTGACCCGGGCGGACATTATCGCTTCACTGTACGAGCACGAGGAAGGAGGAGGCGAGAAGGAGTAGCTATGGAGCCCAAAACGAATATCACCGTGGGTGCGCTGATGACCACGGCCGTAATCACCTTCAAGCCCACCGATACCATTCAGCACGTCGTGGAGACGATGCGCACGCAGCGCATCAGCGGCGCGCCGGTCATTGATGAGCAGCGCGGGGTGATCGGTATCATCAGTGAGGCGGACATCATGAAATTGACGGCGAGCGTGCCCTTCCCCGTGATCGACCCGCTCAATCCCTTCCCCGTCTTCTCGATCACGACCTACCTGCGTGAGGTGAAGCGGATCCCCGAGGAGATCACCGCGCTCTTCGAAGGCGCGGTGAAGGACGCGATGACCCGAAAGCCCGTGACCATCTCGCCCGATGCGTCAATCGCTGAGGCGGCACGGCTGATGCACAAGAACGATTTCAACCGGCTCCCCGTCGTCGATGCCGACGGAAAACTCATCGGGCTCATCGCACGCGACGATATTATCCGCATCTTCGCCACCTAGTTCGGTGTGCCGCTGCAGTCACAGCACGTACGGGCCGGCGAGCATGAAGACGATCGCGGCGAAGATGAAGATGGCGATGAGTGAGCTGATGGCCCGTGCCACTTGCTCCTTTCGCTTCTCTTCCTTGATCCCGAGCCGTAAGACGGGGTTCAAGAGCTCTTTGAAGACATACCCGCCATCCAGCGGGATCGCAGGCAGGCAGTTGAAGAGCCCCACGTAGAAATTGATCCAGCCGATCCAGAAGAGGATATCCGCAGCCCAGAAGATACCGCCGCCGAACACGGCGGCGAGCCCTACCGGCTCGTATAACTGCTTCAGCAGCGGGTGGAACCCGCCGAACCCGAGCGGGAGTGGCGTAACGGGCATGACAGTCAGCCAGAGCCAGGTATTCAGCCACTGGCGTGGTGAGAGTGAGAGGATTGATGCGGGTAGGCCCCGCAACCCCATAAGGTACTCATGCGCCGGAAAGCCGACGACGACCATCCCTAAGGGGTTATTCGCCACCAGCACACCCAGATACCCGATCTCCGCAAAGGGCGAGGCTGCCAGGACTGCGCTCACGGCTCTGCCGTCCGCTTCGATCTCTATTCGCTGCCCCGGCTCCGTCTGATCCATGAACGCCCGGAAATCCGTATACCGGGTGATGCTCTGGTTACCCATCCTCGTGATGCGTATCCCCTCCGTCAAGCCCGCTTCTGCTGCCGGCAGGTCTGCCTCAACTCGCACGAGGATCACCCCTGGTTGCACCGCTTCCCGGCGTACCGGGACGATGCTTTTCGCGCCACGGTGATCGAGCATGGTGATGGTTATCTCCTCGTTCTCCTCCAGCGCACGGTTCAGCTCCTCGAGATCGCCGATCGGCGCGCCATTGAGTGCGGTGAGAAAGGTCTCGGGCACTATCCCCAGCTGATCCGCGGGACCGCCCGCCGCGACATCGTAGACGTAGAGTGCCGTCTCGCTCACCGGCTGCAGTGCGAAGAGCAGTGCGAAGAAGAGCCCGAAGGCGATGAAGGCGACGCAGAAATTGCTCGTCACCCCGGCCGAGAGGATGCGTGTCCGCTCACGCGAGCTTGCTATTTTCTTCGGGCCCGGTTCTACTTCTTTAACCTCATCTGGTTCACGCCCCCATCGTTTTCCCGCTGGTTTCTCCTTCACCCCGAAGAGCTGCTCGCTGTCCGGCTCCGCAAAGGCGCCAATCGGGATCAGCGCGACGAGCAGCCCCATCGACTTTACCTTGATCTTCTCCACCGTGCTCAACACAGCGTGCGAGAGCTCGTGCACCACGAGCGCGATCACAAATCCGATCCACGCACTGATCGGGATGAACTCGTTCAGTCCAGGGATCAGCAGCCAGTTCCGCGGCTCGTTCAGCTCCGTCGGCTCGGGCTTGAGCGCCAGCATGTTCAACGCACCAAAGGCAATCAGCACGACCATGAAGATCATAGCGCCGAGCACGAGGATCGTGCCGATGTTGGCATACGCGCGCCAGAAGCGCTCTTTGCGCGCACCCTCCGCCAGGCGCTGCAGCAGGTGCTCGCCTCGCTTCGTCCTGATCATCAGGATCGGGCCGTACGCGGAGATGTTGTACCGCTTCAGGATACCTTTCCGGTCCAGTGCGAGCACGATAAGCCAGTACAGGAGAAAGACGTAGAGGATAACGGTAAGCGGATAAAGGTTCATGGTGGGTTCGTACGTACGGTATGTAAAATGAGTGGTTTGGCGTATATAAGGTCGAATGACTGCGCGCCGTATTTCTTTGGTAAAGCTTTCTTTCTAAGAAAGGTTTTAAGAAAGGTTTATGATCGTGGGAATTGACGATACTGATTCGGCTGCAGGGATGTGCACTACCTTTCTCTGCGCTGTGCTAGTCGCGGACCTCACGCCATTTGGTGCCGTCTCCGCGCCGCGATTGGTGCGCTTGAACCCCTGCATCCCTTATAAGACCCGGGGCAACGGCGCGGTCTCGTTCGAGCTTGCCTGTTCGCCCGCGCAGGAGGGAAAGGTGAAGGAAGTGGTCGAAGCGCGCGTGCGTGAGCTCGCCGAACTCCATGCGGAAGGGACAAACCCCGGCATCGTCTTCATTCGCGAGGCACGGGTACGTGCGCTACTCGATGGAGGCAGGAGCGGGCGTGGCGGAGACGTTGCGATGCCCGCGCTGCTCACCAAAGCAAAGTGGTTCTATGAGGCTGCGGTGCGTGACGTGCTGCAGCTCGAGCAGGCCTACGCACTTCTGGCTGAGCTGCAGCTCGAGTATCTCGGGCTCAAGAATGAACGCGGCCTGATCGGTGCTCTGGCTGCCGCGTCCTTTCTCCTCATCCAAAAATGGCGACCGGCGCAGTACGATTGCACCTATGAACTCATGGCGTACCGTGAGCAGCGTCGCTGGGGGACGCCACGCGTCATTGATGAAGCGAGCGTCTGGCGGGCCGACGAGGTGACGTACCCGCTGACCTGGGATACCGTCGATCATGCAGCTAAGAGACTGGTACTTGCACCCCATTCGCCCTGCCCCGTACTCTTCGGTATCCGCGGCGAGTCCGTCGAGGCGCTCTATACCGCCTATGCGCTCATCCGCGCAGAACCTGCGGAGCATCTCACCCTCTTTCTCACCAATCAAGGCACTGATTTCCATCTCATTCCAGGTGACGAAGCCGGCGGAACCTTGCAGGACTGCCACTCGTACATGCTCGAGGGCATCGTGGTCTCGGACCCGCAAACGATTGAAGGCGGACACGTCGTCTTTGCGCTCGCACTTCCAGGAGAAATGGGGGACGGGTGTACCGACATCGACTGCATCGCGTACGAGCCGACCAAGGGCTTCCGCGCACTTGTCCGGCAGTTGCGCACAGGCGATCACGTGATGGTCTACGGGTCGTTCAAGAGCGGGACCCTGAATCTGGAGAAGCTTGAGCTGCGGACCCTGAATCGGGTCGTTCTGGTGACTCCGAAGTGCGAGTTCTGCGGACGACCGATGGAGTCCGCGGGACGATCACAGGGCTACCGGTGCAGGCGCTGCAAGACCGCGCGTCCCGCTAAAGAGCTGCGGCTGGTAGCTCGTGAGCTTGAGGAAGGGCTGTACGAGGTACCACCGGTCGCACGGCGGCATATCGCGAAACCACTCATCCGGCTGCGCGACGCAGAATCGCGGAGAATACATCCGAGTAGATGAACTCCAGGAACACGCCAGTTTGTTTGGTAGGTGGTGCTTGCTGCTTGTCAGTTATGGCACGACTCAGCCAGAGGACGATCCACCGACCATGATCCGCCTGACACGGACGTGCGGTGCATATTCCGAGACCGGCACATCCTGGCCATCCTTGCCGCAGAACCCGATCGTGCCCCGCTTTTGATCCCGGCCCACGGCGTCGATCTGCGTCAAGACGTCCAGCGTACTCCCGGAGAGCGAGACGTTCTTCAACCGCTTCGTGAGCGTTCCGTGCTCGACCAGGAACGCCTCTTCAGCACTGAACTGGAATTCGCCCTGCACCGTATCCACCTGACCGCCCCGCATGCCCTTCGCATAGATGCCCAACTCGATCGCCTCATGCAGCTCCTCAAACCGCCAGTCGCCTTCGTCAATTACGGTATTGCTCATCCGCACCAGGGGGAGATCAGAGTAATCGGCTGCGCGCGCGTTAGCCGTTGGCTCTGCGTCTAACCTGCCCGCGGTCTCCCGGCTGTGCAGGTAGGAGACGAGCACGCCGTCCTGTATCACCTCCGTGCGGCGTCCTGGCAGCCCCTCGTCATCGTACCGGTAATAGCCATGCGAGTACGGAATAGTAGGATCATCCGCAACGGTAAGTCCCTCGAACGCGATCTCCTCGCCCAATTTATCGCGCAGGATCGACTCACCATACAGCACATGGTCGGCCTCGGCCGCGTGACCCAGGGCTTCATGCATGAAGACCCCCGTGAGCTGATTGTCCATGATCACCGGCAGCGCGCCGGCAGGCGGGAGCTCCGCGTCAAGCAGCCGGACCGCTTTATCCGCAGCCTTCACCGCGACCTGCACGGCATCTTCAGCCTTCACAAACTCGAACCCAGCCACCGCGCCGATGCTCTCCCGGCCCTCTTGCAGCACCGTGCCTTTCTTCGCCACCACGCCGGCGCGCAGAAAGACTGCGGGCGTCTTCAGCACGAGGTAGCTCCCCTCGGAATTCGCGTAAATTCGCTCATCGTAGCCATCGAGGTAGAGGATCGAGATACTCTTGATCTGCTCTGAATGCGCCTTTGCCGCGTCGTACGCGTCCTTCACCATCCGCTTCTTCTCCTCGATGCTGACATCCTCGGGCCTGAGCTTCGGCGTGAGCGTGAACTGGTCGCGTATCGTGGCCGCGGCTGCGATGGTGATCGGTGCAGTCTGCCTCGCGGATTTCGAGAAGGATAACGCGCGTGCGATCTTCAAGGCATCGTCAAAGGAAGCCTGCACCGCTCCCGGCTCGAGCTCGTTCGCCGCAGAGAAGCCCCAGGAGTTCTGGTAGAGGACACGGACACCTATGCCCTGATCGATACCATAGCTCATCTCACGGAAGACGTTATCGCGCAGGTCAATTGCCGTGGCGTAGCCACGTTCCAGCCGGATGTCGGCGAATCGCGCATGGCTCGTTAGGACGGTATCGATCGCGCGTTTAATCTCCTCTTCCATCACTGGGAGTATCAGCGGTGTACTATTTATAACTTGTGAGCCGAAATGAAGAGTAGCCAGAGAGCGAGCGAGCGCAGGGGACCGTAGCTCAGACTGGGAGAGCGCTCGGCTGAAGACCGAGTTGTCCCGAGTTCAAATCTCGGCGGTCCCA
>CAYYNW010000064.1:0-8178 GCA_964473145.1 uncultured Halobacteria archaeon
TAAATTATTAGATCGGTGGTATATAAATGTCACGGTTTGAAGGCCACTACCTAAAAAAGATGCACGAGGAGTATCTATCGCGGTCTAAAGGAAAGACGGTTCTGAATCTCATAGCACCCTATTTACACCACCGGGGCAAAAAGCTGATAGAAATGGACCTGGAAGATATGGCAAGCACGGTGCTAACTGATGAGCGAACATTAATAGTGATCATAGGTCTCACGTTTTTATGGCGAATTTTCATAAGCCTTGACTACGAAATATCGCTTTGGGAAAGTATCTGCTCAGGTGTCGCTCTTATCCTGCTGGGTTGGCTCGTTTTCGTTTATAGCTATTCTCAGTCCAGAAAACAAAGGAACTGGTTGGATCTAGTTAAGGTCTATCATGGCGCTGCCCTTGGTGTACTCGCTATGAACCTGTATGCTCTTGTTTACTACGGAATGAGGTGGTATAGATTAGCGGGCGGTGGAGAAGCCTTTGTGCCACTGGATTTCCTTTTCAGAGATGTGCGATATTTTGCACTGGTGATGTTTTATTGTGCATCCATAGTGCTATCGAAGTTTCTACAGAGGGCGTATGAGGAATACATGTTGCTTTCCACGGAAAAGCCTTTTTAAAGAGATCTCCAGAAATTACCCCTTTTTATGCCGGGGATAGGGCGTTCGGAGATAACTGACGGTATCAAAAATGTGATATAGCAACGCAACCATTAACTATCAAAGCATAGAGGGAGATCTGCAATGAACGCCTTAGGCATAGATCCCGGTACGAGCAGCTTCGACGTCTGCTGCTTCGATGACGAGTCGGGCATGGTCGTCTTCGAGGCGTCCGTGCCGACGAGTACCGTGGCGAAATCACCGGAGCGCCTCCTCGGGGTGGTCCTTGAGGCTGATGCGGATGTGATCGTCGGCCCCTCGGCCATGGGCTTACCGGTGACGCACATTGCTGATTTGACTGACCGTACGCTCGCGCAAGCGACACTCGGGAAGAATACGGAGGTCGATATCGCGATTCGACGGTTCATCACGATGCAGCAGGAGCACAAGTTGAACGTCTTCTTTACACCCGGGATCATTCAGCTCCCACCGTGCCCCGGCACCGGAAACGGAACAAGGTCGATCTGGGCACGGCGGACAAGACCTGTATCGCCGCGCTCGCGCTCTGGAACTACGCGCGCAGCTACGGCAAGGAGTATGAAGACGCCAGCATCATGGTGCTCGAGCTGGGGTTCGGGTTCAATGCGATCATGGCCATCGAGCATGGCAAGCTGATCGATGGGATTGGCGGTACGATCTTCCCCGGTCCAGGCTATCTGACGATCGGCGCGATGGATCTGGAGATCGCGCACACCATCGACCGCTTTACGGAAGAGCAACTCGGGTTCGGCGGTGTGGCTTATGCTGCTGGCGACGTCATTCCCCCGGAAGCTTATGCTGATCGGCTCGATGATGAGCGGCTGGCCACCGCGTGGCAGAGCCTCGTCGAAGGCGTGGTCAAAGCCGTGGCGATGGAATTGACGGTCTTCCAGAATCTCCCCTGGGAACTCATGCTCTCCGGGCGGCTCACCCGTGTGCCGCGGCTCTATGCCGAGCTGCTCGCGAGCCTTGAACGGTTCGATATCCCGATCAGGAAGCTCGAGGGCTTTGCGACGCGGAGCAAAGAAGCCGCGCAGGGCGCTGCACTGCTCGCCAGCGGGCTCGCCGGCGGCACGTACGCGGAACTGGTCGAGGTGCTCGAGTTGCGCGGTGCCACAGGCACGGTGGTTGATTACATCGAGTGGCCTGGTTTCAACGCGGAAGAGCTCATCGAAACGAAGCTGCGTGCCATGAAGATGGAGCTGCCACATTAAAAAACCGTCTCGATCCGTGCGCCGGCGTTGTCCGCGGCCACGATCGTTATCTCCGCCCGGTCTCGTGCTTCCGCTTCGAGCCGCGCCGCAATTTCACGGGCGGCCGCGGGGCTGTCGGTGAATGCATAAACGGTCGGTCCCCAGGAGCTCTGGCCGATACCCAGGGCGCCGCTACGGTTGAGGATCGGGATGAGCCACTGTGACGCGGGATTGAAGATCTGCTCCTGCACGGGCTGATAGATACGTCCAACCGTCATCTGGATCCCGGTGAGCGCCTTACCAAAGCCCTCCGCATCGCGTTCGAGCACTGCGGGAATGAGCTTTGCGGCGAGCAGAAAGTACCCTTTATGGATGAGCTCGGCAGGCGGCTTATAATCCCGTAAGCTGCTGAAGGCACGCTCCTCCGCCTCTTTGTCCGGGCTCTTCGGCGCCTCGAACGGCCGTGCCAGGACGAACCGCCATGACGCCGGGAAGTCCGCACGGAAGATCAAGGGCGGGATCAAGGGCTCATCCCGCAGCCATACGCGTTCACCGGGCTTCACCGGGAACCCACCGGCGACGACGAAGCCGCCCAGCTGAAACGGATACATGCCACCGGTCGAGGTGCGTTTGAGCGCCTTTACCAGCTCGATGAGCGGCACTTCGAGCCCGTGCGCTTTGGTGACCGCACGTCCTATCGCGAGGCTGAGCTGCGTGGTTGATCCAAACCCGACGTTCCGTGGTGCGAGGCTCTTCACGGTGAGCTGCGCACCCGAGAGCTGAAACGCCGTGATGACGCGCTGCGCGTACGTGCGTGCCTCCTCGCTTTCAACCCCGGTCATCTCGAGCTGGTCAGCCGGCTCTGCCTCGATCACCGTCCTCGGCTCCGTAATGGCGAGCACGGGCGCGTAGCCGAACCGGCCGAGTGCGAAGGGGTCTAAATCGCCCAGATGGAGTCGCGCTGGCGCAGAAACTCGTACACGCATTTTAGTCCCCGGTCTACAGATCATAAATGGGCGGTTATAAAGGTTGTTAGGGAATGTGCCGCGCCCCCGTTTAGGGCTTACCGGGGGTTCTTTCTTAATACCCCACCCAATAAAGGATGTGTATAGGGTGGGGGTGGAGTAAAGAGCAGGAGGGAATGATAAAGAATGGCACCAGGTGGTGAAATCGGAAGAGTCGTGGTTGTACCTGCACATCTACACGCGGGCAACATGGACTTAACCGGCGACCTTGGACGGCTCTACGGCACGGCAGGCTTTACCATCGAGTACCCGCGAACCATCATAGAAGCCCGGAGATCAGACACGATCTCGAGCACGGGCGAAGACGCGACGAATGCGGAAAGATATGCACGTGCCTGCATTGCGCGATGCGAGATCGCGGGTGGAATTGCGGTTGATGTCAAAGAATCGATCCCCAAGCACCTCGGCATGGGCTCTCAGACTGCACTGGCATTAGCAATTGGTCGTGCAGTAGCCGAGCTTTACCACCGGCCCATCGAGCTCGAGGAGATGGCGATCGCACTCGGAAGATCAGACATTGTTGCCCTCGGGTTTAACTCGTTCCAAACCGGCGGCTTCATCGTCGACGCCGGCTACAAGCTCGCGGAGAAGGGCCGGCGGGTGCCGCCCTGCATCTTCAGATACCCGATCCCTGAGGACTGGCTCTTCGTCGTTTGCATACCGCACCGGCCGATACCCGCGATACTGAAGCTAAAAGAGCAGGAGGAGGAGATACTGCGCAGCCTGAAGCCCATGCCTGAGCAGATGTCCGATCGCCTCTCCAGAATCATGCTCATGCAGGTTATGCCCGCCATCATGGAGCATGACATCACGAGCTTCGGGAAATACATCACGGCATTCAACAGCCGCCTCGGGAGCTTCTGGGAAGAGTTCCAGGACGGCAATACCTACTGCGACCCCCTCGTCGAGGCGGGCATACACCTGCTCTTGGAGAACGGCGCGTACGGAGCTTGTCAAACCTGCTGGGGTCCAACGTTCTATGGGCTCGTAGACAATGGAGCGACTGCGCGAGCGCTTGTTGGGAAATTAACGAGCTTCCTGGAGCCGCGGGGCGGTGGCGATGTCTTTTACACGCCGGGTAACAATCAAGGAGCGACACTACGAAGATGGTAACGGCGATCGGCATAGACCCTGGCACGAAGAGCATGGACCTCTTTGGGTTTGATGATGCAACCGATGAGGTCGTCATCGATCTCGCACTACCGCGAGGTGAGGTAACAACGAATCCGGGAATCGTGCTGGATGCCCTACGCGCGCTAGAGCGGGAGATCGACGTCATCGTCGGTCCAAGCGGCTACGGGCTGCCGATGGTCAAAGCCTCGGCCGCAACGGACGCCGAGATCAAGGCCGCAACGTTCATCACGCCAGCAGACGTTGCGAGAAGGCTAAACATCGTCGGGTTACGCGAGTTGATGTTCCTCATGAGGGCGTCAAACCTGAATATCTGGTTTCCGCCCGGTGTGATCATGCTGCCGACCGTGCCCGAATACCGCAAGGTCAATAGAATCGACATGGGCACCGCGGACAAGGTCTTCACGGCAGTTTCCGGGGTGAAGGATCAAGCAGAGAAATACGGCCTGGAGTACTCAGAAACCTCGTTCATCATCCTGGAGATCGGCTTCGGCTACACGGCTGCGATGGGCATAGAGAACGGTAAAATAGTTGACGGTGTCGGTGGAACTATGGGCGGCGTCGGGTACATGGGCATGGGCGCACTGGATGGCGAGCTTGCCTATGCTCTGGCAAATACAATCCCGGATTTCTCAAAGCTGCAGCTCTTCGATGGCGGCGCGGCCGCTATAGCCATGATTAATCCTCACCAGGTGTCCATCGAGGAGTTCGTTAGCCGCGCACGAAAATCCGAGCAGACGGCACTCGCGTATTCCGCCATGCTCGATGCGATACTCAAGGACACCTATCTCATGCTCGCATCGGTCCGCAAGCCACGGGAGATCTTACTGAGTGGTCGGTTCACGAGGCTGGAGCCGTTTGTTCAGGACGTGAGCTCCGTACTACAGGAGCATCTCAGCGAACTCGGGATCAACGCAGGGATACGAACCCTGACCAGGGCTGGCGGTGCAGTAAAAGAAGCTGCGGAAGGCGCGGCAGTGCTTGCAAACGGCATAGGCGGCGGCAGATACGAGCGCCTGATCGAGACTCTGGAGCTGCGAAAAAGTGCAGGTGGTGTGTTCAGCCACATTTACCTGAAGCCGAAAATCAAAGAACAGATGGCGAGACTATTTACTCAGAACAGTTTATTTAACGTAGTCGAGCGATAGTAGATGGTACATACTGAGGAGATAGTATGACACGGGCAGTAGGTGTCGATCCAGGCACGAAGAGCATGGATATCTGCGCGATTGAGGATGGCGTGGTCTACTACGAGAATCCGCTGGATAATCTCGACTTAGCAAAAGAGCCAGGTAGGATCAATGACGCGCTCCGGGAGGCGTTACCCGCGGATCTCATCGCCGGGCCATCCGGGTACGGCGTGGAGCCGACGCGTATCAATGAGATACCGGAAGAGATCTTCGAGGAGTGGTACTACAATTATATCCTGCTGACCACGAAGGCTGATATCCAGAAGGGGATCGAAGCGGGGATCTTTGGCGCGATACTCTACAAGAATATGACCGATTTCTCGGTCTGGATGCGGCGCGAGCAGTTCCCGGTGACCTTTATCCCGGGCGTGATCGAGCTGCCGACCGTGCCGTATTACCGGAAGATCAACAAGCTCGATATGGGCACGGCGGACAAGTTGGCCGTGGCCGTGCTCGGCGTGCATGACCAGGCGAGAAGGCTCGGCATTCGGTATGCTGGGGTCTCATTCATCCTCGTGGAGCTCGGCTTTGGCTACAATGCGGTCATCGGCGTGGATGGCGGCCGCATCGTGGACGGCATTGGGGGCACGAACTTCCCGGGGATCGGCTATTTAACGCTCTCCGCGGTGGATGCCGAGCTCGTGCAGCTCATTGGCCACTGGGAGCGGAAGGATACCTTTGAGGGCGGTGTCGTCTCTGTGACCGGCGAGATGGATCCCGACGCGTTTGTACGCCGTAAAGGCAAAAAGAACGAGATCGCATTCGACGCGATGATGGATGGTATCGAGAAGGCCGTTGCCGAAATGACCGTATCGGTGAAGAAGCCGAAGGAGATACTCCTATCCGGGCGCTGGACGAAGATGAACGAGATACGTGACGAATTGAAGAGGCGATTGGCAAACGATGCCGAGGTGCGGCCGTTAGGGTTCTTGGAAGGCGCATCGAAGACGAAGGAGACGGCCCAGGGCTACGCGGTGGTCGCGGATGGCTTGGCCGGTGGCACGTTCAAGCAGTTAATCGCGTGGATGCAGCTCACCAAAGCGAAGGGGACGGCGCTGGAGTACATCTATCATCCGAAATTCAGGGACGTGCCAGCTCGCTTCGTGCGGTTCAAGGGCTAAGGTGAGTCCTGGCCGGCTATTTTTTCCGGCTAAACATCACCGTGTGCGAGCGGATAATAGATCGAGGTTACCGTGTGCTGTCGTGCCTGTTCACATCACGGGATACCGCGAATCGAGTACTACACTGCAAACGATCAAACGCTATGCTATGAACCTCCCTTCCAGTGCAGTGGAACGGATGGCTTTATATAGTTGCCCCGCTTACGTCAGCAGATAGGGTGGGTGGTTGGGAGCGAGGGGTGAAGCCGCAACAGAAGCCGGAGTTACCCGGTACAGGGTTGGGTGGCACGAGCAGCGGTCTTGTACCGTGGCTTGGAGAGCAAGGAATTGCTGAGATAAGCTCCCAGTTGGCTACAGGAGGTGTAAAATGAAAGGAACGGTATTTGCGCGCACGCTGAAGGGTAAACAGGTGATTGACACGGGTGGTCGAAACATCGGTGTGGTGGATCACCTGCGCGTTGAGGATACGATTGGTATCGTGACCGCACTCGTAGTTAAGCCCAAGTTGACGCTCAGCGAGTTCGGTAAGAGAGGAGAGTGTAGTGCTATCCCGTTCGACGCCGTGAAAGCCGTGAAGGATCTCATCGTCGTAACTAGTGAGAGCTTGAAGGTGGTTAACGAGTCGTATCCCGAATTCGAGGAAATCAGTGACCTTCGCGAGATCACGGACAACCAGCGTGTGAACCTGAGTAAAGCGGGACGAAGATACGAAACGCTTTAGCGCATCCTGCATGTGGTGGGAACCAGGAACCCGGGGAGATCTATGCGGGCTGAGTCGAGGTACAAAGCCGCTTTGAAATGCGCGGCTCCGATCCCACCATCAATTCATCTCTTCCCGCGTATAATGGATGACGTGGCCACCTCAAGCCGAAATTTTCTCGATTGCCCACACCGATTGCATGATAAGTATTTATACTGGCTCGTCCGAGGATTTAGCAATCAACTGGGGTGGGAGGTTGGGCGATGAGGGGAGAAGGTAAAGCGAGTTCAGAAGCAGAAGTGAGCTTAAGGGCGGCGAAGCCCGCGGTCTGTATGGTGGTGAGGAGGGGTTAGCATGAAAGAAACGATATTTGCAAGTGAATTGAGCGATAAAAAAGTGGTTGACACCAGCGGCTCTGATATCGGTGTGCTGGATCACCTGCGCGTTGAGCCAACGACGGGTGACTTGACTGATCTCCTGGTTAGACCCATGCCGAACCTGAACGTAGGCGAGTTCGAAACTAGTGGCCCTCTGATCGTTCTTCCGTTTGCCGCGGTGAAAGCAGTGAAGGATGTCATAGTCGTAGACAGTGCGCGACTACAGATGGTCAGAGAATCCTCTGCCGCGATCGCGGAGGAGAGGAGTGGTGAACGCGGGATGGTAAAGGCGAAGAGCGAGTCACCAGAAGAAGGGGGCAGGGTCAAAGCGCCTTCGACACGACAGCAGCGGGGTGGTGCTCCTGGCGATGAACGAGCTCGACGAAAGGTGAGCAGCGTCACCGAGCAGCCTGCACCGGCGGAGAAGAGCAGCAAGCTTGAAGCGCCAAGGGAACATGAAAAGGCAGGCAGGGTCAAAGCGCCTTCGCCAATCCCGGAGAAGCGAGGGGCTGCTGGCGATGAACGAGCTCGACGAACGGTGAGCAGGGTCAAGGAGCAGCCTGCACCGGCGGAGCAGAGCAGCGAGCTTGAAGCGCCAGGGGACCAGCGAGCGGCGAGCGGGACCAGCGAGCAAGGCTCCTCCGAGGGGGAGCGGCGTACTGCACAGGCAAACGAATGGGCACAACGAAGGCTGCTGCGGGGTATGCAACCGCCTGCGTTCGAACATCCTGCATTCAGGCGTCCCGCATCGGAGAAGCGGCAAGGGGCCGGCGAACCGCAGGAACCGCCAAAAGGCGAGCAGCAGT
>CAYYNW010000065.1:0-7940 GCA_964473145.1 uncultured Halobacteria archaeon
GCAAACTGTTCCCTCTTCCCGGAGCTTCATGCAAATCTCACAGATCCGTTGAACCACGTTCTCCACGCGACCCTGCCGGACCTCGGTGGCGAGCTTCTTTATCTCGGCTTTAACCGCATCCTGGAATTCGATCTTGTAGCCCCTCTTCTTTGCGATATACTGGGAGATCGCGGCAGGCGTAATGCCGAGTAGCTCGGACGCCTCCTTCTGGGAGACCCCCTCGTGGACCAATTCCTCGGCAAGCGCAGCCCGAATACCGGGCAGGACATCCCAGACGATCACTTCGCACGGCGCCTTCATCTTCACCACTGCTTTTTATACCGGACCACCTATATCAACACGTATGTTCACAATTGTTAATAAACCCGTCGCGGCGGCCGGGCCAGCGGAGTGGCTACACGGTCGACGCAGTCGGAGCGCACGAGCTCGACGTTCATCCGCGGCTCCGCGGTGGGAGGAAGAGAATGACGGTAATAAAAAGAGACGGGGATGGAAATAACGAGATTAGCTGCCCCGCGGTGGCTATGGGGTGGTGAAATGATACAACTACCGGAGGCATAACCATGGTGCTGACCACGCCTCGGAAGGTATTCATTGGTGCAGTACTGGTAGTAGTGCTTCTCGTAGGAGTTATTGGTGCAGTTTATTCCCTAAATCAGGCTGAAAAAGCAGAAGGGACCACCATTGAGCTCACCAACGGTAGAGGAGACGGTCAAGATATCGTGAAAATAAACTATATCCTGGGCAGTCCGAGTGATTACTATGGGCAGGCCGTTGTAGTTGAAGGAAAGATCATAGCTGAATGTGGCTCCGGCTGCTGGTTTATCCTTGATGATGGTACGGGGACCATCTACGTTGACCTTGCTCCGAGCAACCTTGTGATACCACAGAAACAAGGAGCATTCGCACGAGTTTATGGCAACGTGGCCCAGAAGGGCGGTGATACCTACCTCATTGGCGAGAAAGTTGAGTTTTAGCAGAAAGGAGCCGATCTCATGAATTTCATTACCCTGGCACTAAAGAATTTAGTACGGCGGCGTGGCAGGACGGGTTTAACGCTGCTTGGCGTGGCGATCGCTATCACTCTTCTGTTCAGCCTGCTTTCATTTAACGTGGGATATGAGAAGCAGCTGAGCGGTGAACTTGAGAGCACGGGCATCCATATGCTGGCCGTGCCCAAGGGGTGCCCGTATGAAGCGGCTTCGCTCATCATCCACGGTGGCGTCATACCGAAGTATCTCTCAAATTCGGATGTGGCTGAGGCGAAGAAAATTGAGGGTGTAGAAATCGCCAGCCCAATGCTTCTCCATCAGTTTTATAAAGATGAGAAGCCGCACATCGTGTACGGCATCAATATCGAGGATATGAAACGCCTCAAGCCCTATTGGACGGTCGAGGGTCGTTTTTTCTCCCACACTGAAGATACCGTCATGGTCATCGGCAGAAATTTGGCAGAAAAAGAGAATTTGAAGGTGGGCGATGTCGTGCCTTTTGGTCCGGATAAAATACCGTTCACGGTTGTTGGCATCCTGGAAAGAACTGGCACGCAGGACGATGAGTTCCATTTCTTGCCTCTTGAAGTTGCGCAACGGACTTTTGGCAAGCCGGACCAGATAACAACCATAGCGATTAGAGTGGACGATATTTCCAGGATGTCTGAAATTGCCAATCAGCTGGAGACTATTCCTGATGTGCAGGTCGTGACTATGACTCAGATCATGGGAACCATTATGAACTTAGTAGGGTCAGCTCAGACACTCCTCATCTCAGTCATTATAATAGCCATTATCATCAGCGCTGTCGGCATAATGAACACCCTGCTCATGTCAGTTAACGAAAGGACGAGGGAATTCGGGATGATGAAAGCTCTTGGTGCTTCTGGTCTGGATATAGGCAAGCTGGTCGTCATTGAAACACTGCTTATCACCACGAGTGGCGGGATACTCGGCTTGCTGGTTTCGATCGCGAGCACCAGCTTGATCGAGGGCTTTGTCAAGGGAATAATCCCCTACTCGCCAGCAGGCAGGCTCATGTCGCCTGAGCCAAGGTTGATCGGCTTATGCTTGTTGTTCTCCATTTGTATCGGGTTTGTCTGCGCACTGTACCCCGCGATTAAATCATCCCGCTTAACACCGATGGAAGCTATCCGGGGTGATCTGGAATGATTGATGAACTGATCGTGGCAAAGAATTTAACCAAGATATACCACCGGGGCAGTGAGGATATCTATGCTCTCAAAAATGCTAGTTTTGCTATTACCGAGGGCGAATTCGCGGCCATCGTAGGTCCTTCGGGGTCGGGGAAGACCACGCTCTTGAATTTGCTCGGGTGCCTCGATACGCCGACGCGGGGCAGCTTGCGATTGAACGGGCGTGAGATTAGTGGTCTAAAAGAGCATGCGCTCGTCAGGCTTCGGCGTGAGAATATCGGGTTTGTCTTTCAGCAATTCTTACTGCTGCCGACATTAACGGTACGTGAGAACATAGCGTTGCCTCTCCTCTTTAGTAAGAAAAACGGCGGTAATGGCAAAGTAGACGAGGTGATCAGACTGATTGGGCTTGATGCCCGGGCTGAACATTTACCCAACCAGCTCAGCGGTGGTGAAATGCAGCGGGTAGCTATTGGCAGGGCGCTTATCACCAATCCCAGGATTATCCTGGCCGATGAACCTACAGGGAATCTGGATTCCGTCACGGCTCGGGCAATTTTTGACCTTTTCCAGGATCTTAACGGTCAGGGACTTACCTTGCTAGTTGTTACTCATAATGTGGAATTGGCAAAGATGGCACATAAAATAATTTGTCTGGCAGATGGGGAGATCGTCCAACCCAAAAGCTGACGAGAATCAACAGTTTTTATAGTGTGGTTAACAATCGTTAACTAAATGCCGCGATGGCGGGAAAGAAAGAAGAGATGAAAAAAGCGTTGCTCCTGTTAGGATGTCCGGAAGTGCCAGTTCAGACGGGTATTGCGCTTTACCTTGCGAGCAGCCTCAAAAACGCGGGCTTGGCTGTATTCGCTGCAGGTACGGATACCGCGCTCGACCTTCTCAAAATCTCTGATCCGAAGGGGTGCTATCTCGATCCGGAGAAGCTAATACCCTTAGACACGTGCATAGAAGCGCTCGCTGAGAAGAGAATGGATTTCGATTTCTGCTCCGTGTTCGTGCATAACGATGCCGGCTTATCGTATCTTGCGACGATCCCGAGTATATCGAACGCAAAACTCCTAGCAATTATCTTCGGTAAAGATCCCGAAGTGCTCGCAGGGCAGATTGGGTTCACCTGTGAGAAGCTCATTGCCAGATCCGTTCATAATCCAAATCCCTTGAAGAGGAAGATAGATGATGCGATACCGGAGGTAGAACGATGGGCTGCATCGAATTGATGGAGTATGAGATTTTATTAGCTGACAGCACCTATAAGGAAGGGCGGGAATTTATCAGGCGGAATATCAAAACGGTTTACGAGGTCGAACCGGGCTATAAATTGTTCGATGTGTATTTAATTGGTATCTCCCCGATTTTTATCGGGGTGGAAGATGGATATGTAATATTCCCGTATATAAAGCCCTGCCATGGGACCTTCATAGTGAAGATTAAAGATGGAGAAGAGATTGGGCGGTTGATAAAAACGAAGAGAGTGGGGTGACTTTTTTATACAGCGCAAAGCTTCGAATTACGAAAACGTCCATTAAGTAAGCCGAGGTGGCGGAGTGGCTACGCGTCCGACTGCAGATCGGATCACGTGAGTTCGAATCTCATCCCCGGCTTTGCAGAGGTAAAAGAATGGGGAAAGAAGGACTTGACGAGGTGAAAATCTCGAAAGCGATCATTGAGACCTGCGTGAAGGATCTGCTCGAGGCAACAGAACCAGAAGTCGCTATCGCAGGAGCGGGTCCTGCTGGCATGACCACCGCGTACTATCTCGCGAAAGGAGGCGTGAAGACGGTTATTTTTGAGCGGAAACTCAGTGTTGGCGGCGGGATGTGGGGTGGCGGGATGATGTTCCCTCGCATCGTGCTCCAGGAGGGGGGAAGAGAGATACTGGATGAATTTGATGTGTCCTCGCACGAGTATGAAGACGGTTACTGGGTGGCAGATGCCGTAGAAGCGGTTTCAACCATTGCCTCGAGGACGATAAAGGCGGGTGCGCGGATATTCAACCTGATCAGCGTCGAGGATGTGATGATACGGGAAGAGGATAGGATATGTGGGCTCGTTTTAAACTGGAGTGCCGTAGGGCTCGCTCATCTCCATGTTGACCCGCTCACGATCAGGTCAAAGGTCGTGGTGGATGCCACCGGGCATGATTGTGCGGTTTGCAGGATTGTTGCTAAGAAGATCGGTCCAAAACTGCGAACCAAGACGGGAGAGGTGATGGGGGAGAAGCCGATGTGGGCAGATGTTGGAGAGAGCGCGATCCTCGAGAATACGAAGGAGGTCTATCCGGGGTTATTCGTTGCGGGGATGGCGGCTAATGCGGTCTTTGGGTCACCGAGGATGGGTGCGATATTTGGCGGCATGTTAGTATCGGGCAAAAAGGCGGCTGAAATTATTTCGGCTTCCTTATCGAGTTGAACAGAAGATGTATTGATGTATGCATTCTAAAGGGGGTGAACATGGGCAGATTAACTATTGAACGGTTGAAGGAGCGGAAAAATGCGCTTATTTTAGCTCATAACTATCAGAGGCAAGAGATTCAAGATATCGCAGATTTCGTCGGTGACTCGCTCGAGCTTGCGAGGTGTGCCGCGGAGACGGATGCCGATATCATTGTCTTCTGTGGCGTGGATTTCATGGCTGAGACCGCAGCAATCCTCAACCCCGACAAGAAGGTGCTCATTCCTGATCTGGGTGCGATATGCCCGATGGCGCAGATGTTATCCCCTGAGGACTTAAAGGAGGCGAAGGAAAAGAATCCAGATGCGGAGGTCGTCCTTTATATAAACACGCTCGCCGATTGCAAGGCGCTGGCAGATTGCATATGCACCTCTGCAAATGCACCGAAAGTAGTCGAGGCGATGGATTCTGATACGGTCATCTTTGGACCTGACCATAATCTCGCAAAGTATGTTGAAAAGCGGACAACAAAGCGGATAATCCCCGTTCCAGAGTATGGGTTGTGCCCCACGCATCATCAAATCTCGGTGGAGGATCTTATAGAAGGTAAGAAGGAGCATCCAAAGGCAGAAGTGGTCGTTCATCCGGAGTGCGTGCCCGAAATCCAGGAGATGGCGGATCACATTGCATCCACGAGCGGGATGGTGAGCTACTGCAAAGAAGCGAAGAGCGAGGAATTTTTGATAGGAACAGAGGTTGGGCTTTTATATCGACTTGAGAAGGAGTGTAAAGGAAAAAGATTCTACCCACTCTCCAAAAGTGCAGTATGCCCGCAGATGAAGATGCATACTCTAAAGAAGGTGGAAAAAGCTCTTGAGCTGCAGAAGCCTATCATCGCCGTGCAACAGGAAATTGCGAGCAAAGCACGCAGAGCTACTGAAAGGATGCTGCAGATAGCATGAGATGAAATAGCCCAGAAGGCTCGACGAAAAGAAGGGCTTAGAAAGACTGGCACCCAGTGCATCTTTTGAAGCTGACGCAGTAGATCCTGAGTAACTGATCGGAGCAGTACTCAGCAGACGAGGACGATATCTGGCCACGGGGCGGACCTTCCTGCACGGAATTTCGGAGCGCAAATGCGCCATCGTTGGAACTCGAACACCGTCATCTGAGTGCGACATCTACGCTTCGCTCATGAGATGCTAAAGCCCGTTCGAGCTTGCCTATCCCTGCACGGCAGTATGGAATTCGAACGGGTGGTTGTTACATCACCTTCTCCAGGCTCAGCTCGAACATCCGTTTCGTCTCGCGGGCGAGCGCCTCCGGAAGTCCCGTGATATCCACGTTCAGGAAGCCGCGAATAATGACCGAGGTCGCTTCCTCCTCGCTCAAGCCGCGCGCCATCAAGTACCGGATCTCCTCTTCCGCGATCTTGCCGACCGCGGCCTCGTGCGAGAGGTCAAGATCTCTCCGTAACGCGGTCAGCTCGGGAATAGAGGCGACCTGCGCGGTATCAGAGAGCATCAATCCCCGGCACTCGAGATGGCCCTTCACGTGATCCGCTGTTCCCACAATATCCCCGCGTGCCATTACCTTGGCGTTGTCCGTGGCGATTACCCGTGAGATGAGCTCAGCCCTGCTCCCTTCGCCCCGAAGCACGGCTCGCGAGCCCACATCAATCTTTGAATCGCCGGGCGCGTAGATGATCGACTGGAAGTGCGCTCGCGCATTCCTCCCCACACAGTATGCAGTGGGGTACATCTGGATCGATTTCACCGGCTTCATTAAGATGTAGTTGTTGATAAAGGCACCGTTGTCCTCAATCATCACGGCACTTCTCGGTCTGACCTCAATGCCACTGCTCCAGTTATGGACCATGGTGAAGGAGATCTTCGCACCCTTCTTGATATAAAATTCGGAGATGCCAATATGTAATGCTGACCTGACTTCGTGGGAGACGGAGCAGCCGGTAATGATATGGAGCTCCGAATTCTCCTCCGCAATGATGATGTTGTGCACGTTCTGCCTGACCTTATTGGCCGTGATAAAGAGACATGCTTGCACGGGAATCGTTACTTTCGAGCCTGCTTTCGACCTGATGAAATAGCCATGGCTCGGCGCCAATTCAACTTCCGCGGTATATTTGTCCGCATCGACCGCAACAGCCTTCCACAAGTACTCTTTGAGTCCATCGTACTTCGCGAGAGCGTCCGTCGTGCTCATGACTTCCAACTCCTTGTACCGTGCCTTCGAAAAGACCACCGAACGGTCGCGTTGTAAAAATGAGCCTGATCTATCCTTCTCTGAGGGCTCAATGCCCGCATCGAGCAGTTCTGGGGTGTATTTTTCTGGAAAATCAACTAATGACTTGATAGCTTGGTGTTCTTTCGTCTCAACTGTATACTCCTCAAGGTTAACGTCCTCGCCTAATGCCGCTTTTTTACCGCGCGCACGCTGCGCGCGCTCCGCGATCTCCTCGCCTTTTGCACTCATTCAGCACACACCTTCTGGCCACATAACTCGACACACCGCTCGAACCCTTCTTCCATGATCTCCTTCGCGATCTCCTCAGGCATGCCGGAGCATGCGATCCGGCCGTCGAGCATCACATGCGCGCGGTCGGGCTTCAGGTAATTCAGGATGAACCCGCTGTGGGTGATCACCAGTCCTGACCGCTCGCGTTGACTGGGTATCTTGTCTCTCGCCAGCAGCTCGTTCATGAGATCGCCGATCAGCTCCACGTTCTCCACGTCCACGCCCGAGTCCGGCTCGTCGAACATGAGGAAATCCGGTGCTTGCGCCAGCAGCTGAAGGATCTCCGAGCGCTTCACCTCACCACCTGAGAACCCGAGGTTCACATCGCGGTTCAAGAACTCCAGGGAGATGTTGATCCGTTTGCCCAGCTCGATAACCTCCTCGTCGATCGTGCCTTCCTTACGGCCCAGGGCGATGTTCACCATATCACCGAGTTTCACACCCCGGATCTCAGGCGGATGCTGGAAGGACATGCCCATGCCCAGCTTCACCCGCTCGTTGGTCGGTCGATCGGTGATATCCACGCCCTTGAAGCTGATCCGCCCGCTGGTGACCTTATAGGCCGGGAAGCCGAGGATGGCCATGAGCAGGGTCGTCTTACCACAGCCATTCGGGCCAAATAGGACGTGAACCTCGCCGTGCTCAATGCAGAGGTTCAAATTCTTGATGATCTTCTTGCCCTCGACCTCGACCGTTAAATCAGTGATTTCAAGCATTTTACACCCGCCGGGTGCCGTTGCTGCTTCCATCTTACTTCCCACCTCAACGTACCAGGAATAAAAAAGAAGAAGAGCATAAAAAAGCGAGAAGCTGTCTAGAGTTTCTTCCTGCAGAGATACCAGTC
>CAYYNW010000066.1:0-7939 GCA_964473145.1 uncultured Halobacteria archaeon
GCTTCTGCAAGGCTCAGCCGCTCCAGATCGACCTGCTGGGGCGTATGATAGTTCAGCGCAACCCGGTCCACGGTGGTGAGGAACATCAGCACAGCGGCCTGCAGCTCAATGGCGAGCAGGCTGGACGCCAGGTCTTTATCGATCACCGCATCCACACCCCTCAACGCGCCAGCCTCTTCGGCGACCGGGATACCGCCGCCGCCACACGCGACCACAAGTGTCCCTACCTGCACCAGCTCCTTGATGATATCCGCCTCGATGATCCTGATCGGTCGTGGTGAGGGCACCACACGCCGCCAGCCGCGTCCGCTGTCCTCAACGATCGCATAGCCGCGGCGTTCCAGCTCCGCGGCACGGTTCCGGGAATAAAACGCGCCAACCGGTTTCGTCGGCTGCTGCATGGCTAGGTCATCACGATTCACGAGCACCTGCGTCATCACCGCAGCCACGCAGGTAGCAATGCCATGCGCTCGTAACTGGTTGATGAGGCTCTGAGCGATCATATACCCCATACTGCCCTGTGACTGCGCGACGTCGACATGTAAGGGGGCGGTCGGTACCTTTCCCGCGGCGGCTTCTACCTGGATCATGATGAATCCCACCTGGGGGCCGTTCCCGTGGGTCAGCACCACCTGATGTCCTGCTCTGATCAGGTGCGCAAGGTAGCCCATACTCGCAGAGGTGTTGCGGAACTGCTGCTCGAAGGTTCCCTGCTCGCCCTTTTTGATGATCGCATTCCCGCCAAGTGCAGCCACGATCAGGCTCATGCGGTCACCTGCGCTAAGAACTCATCGATCACCTCTTCCAGCGTCACATCGCCGATCTCCTGAATGCCGTACCGCACTCTCGTCGCGGGTTTAATGATCGTGATAACCCGCGTCAGGTCGATTGGCGTGCCGATGACCACCGCATCGCAATCAGCGGCGTTGATCGTCTGCTCCAGGTCACGGATCTGCTCCTCACTGTACCCCATCGCGGGCAGCAGCGGGCCTATCCCGGGATACTCGCGGAAGGTCTCTGTGATCGAGCCGGTGGTAAACGGTCGAGGGTCAATGATCTCTCTCGCGCCCGCCTTACGAGCAGCAATGAGCCCAGCACCATATTTCATGCCGCCGTGCGTCAATGTGGGGCCGTCCTCGACCACCAGCACCCGCTTGCCCCTGATGAGCTCCGGGTGCTCGACGGTGATCGGAGATGCCGAATCGATGATCTTCGCATCCGGGTTCACTTTCAGGATATTGTGGCGTACGAGCTCGATCTTCTCCAGTTCCGCGGTGTCCTGCTTATTGATCACGACAACATCCGCCATGCGGAGATTGATCTCACCCGGATAGTACCGCACTTCATCGCCGGCACGGTGCGGGTCAGCCACGACGATGTTCAGATCGGGCTTGAAGAAGGCGAAGTCATTATTGCCGCCGTCCCAGATGATGATGTCCGCTTCACGTTCCGCCTGCCGCAGGATCCTCTCATAGTCCACACCGGCGTAGACGGTACAGCCCGCATCGATATGTGTCTCGTATTCTTCCCGCTCCTCGATCGTGCACCCCATACGATCAATGTCCTCGTACGATGAGAACCGCTGTACCGCTTGCTCGGCAAGGTTGCCATAGGGCATAGGGTGCCGGACCACTACCACGTTCTTCTTGCGCGCGCGCAGGAGCTGGCAGAGCTTTTTACTGACCGAGGTCTTGCCACTGCCGGTGCGCACGGCGCAGACGCTGATCACGGGCACACTGCTGCTCAGCATCGTCACCTGCGGCCCCAGCATGAGAAAATCCGCACCGGCGGCATTCACTTCCGCGCCCTTTGACATCACATGCTGGTACGGCACATCGCTGTACGCGAAGACAACAAGCGCAATCGCATGCTCGTTGATCAGACTGACCAGCTCTTCTTCGGCGAAGATGGGGATACCGTCCGGGTATAAGCGGCCAGCCAGTTCTGCAGGATATACTCGGTCCTCTATATCCGGTATCTGGGTAGCGGTAAATGCGACGACACGATACGCGGGCTTATCTCTGAAGAAGACATTAAAGTTGTGAAAATCACGGCCGGCTGCACCCATGATTATAACTCTGACTGGATCGTTCATCGTCCTGGTACTAGCTATTACCTCCCGGATTATAAATGCACGCTTACAGTGGCGGGATTACCCGAACCGGTTCAGCGGTACTGCTGGTATGCGGTGCCAGAGCGCTAGAGCACTATAGGGACAATGACCGTCTTCCGCGTTCTCCGGTTGATGATTCGTTCCATTCGAATCGCTTTGCCACGAATGTTCATGCTTCTCAGATAAGGGAACGGAGGACTTAAAGCCAATGGATGGCTCGTCCCTCGCTCAGTGCAGTGCGCGGCCGCGTGCATCATTGACGGGAGTTCGGTGCGCGAGTCCCTTCAGGGCACCAGCCCCGGGAACCACAAGCCTGCCGTCTCGTCGAGGCCGAACATCACGTTCATGTTCTGGACCGCCTGCCCGGAGCCGCCCTTCACGAGATTGTCAATGGTGGACATCACGACGATCCGATCACTCCCCTGCTCCACGTCAAAGCTGATATCGCAGAAGTTCGTGCCGCGGACCGCACTCAATGCGGGCACGCCGGTCTTAAGCAGCCGGACGAACCGTTTACCCGCGTAGAAGCGCTGGTACAGCTGCTCGAGCTCCTCACGCGGTTTGGTGGTCATCCCCTCGTGCAGGAAGACGTGCGCGGTAGTGAGGATGCCGCGAATGGTGGGGATAACGTGCGGGGTGAAGCTCACCTGCACGCCAAGCTCCTGCTTCATCTCCGCAACGTGCCGGTGCGCGGTGACCTGGTAGGGGATGATATTCTCCGCGAGGTTGGGGAAGTGTGAAGTCTCCGTGGGCTCGGCGCCAGCGCCTGAGATGCCCGATTTCGAATCGAAGACCACACGGCTCACCAGTCCTGCACGGACCAGCGGCATAACGGCGAGTATCGCGCCGGTCGGGTAGCAGCCGGGATTCGCCACCAGGGTCGCATCGGCCACCTCCGGATGCAGTTCCGTGAGCCCGTAGACCGCGTTTCGCTCCACCTTGTCCTTATGCTCGCGCTTGTATACCCGTTCGAACTCCGCGCGCTTCAGCCGGTAGTCCGCGCTCAGATCGATCACCCGCGTGCCGCCCTCCAGCAAGCCGGGCACGTAATCCATCGCGCTCCCGTGCGGCGTAGCGAGGAAGACGACGTCGCTGCGTGCCGCGATCTCCCTGGTGTCAACCTCTTCGTACTCGAGTTCGATGAACGGGTAAAGGTGCGGATTCACCGCGCTGATCTTCTGCCCTTTGTAGCGTCGCGAGGTGACGATCGAGAGCTCTACCTCCGGGTGCATCGCGAGCAATCGGAGCAATTCGAGGCCGGTATAGCCCGTGCCGCCTATGACGCCTGCTTTGATCATACGCTGCTGCACCTACGTTCCACGTTGGAGTTTATCATGTAATGAATGCTATGGTTAGCTCTGGCTAGCCCGCCATGCAGGCCGTGAAGTGGCCAGAACTCAGGTCTGGTGTTGAATGTACTTGATCAATCCTCCGCTCTTCAGGAGCTGCTGCATGAACGCGGGTAATGGATGGAAGCGGTATGCTTCTCCGGTCGTGCTGTTGATTATGACGCCCTCACCCAGCTGTAGCTCCAGCTCGTCATCTTCCGCTACCTTTGCCAAGATATCCGCTTCGATCACCGGCAGCCCGATATTGATCGCGTTTCGGAAGAAGATGCGGGCAAAGCTCCTGGCGATCACGCAGGTAACGCCCGCACCGAGGAGTGCACGGGGTGCGTGCTCGCGTGAGCTGCCGCAGCCGAAATTATCGCCCGCCACGATCACGTCCCCGGCTCGCACGTCACGTGCGAAGTCCGGTCGCACCTTGGCGAAGGCATGAGCGGCGAGCTTCTTCGGGTCGCCCGTCGTGAGGTAGTCCGCGGGGATGATCTGATCGGTATCCACATTATCACCAAACTTCCAGATTCGCATGCTCGCCACTCGCCTCAGCTTGTTAGGTAGGTTAGTGGCGTTCTTCGCATAAAAAACCTTGCTGGTACTGCCGCGCTACGATGCCCAGGATCGCGGCAAGTACCGCCACGGCGAACGCTCCTGTGAACCCCATATAAAGGGGGATAGTAATAGGCAGCCCGTTTACACCCGCGGCAATCGAGGTTCTTCCCACCAGGTACGGCAGGTGCAGCGGAAAGGGCAGGCCCGCGAGTTCGCTGAGTTGATTGGCGAGAAAGCTGAAGACGAAGAGCGCAGCCACGAATGCCAGGAGAAGCCAGAGCAACTTCCGCGCGCTGAACTGCACAAAGAGCTTTGCAATCGCCGCATAGCGGTGCGTTCCAGCGAGCAGCGATCCGACGAGCAGCAGCAGGCCGATGTAAAGCACGCAGAGCTGGAGTGCGAGCCCGAGCCACCAGATGAGTGGTGAGTGAATCGATTCGCCAAAGATGCTCAGATGAACGCCGAACGGCGAGGCGGTAAAGATTAGTGCTCCGGTCCCGAGGATGAGTGTCCACCAGGTGCCCAGGAAGGGAAGCGCACTGGCGAGCAGTCCCGCAACCAGGCACGGCCAGTTGATGCCACGCGACGGCTCTCCCGTTTTCCTGATCTCAGGGGTCATCAACCCAGCCCTCCTAGCTCCGAGCCCTCCCACTGCAGCTCTATCCCGCTCACGTCTACCGTGATGCTGACGCGGCTGAGGGTGACCTGGTCGAGAGGCAGCAGTGCAGGCGGTGCAGTTGACCCGGGCAGCGCGCCCTCCAGCCGCACGCTCGCGCTGCCCCGCGACGGAATAACGACCTCGTCAGGGGCGCGAAACGTGATAGCGGTCCCGTTACACTCGAGTTGGATCTCCAGCGCGTTGATTATAAGCGGCACGGTGAATGGCGAATGAATGAGGATATCCAGCACCAGGTTAGAACCGTCCTCAGAGAGAGTGAGCTCTTTCAGCTCAAACGGTTCCTCGTCAACTTCGGCCGCAACGGGCACGAGGCGCTCCAAAGCAACCAGAGGATTTTCACCGATAAGGGTCGCCGGGACATCCCAGTCGTGCACGGCAAAGGCTGAGCCAGCACAGGCGAAGATGATCAGCGCGGGCATGAGATGGACGACCACGCTCAGAATTCTTGCAGTCATTGAGTAATCGGTATGAGTAGTTCCCTCCCGGTACTCCTACTGTACGTAGTTATACATAAAGGGTGCCCGCGGCTACCAGTCAAAATGCCGCTGCGCTCTTTCTTTACTTACACCACCAGCCCGATGAGTGGGCTAGGTGAAAAGCCCCATGAGCTTGAGCCCTACCTTCATGAGCCCGAGTTTGATCGTGTTCCCGAACCCAACGCCCTCAAAGCGGATCGTTCCGGTCTCCAGGGCAGTTTCAAATGCCGTTACCGGTGTGCTGGATGCCAGTATACTGCGAACGGTAGCTTCGTCAGTATATGCCTTGATCGTGGGATCTGCGATCTCGCCCTTTTCCAGGCTGGTCACCCTCGCGTCGCTGTCAGTCGTAATCACGAAGATGAACGCGCTGCCATCGTTCAGCGTAATCTCAGCGCGGATCCGCTCCGCACCGATGAAGGTCTGGAGCATCGGGATCTTATCGACATTTTGGTTGTACACTGCCACCATCGGCTTCACTTCCTCGAAGAGCGCATCGCCTCCGTTCACTCCCACGACGGATGGTACGAGCCCGGTCAGAGCAGTGGCGAGTACGAGCGCGGTGAAGCAGATAGCAATAAAGTTCCTTCTCTTCATCTTGGTTACCTCCCCCCTTTGCGTTATCCTTCGCCGGTTGGTTATTTAAACCTGCCGGTCCAGCTCCGTGGGGTCAGTGATGCGTCCCGTGATAGCCGAGGCGGCGACGACTGCGGGATTCGCGAGATAGACATCGGAATCCTTATGCCCCATGCGGCCGATGAAGTTCCGGTTTGTGCTGCTGATGCACCGTTCACCTGCGGCGAGTACGCCCATGTGCCCGCCGAGGCACGCGCCGCAGGTGGCGCCGCAGACGAACGCGCCGGCTTGCATGAACGTCTGGATCAGCCCTTCCTCAATCGCCTGACGGAAGACCTGCTCGCTTGCGGGCACGACGATCATGCGCACCCCGGGATGCACCTTCTTGCCGCGCAGGATCGATGCAGCGACCCGCAGATCCTCGATCCGGCCATTGGTGCATGAGCCCAGATATGCCTGCTCGATCGGCACGTCCAGGTCGCGTGCGGGTACGGTATTTTCCGGCAGGGGTGGCTTCGCGACCGTTGGCGGGATCTCCGCGGCATCGTACTCAAAGATCGCTTCATAGTCCGCGTCCTTCCCATCGGCATAGACGGGCGTATACTCGCCCCGGACACGCCCCGCGAGGTACTCGAAGACCTGCGCATCAGGCGGGATGATCCCCGCCTTCCCACCCGCCTCGATCGCCATGTTCGAGATAGTGATGCGATCAGAGAGGCTCAACCGCTCGATCGCGGACCCATAGAACTCCTGCGCCTTGTAGAGTGATCCGGACACGCCGATATCGCCGATGATATGGAGGATGATGTCCTTGCCCATGACGTAGCGCGGCAGTGTCCCGTGAATGACGAACTTCTGCGTCTCCGGCACCTTGAACCAGAGCCGACCGGTGGCCATTGCCGCGGCCGCCTCCGTGGAGCCGACGCCCGTGGCGAAGGCGCCGAGTGCGCCATAGGAGCAGGTATGAGAATCAGCGCCGATGATCAACCGTCCCGGGGCCACGAAGCCGTCCTCGATCATTACCTGATGGCAGACCCCACCTCGTCCGATCTCGTAGTAGTGCGGAATGCGATAGCGTTGCGCGTAGCGCCTGAGCGCCTTCGCCTGCTCCGCGGACGCCACGTCCTTGTTGGGCACGTAGTGATCCTGCACCACCACGACCCGCTCACGTTTCAGTTCAGCCTCGCGGCCCAGCTCATCGAGCACTTCAAAGGCGGGCACGCCGGTGATGTCATTCACCATGATGTAATCGATCTCGCACTCCACGATCTCGCCCGCAGTCGCGGGCTGCCCTTTTCCCGACTTCGCACCCAGTATCTTTTCCGCTATCGTTGCCATGCTTCCTTCACTTCACTTCACGTCACTACACTACCACCTTTTGGCTGGCAGCAGAAAAACGTTAAACCCGGCCAGGCCTGCTCTTTTCAGTGCTACATACGATCCGTGACGGACTCGTGGGGCCGTCCCAGGACCGCTGCCGCTACCTGCTCCACCACGGCCAGCGGCATCATGACTCGCCCGCTCACGTCCGCATTGAGTGCGACCCAGGTGTTCAAGACGGTGCAGATACTCAGGATCTGCTGCTCATCGCGCGTCTTCCGGACGATGGTGTCGATAACCTCCTCGCGGTTCACTACTTCGATCGCGTACGCGCTCTCGATCACGGTGAGCAGCGCGTGTGCCCGAGCTCGCGCTTCTTTGGAATTCATGGCATAGCATACCGTGCGCCTATCGTCGGTAGCTCCTTCTGGCTGAACTACGATCGTTCACCATCGGTTATATCTTTTCTGCTACTTGCCGGAGAGAGGCATAGGTATATCAGTGGCAGAGCCGTCTTTTCTCTCGTGGTGACGGAGGTAGATGCTGCGCTACTTGCTGTATTTCCTCGTGGGCGGCTTCGTGGTTACCGCAGTAACCGCGCTGGCGGAACGCGGTCAACCATTGCTGGCGGGCGTCGTGGCGATCTTTCCGAGTATCACACTCGTCACCTTTTACTTCATCGGTAAGACCGCGGGCGATCTCGCGGTCTCGCTGACGGCGAAGTCGTGTCTGCTCTCCATCTTTGTCTGGATACCCTATGTGCTGGCGGTGATCTGGCTGAGCCCCCGGCTCGGGACGAACAAAGCGCTCGCGATTGGTGTTCTGATTTATGCAGTGCTCGCCATCGCACTCGTCTCTGTAAATCGCCTGACGGGAGTGGTGC
>CAYYNW010000067.1:0-7870 GCA_964473145.1 uncultured Halobacteria archaeon
TTGCAAAATAACGACGCCGGATTCAGTAACCCCGGTGAGGAAAGCGCTCTGAGTAATACGCAATGGGCAATTATGGCAATAGTGGCTGCTGGAGAAGACCCACGCGAATGGAAGAAGAACGGGCGTTCACCGATAGACTACTTGCGAGAGAATGCGAATAATTTAACTGGCTCAACGGATTATGAACGGATGATTCTCGCGCTAGTTGCAGCAGGCGATAATCCACGAGATTTTGCGGGACGGGATTTCGTGGCTGAACTCAAGGAAGACTATGTAAAGGAAAATGGTCAGTTCAGCGATTTTATCTACACGACCATCTGGGGAATTCTGGCGCTCTCTTCTGTGGAAGAAGATGTCTCGACCTCTGTACTATGGTTAAAAGGGCAGCAAAACGACGACGGTGGATTTGCATGGGCGCAGGGAGAGAAGAGCGATTACGACGATACAGCGGCTGCACTAGAGGCACTGATTGCCGCGGGAGAACGTCCCGATTCCAGGGTCGTACGAGATGCCGTTGCGTATTTAAGGACTGGTCAGAATGAAGATGGCGGCTTCAGATACTTTGGCAGTTCTCCCTCTAATGCGGCTTCTGATGCCTGGATCATTCAAGCCATTGCAGCGTGCGGGCAAAACCCAGGGGATGAGGACTGGACGGTAAATGGCACCAATCCGGTAGACCATCTTGTGAGTCTTCAGCAACAGGACGGCTCGTTCTATTACACGTCATACACCAAATCAAATCCCGGTTATATGACCGCCTGTGCGATCATGGCATTGCGCGGGCAGCCGCATCCAATCAAACCACTGCCGCACGTGCAACCAGAACCTTCGCGCACACCCACGCCATCTGCCACCTTAGAAGCACCGAGCACAAACATTCCCCCATCAGCACCTCCTTCAACAATACGCGCACAGCAGCCACCAGCGCCCACGGTAACTCCACCATCAGCGCAAACACCAAATGCGTCGTCAGAATCCACCGATGCCACTGCAGTCGCCGGATTTGAACTCTTATCCGGTGTTAGTGGATTAGTAGTAGCGGCATTTACCGGTCTAACACGTCGCAAAGCTAAAAGGTCATAAATGAACGGAAAAAGGAAAACGACCATTGCAGTACTGGCATTACTGATCCTGCTGATCATCCCCCTTTATCTGCTCGTTTGTGGTTACCTACCTCCGGGCACAACCGATTCATCACAAAGCGTAGCAGCCGTATCACCGCCACGTGAGGCTACAGACGTTTGCGTCGCCACAAAAATAGGTGCTACATTCTCAGATGCCGTCAATCGACCCGCTCTGGAAACGGCATTTGCCATCGAGCCATCTGTGCCCGGCAGGTTTTATTGGACTGGTAACACCTTGACGTTCGTGCCCAGCACATCTCTGGAGTATAGCACCACCTACACCGTACTGATAAACGACGATACCTGGCGATTCAAAACAGCCGGGGAAGGTTTTCCGGTAACACTCATTGATGATCTCGGCTATACTATTACACTAACCGAGAAGCCGGAGCGAATCATTTCGTTAGCGCCCGCCAATACTGAGATCCTGTTTGCTCTGGGGTTAGAAGAGAACGTTATCGGCGTGACCGAGTATTGTAATTATCCATCCGAAGCAGAGGATAAGGAGAAGATCGGCAGTTACACCACGCCTAACATCGAAAAGATCGTCAACCTCAACCCGGACCTTGTCTTAGCGGCCTATGGTAATCCAACAGGAACAGTTGAAGCATTGAAAAGGTTTAATCTTACTGTTGTGGGCTTAAACGCGAGGAATTTGGATGAGATTCTTTATAATCTGAGACTGGTGGGAGAAATAACAGGACGATCCGCGAATGCATCGGTCTTAGTCGCGGATATGGTGCAACGGATCGAGGTACTAGATGAACGGATGAGCAACCTGAAGGATGAAGAAAGGCCTAAGATCCTTCATATAATCTGGCACGACCCAATCTGGGTGGCGGGTAAGGGAACGTTTGAGGATGAGTTAATAAAACGGAGTGGCGGGGTGAATATCGCCCCGGTTGAAGGATACAGAGCTCTCTCGTTGGAGAAACTGATAGAACTGAATCCAGACGTTATCATTACGCCGTCAGGGAGTGGCATGGGCTGTACGCTGACAAACTTTTGCTACGAGTATATCATGGGTGAGCCACGATTACGTAGTATTGAAGCAGTACGAACGAAGCGAGTATATGTGATCAATGCTGATATCGTTTGCCGTGCTGGTCCAAGGATCGTGGATGCATTGGAAGAAATGGCTAGGATGACTCATCCGGAACTTTATTAAAAAAACGGAACAGGTGGTTTGTGTGGCCAAAACAGCATATTTCAGCAAGTTCATCCAGTGGAAGCTGGTCATGATTTACTTACTTGCACTTTTAGGCATGACTATAGTGCTGACCACGGCGATCGGGCCGGTTTACGTGCCGCCGATGGAGATTGTCACGTTGCTGGGTAGTAAACTGCACCTCTGCGAGCTATCCTCGACCTCGCACGAAGTCATCATCTTTCAGATACGACTGCCGAGAATATTCCTCGGACTATTGGTGGGGCTTTCGTTGACAACCGCAGGTACAGTGCTGCAAGGCTTATTCAAAAATCCGATGGCAGATCCCTACATCATAGGGATCGCTTCTGGAGCTGCAGTTGGCGCCGCGCTCTCGATACTGGTGCTTCCTCCGTTCCTCTCCGTGTACACGCAGCCATTGATGGCCTTTTTAGGTGCTCTGTTTACCATCTTCCTGGTTTATAATATCGCGAAGGTAGGCGGCCGAATACCGGTAGACACGTTATTACTCACGGGAATAGCGGTTTCGCTCTTCCTGGGTGCCGTTTTATCGTTTATGATGTCCATCGCCGGCGAGGCGCTGCACAGCATCTTCTTCTGGACGATGGGCGGCTTCTGGCTCGCAAACTGGACGCAGGTGAAGATAATCGCTTTACCAGTATTCATCAGCTTCGGCGTGATGTATCTCTTCGCCAAGGACCTCAATGCGATGCTGCTCGGCGAGGAATCCGCGCATACACTGGGCATCAATGTCGAGCAGGCAAAGCGGCTCCTGCTGATTCTCTCGGCTTTTATTACCGCGGCGGCCGTCGCCTTCACGGGCACTATCGGCTTCGTCGGGCTGATCATTCCCCACATCACCCGGATCCTTGTTGGCCCTGACCATCGCGTTCTGCTTCCCGCGTCAGCCATGATGGGCGGGATCTTCCTCATGTGGACCGACGCTCTGGCGCGACTACTCGGCGAGCTGCCCGTGGGGATATTGACCGCGTTCTTCGGCGCGCCCTTCTTCATCTACCTGCTGAAGAAGCGGAAACGTGGATAATAGTAGTCTAACCACCTAACCAACTCGAGATGGATGAGCACGGTTCGCTTGTCTGGCGGTCTCACTTCACCGGCACGCCCACAGCCCGCTGGATGAGCCGCCCGATCTCGTCCAGCTCCTTCTCCATCGGCCCTTGCTTGTCTGGTATCACGAGGATGATAGGGACGACGCCCTTCTTCTTCGCATTCAGCTCCCGGATCTTCTCCCGCGTCCGTGTCTCCGTGGCAAACCGTTCAGTAATAAGGATAATCGCGACATCCTCGCGCGCCATACGCTCCACCCACCGGGCAGTCTCCTCACCCGGCTCCGAGTCATATTCATGCACGGTCTTCACCCCCGCAAGCCGGAAACCCATGGCCGTATCCGGATCCCCGATCACTGCAACCGCGATCATTTCAACAACCTTGCCTGGAAGAACGGAAGTTTGCAGAAAGAACTGCCGCCCCCTCGTCCTCCTTACTTCCTTTTACCGTACCTTTATTTAGACTGAGATTCGCTGCAGGTGGCCCTGATGTTCGTGTAGTTAGGACGCGGTTTTCGCGAATAGTGTCTTGACGATCTCTTCGCGTAAACTGGTGGAGAATCGCGTCATGCGCTGCTCAAAGGTGTTATTCACCTCGATCTTGCCGTCGGTCCGGCGTACAAGAACACCGCCTGCGGATTTGAGTCGGTGATTGGAGAGCGACAGTTTGCCATCCACACCCGCCTCAGCGCTGAGCTCTTTGGCCACCTTCGCGAGTCGGGGCTGATCTACGTAGTTGGCCTTTACATCCTCCTCGCTGAGCAGCACCTCCATCGCGGCACCGGCACCGGCACCGCCAGCACCGCCGCCACCGGCGATGCTTACCGCGCTCTCCTTGATGAGGCCCGCGAGGATATCCGCGTACGATTTCCCCTTGAAGCCGCTCCGTTTCACCGTTTTAAGGCGATCGAGCGCGTTATCGAAGGCGGTATTGATCAGCTCCTCCTCCGCGGCCCATTTGAGTCGCCGCGCCTGTTGCCGCGCAGCACGCACGATGCGATCCTTCTCCTCCGCACCTTTCCGCTCCTCGGCCTCCATGAACTGCTTTCGCTGCGTGTTGAGCTCTCGTTGTACTTCTGCGAGCCGCTCCTGGGCCTCCACTCTCGCCTCGGTGAGGATTCGCTCGCCCTCCTCCTTCGCTTCTGCTCTTATCCGATCCACCATCTCGTGCGCGCCCATCGCAGAATCGTCACCTCACGCCCAGTAGTCGCGCCAAAATGAGCTCAACCGCGCGGTCAAGGTTCGATTTGGTCGCGGTCTTCAACTTCTCTACCTCTGCGCGAGCGGCTTGTAAGATCGCGTCCTCTTCCTTCTTCCCCGCCGCGGTGTACCGAGCGGCAATTTCGGCAGCTAAGCGCTTCTCATCCTCGCGTGCTTGCTCCTTGAGCCGCTTGATCTCCTCATCAGTATCGGCCTGGATCGCGGTAACCTTCGCTCTGGCCTCCTCGAGTACCTTTCGCCCTTCCTCTTCGCCACCTCGAATGAGCCTCAGTGCTTCTACTGCCATTGTCTTCTATCTCTCTCTATTATACTCGGTGGTCATTATTATAGCTCCCCTTTTTAAAACTTTCCGCGGTGCGGTGCGTGCGGACAGCACGAGTGCGGAGCTAATCCCCCTTCTCCTTTCCTTAATATCCAGCCGTGCTTACTACCTCTATCTAGGTAGGGATCGGTCTCTGCGATGAAGGTGGTAGCGATCGTGGGTAAGAAGAAGACGGGGAAGACGAGCCTGATCGAGCAGTTGATCGCGGCCCTGAAAGAGTACGGGAAGGTGGGCTGCATCAAACATGCGCACGAGCTGGAGTTGAGTTCGCCGGTTGCACGGGATACCGACCGGTTCTTTACCGCGGGCGCCGCGGTGGTGGTTGGCGCCTCACCGAACAGGACGATAACCCTTAGAGGAGAGCGGAGCCTCACGGACCTGCTCGAGGAGATGGCGAGCGCGGGGGTTGACTTCCTGCTCGTCGAGGGCTTCAAGAGCAGCGACCTCCCGAAGCTCTCGTTGAGCGATTTCCCGCCCGGGGAGGTCAAGAACATTCTCGCACGGGTCGAGCTGAGCGGAAACCCGGAGACACAAGAAGCGGTCGTGCGGGACGTAGTCAGGCTCATCCGCTCGTTGAACGAGTACTAGCGTAACGAGCGCGTTACCGCCGTTTTGGCCACCAGAGCCAGAGCACGACTGCAAGGTGAGTTGGATATCCTTTTCTTCAAAGCGGATAAAGGATACGTGGCATGGCGGCGAAGATCAGCTTCTCCTCGGTGGATGCGACCGCGAATCCGTTGGACTGGATGTATCGGCTGGAAGATGCGGGCTTCCAGGGCTGGGAGATTGTGGACGAAGGACTGCAGCGCGTGGAGGGCGAGCTCCAGGAACGTGTGCGGGAGCTCCATCAGACGACCAACCTCATCTTCTCGCTGCACGCACCGCTCTCGGATATCAACATCGCGAGCGTGAATGAGCCGATGTGGGCGGAGAGCCTGCGGCAAATAAAGCAGAGCATCGAGAGCACCTACGAATTCATTGATGAGATCTGCGTCGTGCATCCCGGCATCTTCTCACCCCTGTCCATGCAGATCCCGGAGAAGGCACTCGGGAAAGCGACTACCAGTCTCATCACGCTCTGTGAGTTCGCGGCTGATCGCGGCTTGCGGATCGCTGTGGAGAACTTGACCTCGGCGAATATGCTCCTCGGGCGGTATCCTCACGAGCTGGTGGAGCTCGTGCACCGAGCGAACATGGACAATCTCGGGATCTGCCTCGACGTCGGGCACGCGAATACCACCAGGACCCTGGAGGAGTTCTTGACCATTACGGAGCGGGCGAATGATGTGGAGATCATCCATATCCATGCGAGCGATAATCTCGGCGACCAGGACCTCCATCTACCGCTGGGCGCTGGGAATCTGGATTGGAAGACGGTCGTGCGGGGAATGAACGATACCAGCTATGAGGGCATGATGGTGCTCGAGCTCTACAGCTTGGAAGCGGGCATCAAGAGTCTTGCCTTTCTTAACTCCCTGCGGCACGATCAGGGGTTGAATTGAAGACTGATTGAGCTGTTTTTTTTCTCGATACGCGAAGCGAAATGCGCCTCTACGCTTACGATGCGGGGCAGTGCGACCCGAAGAAGTGCACCACGCGGAAATTGGCACGGGCTGGTTTGCTTACTTCGGTCACCGAGCTGCGCAGGATCCCCTATCGGACGGTTCTGCTCGTGCCCATGGCCGTGCAAGCGCTTTCGCCCGCGGATCGCGCCCGTGCGACCAGTATTACCGTTTTCGATTGCTCCTGGAACCAGATCGGCCCGTTTGAGGAGCGATTGAGGCGGCTGAATCGAGAGAAACGTGCTTTACCCTATCTGATCGCGTCGAACCCCGTGAATTATGGCAAGCCCTTTATTCTGAGCTCCGTGGAAGCCTTTGCCGCCGCACTCTTCATCCTCGGCGAGGAAGAGCAGGCGCAGGCGCTCCTGCAGAAGTTCAAGTGGGGTCCCACCTTCCTCCAGCTCAACGAGGTGCTGCTCCAAGCTTATGCCGCTGCGAAGAGCAGTGGCGAGGTGGTCGCACGGCAGCAGGAGTTCATGGCGGAACGAGATCGAGCGCGCGAGCGAGCGCGCACGTCCTAAAGTTTTTCTTCTCGCAGCCACAACCCAGTATCCAGACAGACGGGATGGACCATGGTCTCCTGCGACATTGGCGGAGCGCGTAAAGGTAAAAGATACCGTGCCGTGCCACTGGGCAAGGCGGATGCGAAGGACATTGCCACGGTGTACCAGGCGGTATGGCTGAACGCCTCCGAGTATCCCGATGAGTGGCGGCAGAAGCGCGCGCTGACCGAGGATGAGGTCAGGCACGAGCTGGAGGCCGGCTATTTCTTCTTCGGCGTGCATGCCGAGGGGAGACTGGTAGGCGTCTACAAAGCATCCCGCACCGCCCGTGGGTGTTACGGCGAGCATCAAGCCGTGCTGCCCGAATACCAGAACCGGGGCGTTGCGTACGCGATGTACGAGCAGTTCCTGGAGTTTGCGAAGGCGAATAAGTGTGCCGTGAATTACGTGAATATCCTCGTGGGGAACGAGCCCTGTGAGCGTGCAATGAAACGCTATCACTTCTACAAGACGGGCGAGCCCTGGGAGCAGGCGAAGGGGATGTGGGTCCAGACCTACGAGCGTAAAGTGGCGGAAGAGCCGTGACCGGCGATAAGGGCTTGCGGGGTCGTGGGACGAAGCCCCGGCCCATTACCCGCTGCAGCCGGTAAACCGAAAAACCGTGTTGAAGAACGCTGACCAGTCCACGGAGCCCGGCGCATACCGCTGCCTGAGCGCTGCTCGCTGCTCGCTCTCACCTTCTACCGTCTCCGCATTGATGATCGCACGTACGACCGCAGCTACCTCCTCGATGCTCATCGCACTGGTGTCCACCTCGTAGACGACGGCACAGAGGTCAACCGCTTCAACGAGAATGACATCGAGCGCTTCCGCCTCCACATTCTCCTGGATCTTCTGCGGCGG
>CAYYNW010000068.1:0-7797 GCA_964473145.1 uncultured Halobacteria archaeon
TACATCATTACCATTACAAAGGCGATATCAGCATATAAAGATCACCATTGTAATGGTAGCATGTGGTCGCGCACCAACGCTAACGAGTGCTCATCTGGTCCTCTAACCATCTCAAGAACACCTCCGTTTCGGTTATAAACCTTGCCGCGCCGCGATCGTATCATCGTAGAGCTCATAAGGCGTCTCACCCACGATTTGGGAAGGATGCCTCTTAACTACGACCAGATTCGTAGCTATGGCAAATCATTTATACACCCTCGGCTCAACCTGCTATGCGTGAGAAGAAAAATGCCTGAAAAAAGCACGGTCATCATCTCCGGGTTAGTTCTGATCGCACTATTTAGTGCTTTGCTTGCAGCATTTGTACTGACAATGCCACAAGGAGCGGCTGATACGTACGTCGTGCTCGCGCCGAGGAACATGTACAAGGGCACTGAAGCGAAGATACCCGTCAGTATCTTTAACGGGACCGCACCTGCGAGTGGGCTCGTGCTATTCACCCTTGAAAAGGATGGTGCAACGGTGGCGGAGATGAGGGAGACCGCACGGGGAAAAGACCTGCTGAGCTTGCGTGTGCCCGCCGATATCGACAGCGGCACATATACCCTTAACGTGGAAAGCGGGCGTTTTAAGGGAGCCACGGGAATCACCGTGAAAGATAACTTCATCATCCTGCTGGAGACCGATAAGCCGCTCTACAAGCCTTCGCAGGAGATCCACCTGCGGATTTTAACGCTCAATGCAGAATTAAAACCGCTCTGCCGCACAGTGATCGTGGAGATCCGGGATGCGAAAGGATTGAAAGTGTACCGTAAGGAGATCTTGACTGATGAGTATGGTTTTGGAACGATCGACTTCCCGCTTTCACACGAGCCGAACCTGGGCACATGGAAGATAACCGTTTTCTCTTCCGATGCGGAGACGAACGCGGCGCAGCTCGATGTCAGAGTCGAGGAATACGTGCTTCCGAAATACGAGGTGGCGGTGGAGCTGCCCCGGGAGTGGTTCCTGGCAGACGAGCCCATAAAAGGGGGATTAAAGGCGGATTATAGCTTCGGTAAAGCGGTGAATGGTGAAGCGCGAGTCGAGGCAGCGCGGTATCTGGGCTACTGGGAGCACTATGCGGACGTCACCGTGGAAGTTACGAACGGCACGGCGAATTTTGAGTTACCGCCGGTGGAGTATGTTGCGGGCGTCCCGGGCGACCGGGGGATGGGTAATGTCATGGTAAATGCTACCGTTATCGAAGAAGGAACCGGATACGAAGTAACCGAAACGAAATTCTTGACGGTCGCCCTCGCGCCGCTGAGTATCCAGATCATTCCCGAGAGCCCGGTATTCAAACCTGAGTTACCGTTCTCTTCACTTTTGGTCACTGAAACGCCGGACAACCAACCGCGAGACGCCACACTTGAAGTCACCGTTCAGTATTACGACGAGGACTATTCGCTCCTCGAAACGGATAAGCACATGCTCGCTACGGAGAACGGGCTTGCCGTGCTGCGGCTAACGCCGCCGGAGCGCAGTGCGCGACTTGAACTAGCCGTGCATGCTGAAGAAGACGAACGAGCGTACGCATCAACGACCCTGGCAGCAGCGTATTCTCCGTCCGCCAGTTTCATTCATCTAGAACAAAGTACTGAAGGCATACCGAAAGTCGGAGACACCGTTTCTTTCACGGTATATGCAACACACCCGTCAACCTTCTTCTATGAAGTGGTGACGAGCAATGGCGTTCTTTTCTCCGACTTTACAACGCGAGATAGTATTTCGTTTGACGTAACGCCGCAGATGATGCCCTCGGCCAAACTGCTCGTGTATCAGATCCTGCCGACTGCAGAAGTCGCGGCTGACTATCTGCCGTTCGACGTGGCAGCGGCATTTCCCGAGGAACTCCGCATCTCGCTCAGTACAGATGAAGCGATGCCAGGCGAATCCGTTGAAATAAAGTTGGAGACTAACGGGAACGCGAAAGCGAAGATAGGACTTGCTGCAGTGGACACCGCGGTTTTCATGCTTTCAAAGCAGAGAATTAATCTTCACCAGGTCTTTGATGAGCTGGAACGGCTTTATATGACGCCCCAGGCTGAGATTCACGAGGCTTATCCGCTCTATCTGGAGGGCGCGAAAGAGATCTTTGAAGATGCCGGCTTTGTGGTAGTGAGTAATCAGGAAGTCCCTGCGGGCAAGGAACTGGAGCGAGCGGGGATCTTCTGGGAGCGCGGCGGCGGCATGGGTGCGCCGAAGGTGGTGGAAGATGGTGCGCCCGTGCCTGTGGCAATGCCGGCCCCTTCACCATCAGCTATCTCATCAGACGGACTGGCTGAAGTAACGAAACTACGAAGCTTCTTCCCTGAGACCTGGCTCTGGAGCGATGTTCTTACGGATGAGGGCGGCAGTGCGAAACTAACCGCGGAAACGCCTGATACCATCACGACCTGGAAGATACACGCGGTCTCCGTCTCTCAGGAAGGCCTGGGGATGTGTGATGCCGAGCTTCGGGTATTCCAGCCGTTCTTCATGACGGTAGACCTGCCGTACTCAGTGATCCGAGGCGAGGAGTTCCCGGTGCGCGTCGCTCTTTATAATTACCTCGCGGAACCCCAGGAGGTAGTGGTGAATATTTCCACTGAGGATGGCGAAAGCGAATGGTTCGAACTCCTTGATCTACCGCAAACGGTCGTTCGCGTGGAGCCACATGGTGTCGCGTCCACTTCGTTTACGATAAAGCCAACGGTAGTGGGCATGAAGCGAGTGAAAATAATCGCGCGGAGCACGAAAGCCGCGGATGCCGTGGTTAAAGATCTTCTGGTCGAGCCCGAAGGGGTGGAACGCGAAATCGTGCAGAACATCGTACTAACGGGAGGTACATTCGAGAAGGTAAGCACTGAAGTCCCGTTAGAAGGACTCGTCGAAGATTCAGCTCGCGCTTATCTCGCTATTACCGGAAGTTACTTGACGCAGACACTCGACGGGCTTGAATCGCTGCTCCAAATGCCGTTTGGCTGCGGCGAGCAGAATATGATCTTCATGGCCCCGGACATTCACGTGACGAACTACTTAAAGGAGAGCGGGCAGTTGAACGCGGACGTCCTGGCAAAAGCCGAACTCCTCATGCTGACCGGCTACCAGCGTGAGTTGACCTTCCGCCGCACTGACGGCAGCTTCTCTGCCTTCGGGCAGAGTGACAAAGAAGGAAGCCTCTGGCTCACTGCTTTCGTGCTGAAGACCTTCTCGCTTTCACAGGAGTTTATCTATATCGACGACGGCGTGCTAACCGATGCAGCAGAGTGGATAGCCTCAAAACAGCATGCGGACGGCTCCTGGGACGCGGTGGGTTTTGTGCACCATGAAGAGATGATGGGCGGGCTGCAGGGCAAGACTGCGCTCTCTGCTTACGTTACGGTCGCCTTATCAGAGGCAAATACCGGGGTACCTGAGGAGAATATCGAGAAGGCAGTCCGCTACCTTGAAAGCCAGCTCGATGGGATTAACGATTCGTACACTATGGCACTCGTCACTTACGCACTGGTGAGCTGCGACAGTGAGAGAAGCGGAGAAGCGATAGAAAAAATGCTGAATATGGCGAAGGGGAATGATGAAGACGAGCTCTATTGGGCCATAGATGGCGAAATTCGGCCAAAGCCGCGATTTGACTACGGCGCTTCAAATACGGTAGCGGTAGAGACCACGGCGTATGCACTCCTCGCTTTGAACGAGCACGGTGACGCAGTGAACGCAAGCAAAGCAGCTCGATGGCTGATATCGCAGCGAAACGCGAAGGGGGGATTTGGTTCAACTCAAGATACCGTTGTTGCGCTTGAAGCACTCACGAACTACTGCACGGGACGACGCGCAAATGTGAATCTTCGGATTGACATCACTGCGGATGGTCAAGGAATCGTGAGCCCGAAGTTGAACAACGCGAATTACGAGGTGTTACAGGTGATTGAAGTGCCCGTTGGCGAGCTGCTAGAACTAAAAGCTGAAGGCGAAGGAGAGGCGCTGATTCAACTGGTGGTCAGGTTCAATAGTGAACCCGATACGGCTCCGGTCGCCGAGGGCCCGTTAAAGATAGAGGTCAGTTACGATGCAACGAGTATAGAGGTTGAGGACTCGGTGAAGGTGCGCGTGGCGGTGAACTACGAGCCGGATTTGCCGCTTGAAGCGGGCATGACCGTGCTCGATATCGCGGTGCCGACCGGTTTCGCCCCTGTAACAGAGACGTTAGACACGGTTGTTCGTGACTTCAGTGGAAAAGAGCCGAGGATAACGCGGTACGACATAGCGGCTCGCAAGGTGATCTTCTACATCGAGACTATGAAGCCCGGCGATGCGCTTGCATTTAGGTTCGATGCACGCGCTCTGTATCCTGTTCGTGCAACAGTGGCGCCGAGCAGAGCGTATGCCTATTACAAGCCCGAGGTGGCAGGTGAAGATATCGGGGGTGAAGAGATGGTAGTCGTTTAGGATCAGAAGGCTTGTCGTGAAAGAAACGATCGGTATACCCACGGTTTCAGCGTTGTGCAACGGTTGGAGTTGATAGCCCGCTGGGCTAGAGGAAAAGAAGAGCGCTTCGTGATCGAAGGGGAAGGAGGAAAAGATACTTGTAGAATCACTACTACATACTAGTAGTGAGCGAGAAATGATAAGAGTGAATCTAACAGCTACGATTTGGGAAGAAGAAGGCGTATATGTTTCAAAATGTCCTGAGTTGGGCGTTGCGAGCTGCGGCGAGACACCTGAAGAGGCGATTTTGAATTTAAAAGAAGCGGTAGAGCTTTATCTCGAGAACGCCAAGGAATTGGGGCTTATTGCTGACCTCGAAAAAGCGCTAACGTCTTCCTGTAAATTCACCTCGATTATCGAGGTAACCGCATGAAGAAACTCCCCGTGGTTTCTTCAGACGAGGTCCTCAAAGCGTTGAAAAGGGGCGGCTTTACATACGCTCCAAAGCGTGGTAGAGGTAGTCATACCGCACTTATCAAGATTGATGAAAAAGGGCGTACGTTACTCGTTATTGTACCAAAAAGGAGCGAATTGCCGAAGGGTACGCTATTGTCAATTCTTCAGCAAGCTAATTTATCAAAAGATGAATTCATTGAGCTTTTGAAGTGAGCGCCCTGGAACTGGTGTGAAAGATACAAAAGATGCCAGGACGGCCCACGTTTCAAATCGGAGCGGAGGAGTTAGAACTTGCCGTGATGGTACTACCCCTTCCGCTCGAGCATCGCCTTGATCTTCTTCAAGCGGGTGAAGTTCTCGCGCTCCATCTCCTCGAGCCGCATCTGGATGTATTTGCGTGTTAGCTTGATGCGGGGGATGACGACGTATTCCAGTGCGTTAACGCGCCGCTTCGTCTTCTCCACCTCGACGGCGAGACTGCGGACCGCTTCCTCGAGCTCCGCGAGCTTGGTCAGCTTCTGCAAGGCCTCCTCGAAACTGAGCGCGCTGCGATCCACCGCGGCGGAGGAGTCCACCAGGCTGTACCCACGATCCGTGACGTGGCGCGCGAGATCGCTCTTCAATTCCAGAATGGGCACGCTCACGCCCATAATACTGCGTGAGGCGAACTCGAGCGAGATCTCCTGCGGCGTCATGAGCGATAACTGGCGCACGGCATCGACGCCCAATCGCGCCTGCGCGAGGATGAGATAGCTGAACGCCTCCTGCAACGTCGCCTCCGCATCCTTCCGCGCGTCCCGGACCTCGCCCACCACGTCCAGGAACTCAGCGATGAGCGCGTCGCGCTTCTCACGCAGCAGATCATGCCCCTTCACCGCTAATCGCTCCCGCCGCCGCAGCGATAATAATTCCATGCGCGTGGGGCTGACCCCTTCGATGATCTCCGGCATGCTCTGCTCACTCCATCTCCGAGATATAATAAATACGGTGCGGTAGTAGTTTTAACTTTCTCTTTCTGCCCCGATCGGGCATGCGAGAGCGTACGGCGTGCCCTGCTCGTTAGCTTACTTAGCTAGCTGCCCATGCCCCACGCCCTTGTCAACGAGGTAAATACCGTCCTGGAAGACGCGTGGATCGTAGCCCTTGATCCGCGTAGTCTGCTCGATGTTCGCCGCAGTCTGCCCGACGGCCTCCTTATCGAGCCCTGAGACAAGGATATCTCGCCCCTTCACCTCGACCTTCGCCCCGGGCACGATCTTCGCCAGCCGCGGCTTCCGCTCGCCGAGGAAATTGGAGACGGCGAGGAAATCGCCTTCCTTGGTCACCGCGACCTGCATGGGGAAATGGGCGTGGACGATAGCGAGCTTAAAGAAGAAACCCTGCTGTACGCCGGTGATCATATTCCGGAGGTGCGAGGCGTAGGTACCGGCGATGGCACGTATCTTCTTCCGCGACGAATCGCTCCTCACGAGCACCACCGTGCCGCTCTCGCTCTGCTCCTTCGTGAGCTGCACACCCGGGTGCCATAATTCTCGCTCGACCGCTCCCCGGGGGCCCGCCACCTTGATGGCATGGCCGACCAGGTCGAGCTTCACCCCTTCGGGCACGGTGATCGTAATGCTCGTGCCCTCCTCTTTCTCTGCTAAACTGCTCATGTACTCGCACCACCACGTCCCTTTTTACCCTCAGTTGATCAGATAGATAGAATAGAGAGGGTATCTCGATAATATAAATTTTGAGAGATTCGCGGCCCACCCAAAGAAGCATGATCGAGAAGATACGTGATGCGCGTGCGAGCAGCGAATTGGCCAGCCGTCGAATGGATCTCACGGCGGTGATGCCGCTCATTCGCGAGATCTTCACGGCGGTGAAGACCAGGGGCGATGCCGCGCTCCTCGAGTATACCGAGAAGTTTGACCATGTGCGGCTGACTGAGCTCGAGGTGCAGCCTGAGGAGGTTAATGCCGCCAAAGAGCTCGTGGACACGAGCATGGTACGCTGCATCGAACGAGCCGCCGAGAGGATCAGCACCTTCCATCTGCGGCAGAAGCGGGAGGCGTGGCTGGACGAATTCAGCGAGGGCATCTTCCTCGGTGAGCGGTACGTGCCCTATGCGCTCGTGGGTGCGTATGTGCCCGGCTCGTATTTCAGCAGCGCGCTGATGTGCGTAATTCCCGCGCGGATCGCCGGTGTGTCCGAGATTGTGGTCTGCACGCCCCCGCGACGGGACGGCACAGTTGATCCGCTCACGCTGGTTGCCGCGGACCTCGCGGGTGCGACGAAGCTCTACAAAGTGGGCGGTGCACAGGCAATCGCGGCGCTCGCGATCGGTACCGCAACGATTCCGCGGGTGCAGAAGATCGTGGGGCCGGGCAATATCTATGTGACCGCGGCGAAGCTCGGGGCACGCGAAGGTGGTGTGGAGATTGACTTTCCCGCCGGGCCCTCGGAAGTGCTCATTATCGCCGATGAGACGGCGACTTCAGCGTTCATCGCCGCGGATATGCTTGCGCAGGCAGAGCACGGTGAGAAATCACAGGCCGTGCTGCTCACCGACTCCCCGCGGCTGGCCGCAGCGGTGGAGCAAGAACTAGCAGCGGGAAGGAGCAGCGAGGGGCCGCGCCAGCACTGGATCCTGCTCGGCGACACGTTAGAGGAGTGCATCGAGTTTGCGAACGAGTACGCGCCGGAGCACCTCGAGCTGCTGGTGCGCGAGCCCGATGAGATGGTAGAGCGCATAAGAAACGCCGGCGCGATCTTTATCGGCGCGTATTCGCCCGTCGCGGCTGGCGATTACGCAACCGGTGCGAACCACGTGCTGCCCACCGCGGGCTATCCGAAGCTCTTCTCCGGACTCGACGTGGACCATTTCATGCGCCGGATGACCGTGCA
>CAYYNW010000069.1:0-1897 GCA_964473145.1 uncultured Halobacteria archaeon
ATACGCACGGTCTTCATTCATACTTTCTTCCACGATCAAAGCGCGGTCAGGGATCGGGAGATCCTGCACCTGGTCGAGCAGACCCTGGATACCTCGAATCCGCGTCGGTGGTACTATGCGCTTATGGATTACGGCCGATGCTGAAGCAGCGGTACCAGAACCCAAACCGGAGAAGCGCGCAATATCAGAAACAGACGCCCTTCAAAGGCTCAAATCGTGAACTGCGCGGGAAAATTCTCCGAGCGCTCACCCAGTACGTGAGCTTATCCGAACGTGATCTGATCCGATGGCTCGGGATGGAGCCAGAGCGAGTGCGACAGGTACTCCGCGAGCTGCAGGAAGAAGGCTTTGTCCACGAGCATGGATCGACGTATCAGCTGTGCTAAGACGCATCGCCCAGGTGTGTGATAATTGAACTGGATCGCAGGACGAGCGTCTGACCGCGCGAATACCCCGATTTGAAGTCGAGCTCGTGCCCAGAGTCTGGTTAAGTTTTAAATAACGGGATATGACTATGAAGTACGGGAGAAGGGAGCTGGAGAACGCGAGGACAGGTTTACGCCATGTTGCAAGTGATAATGCGTCTCTTAGGTGCACTTTCTCGGGTCGTCCGGGAGCGTAAAATAGTGCTCTTTGCCGGGACCTATATCCTCTCCCTCTGGATCATCGCGTCGGTACTCTTTCACCGCTTTGAGGGCGTATCGCTCTTCGATGCCTTCTACTGGGTCGTTACCACGACCGCGACCGTGGGCTATGGCGATATTGTAGCTACGACGTTGGTGGGCAAGGCGCTCTCCATCTTCGTCATGATCAGCGGCATCGGCGTTCTGGGGCTCTTTTTAGTCTCGCTCACCGAGTTCTTCGTCGAGCAAAGCTTAAAAAGACGGCACCTCATTAGATCCTTCATGGAGCAGCACATCATCGCCTGCGGCTGGGACAAGAGGCTGGAGATCGCTATTAAGGAGCTCTTGGCCGCGAAACAGCAGATCGTCGTCGTCGCCGAGGTGGATAATATCCCGCTCGAGCATAAACAGCTACTCTTCATTAAGGGCGATCCCAGCAACGATGAGAACCTTACACGAGCAAACGTAACCCGCGCGTTCCGCGCCTTGATCTCAGGCAGAACGGATACCGAGACGCTCCTCGCTGCCATCGCCGTGAAGAAACTGAACCCCGGCATCCATACCACCTGTATCGTCGCTGATCCGAAGGTGATCCAGGCGCTGAAAAAGACGGGTGTCGATCAGACATTTTCCGCGGACGAGTTCCTCGGGCTGCTCCTCTCACGATCGGTCTTTGTGCCGAAGATCGCCGCCTTCATGAAGGAGATGCTCGATATCCAGGGCATGGACCTGCATCAGGAGCGGATCCCTGCCGAGTTCGAGGGGAAGACGTTCCTCGAAGTGATAGAGCTCTTCAAGCAGCGCTATGAGGTGATTCCCGTCGGTATTGTCCGGAACAGTGAGGTAAAGGTCAACCCGGTAAAAGAGCTGAAATTAGAAAGAAACGACGAGCTGCTCTACATCGCCGAGGATAAATTGGAGCTCAGTTCGTCGAAGTAACCGCTAGCGGCGTGGCAGAAGTGTACCATGGCTACTTCTTCGCTTTAGGTCTGCTGTCATGCATGCTCCTACTATCGGCGAACTCACTTGGTTTTTGCTAATTTCTTGGCGATTATGAAGACCACGAGCAGGATGGCGATCCAGTTCACCAGATTCAGAATGAAATCGCCAACGAGGAAATTTGAGCGTCCAACTGCTATCGCCGTTTCCGGGTTCAAAAACCCGAGGTACGGGCTGTAGATCGGCGTGACGAGGTCTTTTACCAACGCTTGTACCAGTGCAGCCGTGGCAATACCAACGACGAAAGCCAGTGCTACTGCGATGATCTTCTGTTC
>CAYYNW010000069.1:1997-7707 GCA_964473145.1 uncultured Halobacteria archaeon
TCGTGCTGAAGGTGGGCGATGGCGCACCGGATTTCTGCCTACCTGACAAAGACCGGAGAATCGCGGAGATCTGGCGTAACGTGAAGGTCGAAGGGCACGTGGAAGCGGTGAAACGGAGATTGGTGGAACTACAGGCGGCATGATGCGCGCCACACGAGCGATGGTAACTGGAAAGCTCATCGAGGAGCCTCAGCTCAGAAATAAGACGCGCGTATTCCTCGATCGCACCCATGCAGGTACGCTGCTGGCCGCGAAGCTGAAAAGCGTTACCGGTGCTGATTCGATCATCCTCGCCATCCCGGCTGGCGGTGTGCCCGTGGCGGCGGTTATCGCCACGCAGTTGCGGATACCGCTCGAGGTCGCCGTGATCAGGAAGCTGCACATCCCGTGGAATCGCGAAGCGGGGTTTGGTGCGCTATCGTGGGACGGCACGGTCCTCTTCAATCAGCCCCTGCTCAAACTCCTCGGCCTGACACAAGAGGAGATTGAGCAGTGTATCGCGGAGGAGCGGGCGGAACTCGAGCGGCGAATGCAGCTCTTCCGAAAAGGGAAGCCGCTGCCTGATCTTACACGAAAGCAGGTCATTGTGGCAGATGACGGCCTCGCATCAGGCTTCTCGATGCTCGTCGCTTTGCGATCCATGAAGCTGCAGCGACCACGTGAACTTATCGTTGCCGTACCGACCGCCTCGCTGAGTGCGCTCAAGCTCGTGAGTACCGAGGCGGACAGGATTATCTGCCTGAATGTGCGGGAAGGGCGGGCATTCGCCGTTGCCGATGCATACCGGAAATGGTACGATCTTGGAACCGAGGACGTGGTGGCTATTCTGGAGGCCGCAGGATATTATACCACCCCTAAGTAAGGTCTGAGTTCAAGCAGATGCTGCACTGAATCGCTGGATATGCGGTGCTCCTGATAGCACCTACCCTTTAAGCATATATATTTATCGTACTATTACTTATGCTGCATCAGCGAATGCAGTAGAAAATGATATGATGGCGGTCAACGATAGAGATGGACACACCGCTCTTTCTCTTCCTCCTGCTCGCGGCAGCTTCGATGCTCGGGCTGCTGCTCGGCACGCTCACCGGGCTCGTACCCGGGTTCCATCCGAACAACGTTGCGGTTATCCTCATCTCGTTCACGCCGCTCCTGCTTGCAGAACCTCATGGGCTCACCACCTCGCTCCCTGCCGAGTGGATACCGCTCTTCATAGCGGCCGTGATTCTCGCCGCTTCGGTCGCTCACACCTTTCTCAACTTTATACCCGCCGCGTTCATCGGTGCGCCGGAAGCGGATACTGCACTCGCGCTGCTTCCCGCGCACCAGTTGCTCCTTGAAGGGCGCGCTTACGAAGCGACGGTCCTCTCCGCGATCGGCAGCTTCGGCGCGGTTATCTGCTCCTTCGTCCTCTTCATTCCCTTCTATCTCCTCTTCGCGTCATTACACCTCTACGAGCTGCTGCGAGGTTCAATGTTCTACCTCTTACTGGCGATCTCGGTCTTGCTCATTCTTACGGAGAGCTTCAGCGAACGGATGGAGCCGTACAAGGCCATTCTGCTCTCTTCTGCACTCTTTCTGCTGGCGGGAATCTTCGGCCTCGTGATCCTGAACCTACCCTACCGTGCTCCGCTCCCCCTACAATCGACCCTGCTCTTCCCCGCGCTGACCGGGTTATTCGGGCTATCAACCATACTCTTCGCGCTACTTCATACGCCCGAGCTCCCCGAGCAGCGTATCGTAGAGCCCGCGATTGACCGTATCAACATGCTCAAATCAGTCTCCTCCGGCTCAATCTTCGGCATGCTCGTCAGCTTCCTGCCCGGGATCACGACGGCGCACGCAACCGTGCTGGCGATGCTTGCACGGAGGAATCGCGACCCTGAGCAGGTGATCGTTACCCTGAGCAGCGTGAATACGGCCGACGTCATTTTCTGCCTGGAAACGCTCTTTCTCATCGCACGCGCACGCAGCGGTACCACGATCGCGATCAGCCGGCTCCTGGATCTTCACCTCTGGGACCGCTTCACCTTTCCGCCCGCATCGCTGCTGTACCTGCTCATCGTCATCTTCATCACGGCCCCGTTCTCGTACTTCATCACACGATACCTGGGGAAGCAATTCGCGCTCCACTTCCTCAACCTGCCGTACCGAGCAGTGCTACTCGGGATCGCGCTCTTCCTCATGCTCCTCGTCTTCCTCTTTACCGGCTTCATCGGGCTCCTCACGCTCCTCGTTGGTACCTGTATCGGGCTGATCCCGATCATGGCTGGCATCCGGCGGAGCACCGGAATGGGCGTGCTCCTGCTCCCGATACTCGTAATGCTTTGGCACACGTAACGTAAACTATATATAGGGGGAGTACAAACCACACCACATGATACGAGTAGCGATAAATGGGTGGGGAAGAATTGGTCGAATTCTCTTTCGAGCAGCGCTACGCGACGATTCTGATATCGAGTTTGTGGCTATTAATAGCCGGGGCGCGGAGGCCTTATGGGTGGCTCATCTCCTCAAGTATGATTCCGTCCACGGCGCGTTCAAGGCCGAGGTGAGCGCCAATAAGGCGAAGAACATGCTCGTGGTGAACGGGCAGGAGATCAAGATACTGGCAGAGAGTGCGCTCGAGAAGTTACCCTGGGGCGATTTAGGCGTCGATCTGGTCGTCGAATCCACGGGTGAGTTCACGGCCCGGAAGGATGCGGCGAAGCATCTCGAGGCGGGTTGTAAGAAGGTGGTCATCACCGCGCCCGCGAAGAACCCCGATGTGACCATCGTTCCCGGCGTCAACGATGAGATGTACAACCACGCTGCGCATCAGATCATCTCGCTCGCCTCCTGCACCACCAATTGCCTCGCTCCCGTGGTGAAGGTCTTGCATGATGAGTTCGGCTTGAATCGCGGGTTCATGACAACTGTCCATTCGTATACCAACGACCAGAAGATTTTAGACGGGCGGCACAAAGACCTGCGAAGGGCGCGCGCGGCGGCCATGTCGATCATTCCTACAACCACCGGAGCCGCAGCATCGATCGGAGTTGTCCTACCTGCATTGGCAGGCAAGCTGGATGGGATAGCACTTCGCGTGCCAACCTTTAACGTCTCCATTGTGGATCTCGTGGCTGAGTTACGGCGTGATGTGACCCGGGGCGAGGTGAACAGTGCCTTTGAGGCCGCGTCGTCGAAGTCATCACTGCAGGGTATCCTCGCCATTTCGTACGAACCGCTCGTCTCCATCGATTATATCGACTCCAGCTATTCCTCGATTGTGGACGCGGAGTCCACGAACGTGATCGGCGGCAAAGGGAGTTTCGTGAAGGTCCTCTCGTGGTACGACAATGAGTGGGGCTACTCCTGCCGGGTGGCGGACATGGTGGCACGGATCGCGCGACTGGGACTTTGAAGACAGGTCAGGGGTGAACACCGGTAATGCGTAACAAGTTAGAAGACTTCAGAACGCTGGACGACTTCGAGGTGAAGGGCAAGACGGTCCTCTTCCGCGCGGACGTCAACTCGGTCGTCATCGACGGCCGGGTGCAGATGAAGGAGCGGATCGAGGAGAACGCCCGGACGGTCATCGAGCTGGCGGAGAAGGACGCGAAGGTGGTCATCCTCGCGCACCAGGGTCGAGCCGGTGGGAGCGATTTCCTCACTCTGGAGCAGCATGCAGCACTGCTCAATCAGCTCGTCGGGGTCACCTACGTCGATGACATCATCGGGCCCACTGCACGGGCGGCGATTGAAGAGCTTGAGAATGGCGAGGTTTTATTGCTTGATAACGTGCGGCTGCTCGCGGAGGAGACGCTCGACAAGACGCCTGAGGAGCACGCGCAGTCGATCTTTGTCCGCCGGCTCGCACCGCTGGCTGACCTGTACATAAACGATGCCTTCTCCGTCGCCCATCGTGCGCATGCATCCGTCGTGGGCTTTCCCAAGGTTCTCGTATCGGGCGTAGGGCGCTTGATGGAGAGCGAGCTGGTTGCACTGGAACGCGCGGTCCACCGCATCGAGCACCCCTGTGTGTATGTGCTCGGTGGCGTGAAGCCTGAAGAGGTCTTTGACGTTATTGAGTACGCCCTGGACTCGGGCAGGGTTGATTACATCCTGACGGCGGGGAATGTCGGGAATCTCTTCATGGTCGCGAACGGTATGATCCCCATGAAGGTCGACAAGAACCTCCTGGAGAGCGTAAGCAGAGCGAAGCGGATACAGGAACGCGCTGGCCGGAAGATCAAGTATCCCTGGGATGTCGCGATTGAGCTTGACGGGAAGCGGGCGGAGATCCCGGTCGAGCAGGTAAAGGCGAACCAGCCCATATACGATATCGGGCAACTAACCATTGAGAAGTATTCGGAGATTATCCAGAACGCGCGCACCGTGATCATGAAAGGTCCCGCAGGGTTCTATGAGAAAGAGGGGTTCGCCGAGGGCACGCGCGCGATCTTTAACGCGATCTCAAACTCCGATGCGTTTACGCTCCTCGGCGGTGGGCACACGTCGGCCGCGATCAGCGACGTGGGGGTTGACCGGCGAGCGATGATGAAGCATGCCCATGTGAGCCTTGCGGGGGGTGCGTTCCTCCGCTACCTGCTGGGCAAACCGCTGCCGGGCATTGAGGTGCTCCGGGTCAAAAAATAGGTTTATCTGCTGCGGTAGTAGTAATATACCAGATGCGAGGGGTCGTGGGGTAGAGGATATCCTGTCAGGCTCCGGACCTGGCGACCTGGGTTCGAATCCCAGCGACTCCGTCTCAAAGGTTCTTTGAAAAGAAAGTTTGATCAAAAAGAAACACCGAGCAAAGAGCACTAGTCACTCTTTTGAGCACGCTCTATTTCACCAAACAAAGGGGTCATGATCTGCAAACTGAAGTCAATATGGGAGTTAACGCGCTTAGAGCACGGCTTGATGTACGGCGTGGGCGTGCTCATCGGGATGCTGATCGCCGGGGGACGGATCCTAACGCCAAGCCAACTCCTTGGACTCACCGTGCTCGCTCCTTCGCGGCTCGCGAGCTTCGGGTTCTTTACCGCGCTCTTCATTCAGGCTGGTACCTTTGCCCTGAACGATTATTGTGATCTCGAATCGGATATCGCGAACGGAAGGCTGGACAGACCGCTGGTGCGGGGTGACCTGAGCAGGCAGGAAGCACTCGTCATTGCAATCCTTGCTACGCTCCTTGGTATCTTCTGTGCCTCGTTTTTGCACCCCCTCCTCTTCCTCCTCGCCGTCAGCTCCGCAGTCCTTGGCGTGCTGTACGACCTCAAGATCAAGGAATACCTCGCGGTCAGCAATCTCTATATCGCGTTAACCATGGCGATCCCGTTCATCTTTGGCGGCTTGCTCGTTGACCCCGGTCGCATCAACCAGGAGCTCCTGATCCTTGCACTCATTGCGTTCCTCGCGGGCTTCGGCCGTGAGGTGATGAAGGATAGCGCAGATCTCAAGGGCGATGCGCTGCGGAATGTCCGGAGCATTGCGCGCATCTACGGCGTGAAGCGGGCGACTGACGTCGTAATCGTCTTTTACTCGCTCGCGGTTCTCCTGAGCGCAATTCCGTTCTTCACGGTCTCTACCTCCTACTATCTCAATCCCGTCTACGCACTGCCCGTGCTCATTGCCGATGCGCTCTTTATCCTTACCACGCTCGAATTGCGCGCCACCCAGCCTGAGTATACCCGTCTGCGGAAGATGACGCTCCTCGCGATTGGCT
>CAYYNW010000070.1:0-7529 GCA_964473145.1 uncultured Halobacteria archaeon
GCGCGTCGCCAAATCCCGCGACGAAATCCACGGCCCCTACCTCGTAATTCAACTCCCCCAGGAGGTCATCAGAGAAGACTGCTTTCAAGTGCCGAGTCGAATCCGTGAGGTATTCTACCGTAATGCTCTGAGTCTCAGAGATGCTGATAATATCGAAGCCTAACGGATCACCCTCATAGCCCTGCAGCATCTCGAGTAATCGTATCACCACGACCATGATGCGCCCGTCCGCGCAAGGCGCCGATACTCCGACCATGCCGCGTTCGTTCAAGAAACTATGGAAAGTATAAACGCCACAGCTGATGCCGAGATCCTCACGCCAGAAGCTGCCGGTACCCGTGATGAGCTGGAGGTTCTCGACGGTGAGATCAGGCGCTTCTCCGCCTGCACGCCACACCTGCATATCCACGTTACCGTCGTCGTAATTGAGGATAATCATCTCAGGCAGGGTCGCGAAGTTCGCCAGGTCCAGCCCGATCAGGAAACGCTCGACATCGTCGCAGTCCAAGGTATAGTTCAGCACCCTCAGTTCCACGATCTTATCGCCGTTCGAGATGACGACCGATTGGCCCCACGTCCGGTTATTGTACACCCTGAAGATAAAACCGTCTTCCCAAAACTCAAACCAGCAGTCCGATGGAACTTCATCCACGACCGCGCAATCCCATCCGTAGCCGTAATCGCCCGTTTCGATGGTCTGCCCTTTTGCGACGAGGAAGTTGAGATTCGGGCCATCGTCTACCGGGTATACCAGCCGTGCATCATACTCGATGCTCAGGGTCTGAGAGGGCGCCAGCACCACCTCACTCAGATTCCACAGCACCAGGGTCCCCCCGCCAAATAGGGGTAGTTCCATCACCCAGGGCTCGCGCGCGGCGAGCGTACCGTTGGGGTACCGGAGGGTGGCGTTATTGACGTATTTCAAGCTCGGGGATAAGAAGTCGATGAACGTGACATTTGAGAGGTTATACGTGCCGTTGAGATGGATCGTGAGATTGCATCGTACGGTCTCGCCGAGATATGTGCTCAGCGAGCTGACCCACTCTTCTTGCTCAGGATCCCAGAGGCCTTTGTTCACCTCCAGATCCGGCGGTGTGTAGGTCGTGAGGTTCGTCCGCCAGACCTCACCGCCGACGTAGTCCGAGAAGTTCGAGGTGATATTCATCTTATTCTTAAGGTACATATCGAGGAAAGCGCCGAAGCTCGCGGTACCCAGGTACAGGTTGCCCTCATATTCGGCGAACGAGCGGACACCGTACTGGTCAATGCCCATCACCGGGAAGCCCGCGAGGTTAGCGAGAGGGATCGTCCGCTCCTCGTTCATCCCGTTCACATTCACCTGCTCGAACGTTCCGGCATCGCCGCTGGCACTCCGCCAGACCTGGCAGCCGAGGATCGGATTCAGGGTCCCGATGAAGAGCATGCCACTATAGTTGAACATGCACCACATATACCCATTGCCAAATGCCTTGAAGCCCGCCGCGCTATCCATGAATCCACTGCCTGTAACCTGTTCCCAGGCGAGGCCGTTACTCGTGCGCCAGATTTCTGCCCCGTTCTCAAAATTCATGGTGCCCATGTAGAGGCTGCCGTTAAAGACGATACTCGAGAGTATGCCGCCGTTGTAAGTATTGCCAAAGCCGCCTGTATCGACTTGCTCCCAAATCACTTGCGGCCCTGCTCCGTTTACCGTGCCATTGGTGCGCCAGACCTGCGAGCCAGCCAGAGCTTCAAAGTCCCAGCCCGCAGCAATGGCGTCTAACAGCTGTTCCAGGGTACCGTTCCACGTGCCGGCATAGAGATACTCAGGTGACGCTCCGAACGTTTCCAGCACGCCTACACCGGTATTGATCTCGGGCTCGCCGAAGCCGGGCTCGTTAACCTGCTCCCACTTAGTGCGATTTGCCGCAGTATCCAGGGTGGCAAAATCGACGGTGTCGAGCGATCGGTTGTAGCGCCAGACGCCAGCGCCCTCGTTTGGGTTCAGCGTGCCCACAAACAGGGTGGTATTGAAGATAGCCACGCCGCGGGCAGCGGTATTATTACGATTATTCGTAAACCCGGGCAAATTCGCGCGTTTCCAGGCCGTGCCGTTGGTTACCCAGATCTCACAGCCGACGAACGGATTGGTGGTTCCAACCCAGAGGAGATTCCCGCTCGCGCTCGGGATCACTTGCATCCATCTGACCTCACTGCAACCTTCACGGAAACCCGCTCGTAGCTGCGTCCCCGTAGGACCCACAACCTGCTCCCAGACGTGTTTACCGTCCGCGTCTTCGGTGCCGTTGGTACGCCAGACCTCACAGCCGTCAGTCAGGATACTACCATTCGGCGGGGTGAAGTTATAATTGATGGTGCCCGCGTAGAGGTATGCCGTGGAGGATCCGGGCGGCGTATAATTGGCCAGAGCACGCACGTAATCGTTCGTCAAGTCGCCAAAGCCCTCCTCACTCACCTGCTGCCAGAGATATTTGTCCGCGGCGCTCGCCGTCGTCAACAAGCCAGAACCCAAACTGAGCAGTAGCACGATACTCAGAATCGCCTTCTGATGATCACGGCTTATCATGAACTTTCGCACACCCCATTGCCCTGCATACCCGGTTGGGGAGAGGGACCATATAAAACTTTCGCTTTTCACGAGCAAAATATTTTCGCGGAACCCACCCATAGCGCGGACAACTCCGTGAGAGTAAGAAGCCAGCCGCTCACCACACCTCTGCTTCTGCGTTCGTCCAGGCGCAAAGAGCGTGAAGTGAAGGCACCTGCGACCGAATCAGTGATCACGTCATGAACGGGGTAGAACCCGAGGAGATTGCCGTCGCGGTCAAATGCCGTTAAGCCCCCCTTGCGGTGGAGTCCGAATTCCAAGCGCCCGCAACGAGCTCGGTACCCGGAATGCCCGGATCTATATCGCCTCCAACGCGGTCCTGAACGAGTTCATCGCGGACGAGCAGGCGTTCGTCTGATCGTATGCATGCCCGAAAAACGTTCGCTGACGATACAAGCGATTAGAAGAAGCAGTGCGAACGCGACTATCTCCGAAGACTCATCCGCTATAAACTGACCGATGAGTCATGCCAGAAGAAATACGGCATGAGCTACGAGGAATTTGAACGAGAGAATGTAGTGGCTGCGAAGGATTATTCATGGGACGTAGAGTCAGACGCCCAGAAATGGGAACTGGCAAGCGATGGGATAAACACCTGCCGGCGTAAATTGGGTGAGCTCAGAGGTGGATATTGACTCAGTCATTAAAGAAGCTCATATAATCGCTCGTGATTTCGGATTAAAGCAACGCAAGGTCCTGGTCTACGGCTTCCAGACCGATAACCAATCCAAGCGTTCAAGATCGGGAACGTTCGTGCGAAGGTTGGTCAGCGATGGTGGCATTTAACGGTTCAACAGATCGTTTACCGTATGATAAACGAACTGAGCACCTTGGCAAGCTTCCTCTGCTTCCGCCCTCCCATAACTCCGTTCACCATAAAAGGAGGGGGTCCGATCCTCACTGAGCTGCGCTGATATACGAAGCGCTCGATTATCCGTTCAGCTCGCGCTATGAGCTCCTCGCCCTTCTCGCGATTGTTCATAGGACAAAGGCTTCGCCCGCTTTCAGATCGGGCTTGAGATCCCAGTACCATGTCCCATCCTTCAGCTGGACTCGCATCGAGCCGAGCTCCTCGAGCCGATTCCGCACCGCGCGCAATCGCTTCGCAAAGAAACCCGCTCGGTCAAAAAGGAGCTTCGCATCCTCGACCATATCCAGATAAATATAGCGGTTCTCATCCGCTTCCTCTTTCGCGAGAATGAGGTAGCTGAAGTAAGGAGGACTACCACGTACCTTACTCACTGCTTCGTACACGCCCTCTCGTTCCAGCCGCACTTGCACCACCAAGACCTCGTCCAATCGACGGTGATAATTAGGAGATACGCGGTCCAGAATGAGGAGCAGGTCAATATCGCTCTCTTCTCGTGCCTCACCACGCGCCACGGAACCATAAAGCACCACAGAGATCAGGCGATCCCCAAAGTGCTCCTCTAAAAGCGCAAGAAACCGTTCTACTACCTGCTGATAAACTGCAAGTCCAAATCCTTTTGCACCTTCTTCACGCGTCTCAGTCATCTTCTCTAGCCTAGCTCAACCACCTGTACGGCTTCACGACTTTATCCTCATACCGCGCCTTCACGTTCAGGCCCATACCCGTCCTGTACCGTACTGTTGTAGATGAAAAAGGATTTGAGGTGCGCCGAGAAAGACCATGCTATCCAGTTTGGTGAAAGTCCGACCTGAGGAACGGTTAGCCACCACCTCAGAACTGAACCCTGCATCCAGTCTGGTAACGGGCTGTGGTGAAGCCAGGGGAATGGGATACTGGGCTGCAACGCAAGTGAAGGGATTGAGCCCCGAAATATTTAGTGTGTCGGCGGCCGACGCTGTCTTGTTGGCGGAAGGCAGCACTCTCATCGCCGTTAGTCCGAATCTCCAGTCTTGGAATAGAGCAGGGAGCTCCGGGACGTGGCGAGGCGATGAGAGCCCGACGGGGTCTGAGACCGTGGCACGGTATCACAGGGATAGCATGGTAACTCGGGAGGCCCAGCGTGCTCTCCTTACGGGAGTATGCCCTATCAAGCCTATAAACGGCAAGATAGTGCAGACGGCACTCTGGGAGTCGGACCAGCCCATAGTACCGAAGAAGCAGGGTAATGCCTGCAGAGGGAAGGAGCTGGCAGGGGCGCGATGGACCGACGGGGAGCCACCCCCCATACCCAGAGATGGGCACGGGGTGTCAACAAAACTGCGGTCCATAACTCTGCGTGCCAGAGAAGATCCAACGTGTAAGTTTACGTCATTAGCGCACTTACTCACGGCGGATTTTCTTACGGTATGCTTTTGGGAGTTAAAGAGGGACAAAGCTCCCGGCATTGATGGGGTAACAGTACGAGAATATGAAGCGAAGTTAGATGAGAACATTGGCGATCTGGTAGCGAGACTGAAGGCGAAGCAGTACCGACCACAGCCAGTCAAGCGAGTCTATATCCCGAAACCGAATGGAGAACGAAGGCCACTGGGAATCCCCGCTATCGAGGACAAGATAGTCCAGATGGCGCTCAAGAAAATCCTTGAGGCGATCTTTGAGGCGGATTTCTGTGATGTCTCGTACGGATTTCGGCCCAATCGCAGTTGCCACGATGCGCTGGATATGGTGGATACCACCATCATGACCCAACCGGTTAACTATGTGGTGGACATGGACATTGCGAAATTCTTCGATACCGTAGACCACAAATGTCTGATGGAATGTCTGAGCCAGCGAATAGCAGACCCGAGTTTGCTGCGGATCATCGCCCGCTTCCTGAAGTCCGGGGTGATGGAGGACGGCGTCTATCAGGAGACAGAGAGAGGTACGCCACAGGGCGGGATCCTGAGCCCGATGCTCGCGAATATCTACCTCCACTATGCCCTTGACCTCTGGTTCGAGCAGGAGGTGAAGAAGCAGCTGGACGGGTTTGCGCAGCTTGTCCGCTATGCGGATGATTTTGTGGTCTGTTTCCAGTACAGCAGCGATGCTGAGGCATTCGGTGAGGCATTACGACAGAGGCTGGCCAAATTTGAGCTGAAGATCTCAGAGGAGAAGAGCAGGATCATTGCATTTGGCCGCTCTGCATGTCAGCAAGCGAGGAAAGAGGGTAAGAAGTGTGCAACCTTTGACTTCCTCGGGTTTACGCTCTACTGCGACAAAGACAGAAATGGCGGATTTAAAGTAGGACGGAAGACCGCAAGTAAGAAGTTCAGGCAAAAGATGAAAGTCATGAATCAGTGGCTAAAAGGCACTCGAAACCGCGTAAAATTGACGGTATGGTGGTCATTGCTCGTGCAAAAGCTGGTTGGCCATTACCAGTACTACGGTATAAGCGGCAATATTAAGGGATTACAGAGATATTACCATCATACGGTTGGTCTCGCCTTTAAGTGGATAAACCGGAGGAGTCAGAAGAAGAGCTACAACTGGTGTCAATTTAACCAGTTTCTCGCGCGCAATCCATTGCCAAAGCCGAAGATCTATCATTTCTATGCCCTATCCAAACGCAGAGGATGTACTCCTGAAGAGCCGGATGAGGGAAATCCTCACGTCCGGTTCTGTGAGGGGGTTCATAGTCACCTCGGAGCCACTACTCCAACAAGAGGTAGGCTATGAGCTCTACTCGACGAAGTAATAAGCTTGCTGGTGCATACAGGCCGAGAATCGCATCTATTCTACTCAGGAACCCATCTTAAGCGATCTCGTCTCGTATCTTCATTCAGGTAGGGTAATCACGACGCTCGCGCAGGCCGGGTGCGCACTCTCGCATTCACGCGGCTGAGGCCGATATCTCCGATGACGTGCTGAACGAGTTCATCGCCGAGCAGACGAGCGGGCGTTCGTCGAATCGTATGCCGGGAAAACGTTCGCTGAATCCGATCCGCAACTCGGACTCGTTCGCTCGATTTGCACCGAATTCGATCGTCTTCTGCAGCCCTTCTCGAAACTTTGACTTTGCCTTAAATCCCACTTCATTTCCGCTCTGCTCACATCGGCGCCCTCCGTTGGCATGATGTACTCGATCACTGAGACGAGCACAAAGTCGATAAGACAAGTCCGATCCCGCTCATGCCAAGCTGGCAGCGGACTTCACGGACAGTTACGGCTTCCCGTGTAGCACCGGTTAGTTCAATAAGCTGAAGAAGTCATCCTTACTCATCCCAGCTTGCTTGAGGATGGATGCTGAGCAGAGTCCCTCGCTTCACTTCTGGTTTGTTGGGGACCACTACCAGATAGGTCTTGGTATCGCTCCTTTTGAAGAGTGATATATGACTTCCCTTCTGCCTGATGACCCTAAAACCAGCTTTTTTCGAGCGCTCTGATAATCTCCTTGGCCGAGAGAAGTGGCAATTTCATTCTACACACGCTTGGAGGGGCGTAGTGACGTATTCACCCAGCACGATCGCTTCTTCCTTCACCCTCGTATCAATACCCGCTTCTTCTAGCACCTCATCCAAAATGCCGAGGTCCTTCGCGGATTCGAAGTATAACTCAACCGCCTCCACGATGTGCCTCTTCGCCTCAGCGATCGTTTCGCCCTGACTCGCAACCCTAACTCAGGACACACTACTGAATAGCCGCCTTCTTGTTCCTCTCGTATCAGTGCGGCAAAAATGATCTTCATCTATTCTCCTCACTAGCACGTAAGGAAGTGGTCTATTTAACTATCTTTAAGCTACGGTAACCCTCAGCGCTCGTTCACGAGACTGCAGCCCGTCGCCACGTCCACTTTCCGCATAATTGGGTCCGGTTTCGGTAACTTCTGCTTTCCTAAACTGGGAGAAGTACCAGAATCAAAAAAAAAGGGAAAAGAGAAGAGGCTTAAAAAAAAGTTACCTCTTCTTATTCTTTCGTGCAATTGTACCTATCGCGACAATGCTCAGCAGCCCGATCAGTGCGACGATGCCAGGTGGCGTGACGAGCGGTACTAATGCTGTGCCGATAACG
>CAYYNW010000071.1:0-7442 GCA_964473145.1 uncultured Halobacteria archaeon
TGGCTAAAAGGAATTCGAAACCGCGTAAAACTGAAGGCGTGGTGGCCATTGCTCGAGCAAAAGCTGGTTGGCCATTACCAGTACTACGGTATAAGCGGCAATATCAAGGGATTACAGAGATATCATCATCAGACGGTTGGTCTCGTCTTTAAGTGGATAAACCGGAGAAGTCAGAAGAAGAGCTACAACTGGAGCCAATTTAACCAGTTTCTCGCGCGCAATCCGCTGCCAAAGCCGAAGATCTATCATTTCTATGCCCTATCCAAACGCAGAGGATGTGCTCCTGAAGAGCCGGATGAGGGAAAACCTCACGTCCGGTTCTGTGAGGGGGCTCATAGTCACCTCGGAGCCAGTACTCCACCAGGAGGTAGGCTATGAGCTCTACTCGACAAATCACCAATGCCCAGTAAAGTCGCTTATTACCTAGAGCAGGTGGCTTTAGCCTTCTTTGCCGAAAACTTCCTTACGGTGCGCCTAGCTACGATGAACGTCCTCGGTGTTCGCACGTAGCCTACTGGGCAACCAAACTATAGTCATTGGCAAAACAAATCAAACATATTTCTCAGGTATTCATCAATCCAATCAGCTGCGAAACTTAAGCTCACTTCTGCCCATGATCCTATCTGGACCTTTAAGTTTAAAAAGTTTAGTCAGAGACTATAATTGGAGCGAACGGTGAACCTGCCTTAGTTCTGTCGTGCTGATAATCCTAGATACGTGGCAACCATGTTCGATAATGCTTTTTCGTAGTTATGATAGCACGGGAGATGCGCCACATGTGAACAGTTACGCCATGAATATGTTGGGGTCATTGACGAGTTAGGCTTTTCAGTTATGGGGAACAAGGCTTTTTTTTGGATGTTTTCACTTTCATACAAGTTAGTAGAGCCTATCTCCTTCAAAATATAGTTCTCCTTCGAATCTAAGGATGTCAAAAGTATCACGGTGACGCTTGGAATTTGGCTTTCGCCGAGGCAAAAGTCTATCGAATACTTCCAAAATTGTTGTTATTAATCGGTCATGGGACGAGACGGATGACTGGCGTAAAGGCGGGGTCCAAGACACTGACAATTCGATTATTTGATTGTTGTGGCCATGCAACATTTCATTTGCCACTTGGACATCGACGGAATCCTCATTGAGCGACTGAAGACGCTCCTTGAGCCTCGCCAACTCTGTCCTCATTACACTCAGATCGACCTCGCGTACTTCGCGAAAACGTTGGACACAGGCCATTCTTCGAGAATGGTCTAAGGGGAGCCCGGGAGTGAAATGCCGTTCCGTGCTCAATAGCTGTTCTGGCGGATCCCTCATGGAATCTCCAAACATGGAAAGGATATGCTCTGTTACTTTAGAAGAGCCCACTCTACCTGGTAGCTCTGAAAGGATTCCGGCGTTTTCAATGCGATTACGCACCGAACCCTTTGCGAATTCTTCCCAATCACGAGCTGTACCAAATAAACCGCTCAGCGGCTCGAACCAGACGGTACATATAGCACCTAGCACTGTCTCTGGGGCTTCCACCATACCCTCGACTCTACGAAAGACAAGTTCCAAGGGCGCGAGTAATGCCCGAAGGTCAGTAACTTCACACTCGGCACAAGTCCAAGGCAGGAATTGCCCCAGCATATGTTGGCGGTGTACGGCAACTTGGGCTCGATATCCTGGTGTCGTTGAAGCACTTGCAAAAAGTTGAATAGAAACGTCTCGCACAGGATCGACATGGTGAAAGGTTTCCCAACTCCTAGCCCGTCGTCCTATCTGTCTTACATACCCATTTGGGGCCACATATGCGTAGTCATGGTCTGCGACGATATTTGAGTTAATATAAGCGTAACTCCACCAGTCGGTAAGCGCCCGTTTCCACAAAGCGTGGTGTTTTTTTTCTTTATCAGAAAGGGTGAACTCTATTGGACTGCATACAAATGACAACCATTCATTGTACTTCAACGGGATAGATACCGTACCTAGGGTTTCTTTAAGGCCCTCTAAGAAAAACTTCAGGTCTTCATTGCTGCTGGTAACTCGCCAGCCTAAGAGATACGGACCTTGAAGTGAGTGAAGGGAGGTGCCCCATGCAGGGAAAGAATCTATATGACGCGGGGTAGACCTCAGCGCCAGCTGAGATGAAGCTAACTTTAGTTCATACACCTGGTAATAAGGCAAGGCGCGATATCCGGGCATAAGAAGAGGAAAAACCTCGCACTCGAGTGTGGGAGAGGAAAGCCTGAGCAAGCCTGCGTAAAAGCTCTGTATTTGACAAATAATGGCTTGCTGGCTTTCCTGAAGTGACGGCCTATTCCTTACTCGTAAGGTCATAGTTCGCTGCGAAAGTGCACTAAGGTTTTCGCGGATCTGCATAGTTGCGTTTGTCCAGAATGAGATCTTGGATCTTGGATCGTAAACAACCAATAAAACGGGGAAGTAGCTCAGAAGCCAAGCTTTACATGTGGAGGTCTTAAGTCGGACGCTGAAGGTTCCATCCGAGAGAGTTTTTACGTAGTGACTCTCTTCACCAAGGGATTTGACTTGGCAGCGGAAGTGAAGCCCAGTCCTTTGATTGTCGATAAATATTGTGCAATCCAAATCCTCTCCATAGTCGCTACTGATACGGTCTCCGGTCCAGCCCCACTCTTGAAAAACAGGTGCAACAGCGCTCTGCGCCACGTCCCCGGCGATGTGGCTTGCCGGTCTTCTTGGCGTGGAACTTATTTCCATGGTTCTTCTAATTTAAGCCTAATATTTATTTCTTCTTTCTTCTATTACATCTCAATTGGATATCAAAAACCTTTTTGAGATGGTTATTGGCTTACGCAGACCACATCCCTTCGAGCATCACCCCTGCCTCATACCCTACATGATCATTTCCCTGTTTGCTCTTTTGGTGAGTACGGCGGTAAACTTCGAAATTGAAGCTTCAAAAGCGCTCATACTTTTTTTAAAGAATTGCACGATGAGCAAATACTACGAAGTGAGGAAGCGCGACGGCCCGGCACGAATCGGCTTACTGTCACCCCCGGAAGTAAAAAAGACCCAGACCCCTGCGGTCTTCCACGTTGAAGCTTTGCTGAACGGTGAAGAAGGCGTTGACGTGCGCTCGGTAGAAGCTGCGAACTTCCGCGAGTTCTGCCAGCAAGAGACGTGGGACGTACCGCGTGCCGCGGTCCTGCTGCCTGACGTGCACCCGCTTTTCTCCAGTATGAACGGAGCGATCCCTTCGCTCCACGTCGATTGCTTCGTGCTCTCCTATGCGTCGGCGCTGCTGTACAGCCCGCGTGAGTTTGTCCGCCGCATTATCGCAGCACGGGAGGCGATCCCGCCCGATGTGGCACTGTGGGTGCCCGCGATCGCGACGGCGGAGAATGCCGCGCTCCTGATCTACCTGGGCGGTGATCTTCTTGACGACACGAACGCCGTGCTCAGCGGCTATCAGGGCATTTACCAGACGGAGGAAGGCACGTTAGAGCTCAGCGATCTGGAGGAGTTCCCGTGCACCTGCCGCGTCTGCACCTCGTGCACGCCTGACGAGTTACGTGAGTCGGAGCACAAGGAGCGGGCCGCGTTACTGGCGCAGCACAATACGATTCTGCTGGAGAAGGAGGTACGGAAGATTCGAGCGTATATCCGCGCGGGCAGCCTGCGCGAGTACGTGGAGCTGAAGGTGCGATCCTCGGCCTTCACGACCGCGGCGTTACGGATTCTGGATCGCGAAGAGGAAGAGTACTGCGAGAAGCGCACGCCAGTTGCCCGCAATCACGGCATGATGATAAATACGATGGAATCCTTGTGGCGGATCGAGGTGAAGCGGTTCGCGCGCCGCGTTACGGAGAGGTATGCACCTCCTGAGCGGCGGATCTTGCTGCTCATGCCCTGCTCTGCCCGGAAGCCCTATTCGATCTCGCCCTCACATACGAAGTTCATCGAGGCGATCGAGCAGTACCGGGGAGATATCCACGAGGTGATGCTCACCTCGCCGCTTGGCGTCGTGCCGCGTGAGCTGGAGCTCGTGTACCCGGCGGCCTTTTACGATATTCCCGTGACGGGCTACTGGGATGCGGAAGAACGAGCATGGGTTGCCTCGTGCTTGCGTACGTACCTCGCGCGTCATGCGAGTAACTACGACGGGATCGTCGCGCATCTGACCGGCCCGTACCGCGAGCTCTGCTCAGCGGTTGCCGCGGAGCTGAACCTTGATGTGGAGTTTACCTGCGCGGCAGGCGAGCGTGAGACCTCCCCGGAGGCACTGGGCCGGTTGAACGAGCAACTAGCTACCCTGTGCGGTGGTGAGAAGCGCTTACCTGGCTTTGAGCAGCGAGCGAGCACCATCAGGGCGATGGCGGACTACCAGTTCGGGCTCGAAGCGGGCAGTGAGTTGCTGCATCGCGGTGAAAGTGAACGGCTGAAGATCACCGGTAAGTTCCCGGCACATGAGCTGCGCGTCGACGGTAGCGTCCTCGCGCGGCTCGTGCCCGACTACGGCCTGCTCGTGCTCACACTGGCGGGCGCGCGGCGCATTCAGGAGCTCAGTTCCGGCTACACGGTCCGTATCGACGACTTCATCCCGAAGGGGTCGATCCTGGCACCGGGCGTTGTTGACGCGGATGACGCTATACGGGTGAATGACGAGGTGATCTTCGTCGGCCCCAGGGCATGGGGGGTGGGTCGCGCGAAGATGAGCGGCTGGGAGATGGTCGCCTCACGAAAGGGCGCTGCGGTCGAGGTGCGCGAGGTCGAAGCACTCGACCGGGCTTGATTCCTGCGCGTGACGGCCGGGAACGGCGGCATCATCACAAGCTTTAAATGCCGTGATCGCAGACCTTAGAGTAGGGCAATGGCAGAAGAGAAGGAAGTCTCTGAAGTATTCTTGAAGACCCTGGACAGCTTTTACCAGGAAAGTGATGCGATTTTCAAGGAGTTTGATGCTATACATGCCCGGTATAAACGGGGCGAGGACATCATGGATGCGTTACGCGAGTTCCGCATCCGCCGGTCGAGTATCTTCTGCTTCATTGATGCGATCTTCCATAAGAAGGTTGAGCTCGCAGATAAGCTGAGGAAAGCGGAAATCGGGAAGGAGAAACGGGCGAAGGTCCGCGAATTTAAGGACCGATTCGCCGATCTGGCGGATGATATCGATCTCTTTGTGCTACAAGAGATCGGCGTGGACCGCTGGTGAGCCGGCGCGCTACGGTTCAGTTCAGGTCACGAGCGCGGTAAAGATCTTCCGTACCTGCTGCTCGGTCGCTTCCGGACTACCTTCGTTCGAGATTATAAAATCGGCATAAGGAAGTTTCGCCTTCAGCGGCAGTTGCAGTGCCACCATCTTCTGCGCCTCTTCTTGTGAGAGACCATCTCGTTCCATCACCCGGCGGATCTGCGTCGCCTCGCTCACGTAGACCACGATGATGGTCTCAAACTCGTCCTGCATGCCCGTTTCGATCAAGAGCGGGACGTCAACCACCACGATCGCCTTCGGATCCGCCGCTGCTAGCTCCTCGATCGCCGCGATTCGATCCTTCATCTTCCGGGTCACTTTGGGCTGGATAATCCGCTCGAGCGCCGTTCGCAGCGCCGCGTCGTTGAAGACGATCTTCCGCAACTTCGGACGGTCCAGCTCCAGATCTTGTTTCAGGATAGCGGTGCCGAACCGGCGCACGATCGCCCACCAGGCATCTGAGCAGGGTATGACCGCCTCGCGGCTCAGCACGTCGCAGTCAATCCCGTACGCGCCGAGCTTCATGAACTGCTGAAGCACGAGCGATTTGCCACTTGCCACGCCGCCAGTGAGGCCTACGATTCGCATAGTTGCTAAAAGTTACTTTTGGCGCTATAAAGCCACCGCTGAAAGCAACGAAGTTGATGAAGAGTTCAATGGTGATCGCCAGGGTGAGATTGCATCGATGATTGGCCCCTCAGTTCGTCCTTGGGTAGCTCTCATCAAAAAATCGCGGTCTGACTCCCCCTCCCCAAGGTTTTCGCATTGTGCTTGTCCGTCTTAACATTCGCATCCGCGACCATACGCGTCTTCAATGGATGCGCACCCACAACGTGATACCCCACGCTCTCCAAGAGATCATAGTCCGAGAAGTATTGTGCCATCTATAATTTACTTAGGCCACCCATCACGATGCTAGTAACTTAGTCAAGAACTAAAACCTCAAAAAAGAATTTATTATTTCAATTCTGCGATAATCTCATCTCTCGATCTACCTGTTATAGTCGCCTTTGTTTTTATAGCCTTATTTAACACCCCGACGCTAACCTCATCCGTCAATGTGACCATTATAATAGTTTTGGGGTCGCAACCGCGGATGAACGTGCATTCCCTACCTTTTGTGGTGGAGTGCCGCCAATCTTCATTTTGGATGAGCTTAATAAGTTTTTGTGCTGATGTTTTACGAGATAATTTTGCCATCTTTATTATCACATTTGATTATACATTCAATATAAGCTATTATCGCATTTTTTATATTTCTCATCGTTTTTTCTTCCGTTTTCCCCTGCGATACGCACCCCGGTAGTGATGGGCATTCCACAAAATAGCAACCTTCTTCCTCTTTTATAACAAGAACTTCGTAACCTAAGATGTGAGGGGTTCTTTTTTCAAGTAATTTTTCGATTTTTAATTCCTCTCCAAATTCGGCATCCAAGAATAGCGGTGTAGATTTACATAATTTTAGTAGAACTGCATGAGGCACATATTTCCAATCATTGACAACATCTGATAGTATATCGAATTCATCATTGGAAAGAGAAGGACAAATAACAGGTGGCTTTTCCATATTGGGTTCAAAAAGGATACCAGGGTAGCCTCCCTGTGTTTCTTTCTCTACCATTAATATCTCTTCTCCCGCTATCACCGTACCCGTGTACTCAATGTCAGGACTCCAGGGGCCATAATAATATTTATAGAATTTGGCATCTGTTAATCTCCTTTTTTCTTGATAGAGTGAATAGAACTCCGATAAATATATTAATGCCGTAAGTTGGACCAGCGGTAAGTACTTCATGGAAAGCGTCAAATAGATAATAATATCCTTAACCTTTTTGGAGAATCTCGGGCGTTCTCCCCAAATCTCCGGGAATGCACCTTTAACGACTTCCATACGTAATAGTTAGAAGGAGGAATGAGTATATAAAAGCATCTATTCTTTCCTGAGCCAATTGCTCCTTGTTTTCGATTGCTTCAACCGAATGGAGCGCTGAGATGCTCTTTTCAAGGTTAGCAGCCCCACTCTCGGGCGGAATGCGAGCCCGTAGGCGAGGGTCTTCGAGCTCTTCTACAAGGTGGACTTGAGCAGCGAGGGACCGGAGCGGGATTGGCGATCATGAAGCCGCCTTATTCCAGATCACTGATCCCTGACTACCGCGTCTCTCAACCCTCTTCCAAGTTTGAATATGACGACGCGCCTTTTAGATAATCCGTCATGCGTGATCTATAA
>CAYYNW010000072.1:0-7320 GCA_964473145.1 uncultured Halobacteria archaeon
TCGGGGGAAACGACCTAACTCATAACCTCCTCGTTCTCTGCTTTTCTCGTTAGGACACCTACATAAAAAGTATTTTGACGACCATTTTGAGGTGGTGGATGCGTTGCAGCTCGTGCCACCGACACCGTTATCCCCCCTGAATCGCCTGCTGGGGAGGAATGATCTTCTCGGACGGCATGATGCGAGCACCTCCGCGAGCGGTGTAAAAGCTTTATATACTCCCGTACTTAACAATTGTTAATATTATGGTGGTGTGCTATGGGTGAGAAGACTTTCACGGAGATCAATGAACGGATACGGGATGGTAGCGTCTCCGTCGTGACAGCAGATAGGATGACAGAGCTGGTGAAAGAATTGGGGCCGGAAGAAGCGGCGAGGGAGGTAGATGTCGTCACCACCGGAACCTTCGGTGCGATGTGCTCGTCCGGCGTTTTCTTGAACTTCGGGCATGCGGACCCTCCGATAAAGATGCAAAAGGTCTGGCTAAACGATGTCGAGGCTTACACGGGGGTGGCGGCGGTAGATGCCTACCTTGGGGCGACGCAACTGTCCGAGAGCAGGGGAATGGAATACGGTGGCGCTCATGTGATCGAGGATTTAGCGTCCGGAAAGCCCGTCGAGCTGAGAGCTACCGCATATGGCACAGACTGCTATCCCCGGAAGGAGATAGAGACCACCATTACCCTCGAGGATTTGAATCAGGCGACCATGCTCAATCCGCGGAATGCCTATCAACGGTACCGGGTAGCGACCAACTCCACAGATAGAACATTATATACATATATGGGTACACTTCTGCCGAACTACCGAAATGCCACCTTTTCTGGGGCTGGGAGTCTTTCACCGCTCTTCAACGATCCTGATTACGAGACCATTGGCATAGGATCGCGGATCTTTCTCTGTGGTGCACCAGGGTATATCATTGGTGAGGGCACGCAGCATGAGCCGGTTAACCATTTCGGGACGATAATGGTGCAAGGGAATCTCAAGAAGATGAGCACGGAATTTCTCAGAGCTGCCATCTTCCACAAATACGGCACGACGCTCTACGTGGGCCTCGGGATCCCCATACCGGTGCTGAACGAAGGGATTGCGAGGAAGACGGGCATTAGCGATGCGGAGATCATCACCGAGGTGCTCGACTACGGTGTGGCCCGAAGGTCTCGGCCGGTATTGAGAAAAGTCTCCTATGAAGAGCTCAAATCGGGAAGCATCGAGATCAACGGCAAAGAGGTACGCACCTCGCCCCTCTCAAGTTACTTCATGGCAAAGAAAGTGGCAGAAGAGTTGAAAGCATGGATTGATAAGGGAGGATTCATGCTCACGCCGCCGGCCGAGCGGTTGCCGGGAGCTACGGTCTTCAAGCCGATGAAACAGACGAACGAGCTGCCTTTGGTGAAAGATGTGATGATAAGCGGTGACCGGGTCGTCACGATTAACGAGGCTGCGTCCATTGAAGAGGCTGCACAGGTGATGATAGAAGGGCAATTCACGCATCTACCGGTCTTATCTGATGAGGAGAAGCTGGTGGGGATTGTGACTGCATGGGACATCTCAAAGGCAGTGGCTAATAGCTATTCACGATTGAAGGAGATTATGACGAGGAACGTGATCACTACTGATCCCGATGAGCCGCTCGCAATCGTCATCAGGAAGATGGAACGATATAATATATCCGCACTACCCGTCATAGACCGTAGTGGCAAAGTTCGTGGACTGGTAACAAGCGAGCTGATAAACAAATTACTTGGGGTGAGGAGAAGGCAATGAAGGTATTATTACGCTATTCTTCTGTTACGAGCAAAGAGCCCCATATCGCAAAAGTGATCCTTGAGACGAATGCTATGATAAACATCGTCCGTGCAAATGTCAGTCCAATGGGGGGAGAAACTGTTTTGGATGTTTCAGATGATAAATGTGAAAAGGTTGTAGCATTATTCAGATCGAGAGGCGTGGAGGTGGTTCTCTTACCCGCCCCTATCCTCCTTGATGAGAAACGATGCGGCCAGTGTGGCGCCTGTGTCGCTATCTGCCCCGCGGAGGTGTTCAGTTTTGACCATGATTGGCGCGTGAGACTGGACGGAGCACAGTGTATCCAGTGCGGTGCCTGTATAGCCGCATGTCCATTTGCTGCATTAAGTATAATGGAGTGAATTGAGTGAAAAGGGGAGCGGATGTAATTATAGTGGGTTCCGGTGCAGGAGGTAGTGTGGTAGCAAAGGAATTGGCTGAGCGTGGCATGGGCAAAGAGGTTGCAGTGTTAGAAGCCGGTCCATCGGTGAAGAGTGAAGATGCCCTGACGTACTATGACAGACTAGTATCGCCACAGGGGATCGAAATCGCGAGAGCGCTCGGCATTGGTGGGACGACGCTCGTAACCGCTGGCAACGGGCCCCGCAGTCTGGAGAACGAGCTGAAATCACGTGGAATTGGTCTGGAAGGGGAGTTTAGCGCGTTAGAACGAGAACTAGGGATAACGCCCGTGCCGGAGGCGTGCTACGGGGCAGGGACGAAGAAGCTCGTGGATGCCAGTGCAGAGCTTGGTTACAAGGCTGTGCCCATGCCCAAGGTGATAGATTTCGAGAAGTGCCTGCCCTGCAAGCGTAAGCCGTGTGGTAAGTGCGTTGCTGGTTGTCCTTCAGGTGCGAAGTGGACCGCGCTACAGTGGTTGGCGGAGGTAGAGAGCAAAGGGGTAAAGATCGTGCCGAACACCAAAGTTGAGAAGGTCCTGATAGAAGACGGTAGAGCGGTTGGAGTATCGGCAAACGGGAGAGAGTTCACATGCAACATGGTGATCTTAGCGGCTGGAGCTCTTGAAACGCCGAAGATATTACTCGCCAGTGGGTTCACTTCGGATGAAGTGGGTATAAACCTCTTCATCGATCCGTATATAACGGTGGCCGGTGTTATAACGGGCATAAACTTCAATGAAGAAGGTACGATGCAAGCCTTGATCGCAGATACTTCCTTCAACCATTTTATACTCTCCCCACATTTTGCCCGCCGTTCCGTGGATAGTGTACAGCGCAAAGGGTATGATGTGAGTGAAAACGACCTCATCGGACTCATGGTGAAGATAAAGGATGAGGCGAGTGGTGTTGTGCATGCAGATGGAACTATTGAGAAGTATATAACAGATAATGACTCAGTTGCGCTACTGGAAGGGGCAATCAGAGCTACTGAAATCTTAGAACGTGCAGGTGCCAAGCCGAAGAGCATAAGTACCACGCCAGTTCGAGGCGGACATCCTGGAGGGACAGCAGCCATCGGGAAAGTCGTGAATTCAAACCTCGAGACTGAACTCGAGGGGCTTTTCGTCGCGGATGCCAGTGTTCTCCCTGAAGCTCCGGGCGCACCACCGATGCTGACGATCATGGCGCTTGCTAAAAGGCTCGGGAAATATGTTATAAACCATTGGTGGTGACCGCGCGCACGAAAATGGGCGTCAAGAGACGATTAGGCCGCTATCGGGCCTGTTGAGATGAAGCAATCAGTGGAAAAACTGGAAAGGCTGAAGCAAAGGATAGCTGAGAAATTGAAGAGGAAAAATGCTAACGGATAAAGAACAGGAAAGATATAACCGGCAGATTCTGATGTTCGGAGAAGAATCACAGGATAAACTGAAGAACGCAAAGGTCTTTATCGCTGGTGCTGGAGGCCTCGGCTCTCCTATATCCCTCTATCTGGCGGTTGCTGGGGTCGGCCGAATAAGAATAGTGGATAAAGATGTTGTAGAATTAAGCAATCTGAACAGGCAGATATTGCACTGGGATAATGATGTGGGTAAGAGAAAGGCAAAATCAGCTGAAGAGAAGCTCAAAGGGGTAAATCGGGATATTGAAGTGGAAGCTCTATCAGAAACGATAGATGAGAACAATGCCATTGATCTGGTCAATGATGCTGATTTGATCGTCGATGCGATGGATAATTTCCCTACAAGGTATCTATTAAATAGAACTGCGTTGACGAAGAATATACCATTCTTCCATGGAGCAATTTACGGGCTCGATGGGCAGGTTACCACGATAATCCCTGGAAAGACCGCTTGCTTGAGGTGCATATTTCCCGAAGCACCGCCGCCAGAAACTTTCCCCGTGATTGGAGTCACGCCTGGCGTTATCGGGCTGATCCAGGCAACAGAAGTAATAAAGTATATCACGGGGATTGGCGAGCTTCTTGCAGGAAGACTCTTGATTTGGGATGGATTACATGCGAAGTTTGATGAAATAGCGGTTCAAAGTGACCCTGAATGTGCGGATTGTGGAGACTATCGGAGGATGAGATGGAACTCAAGTACCTGAAAGTGGACCTCCAAAGCGAGGGAATAAGAGTTGTAAAAGGGGATAAAGGACGGATAGGCGGTGCAGGGCCAGCAGGAGCGAAGATAGTTGCATTTGAGGATACGGTCGCAAATGTCCCCACAACGAGCATGTTTGTTGAAAACTCCCCGTATAGTGTTGAGTTCGAGGGTGAGAAGGGTATCTTAAAACGAGACGGTAAGCCACTTATAGAAGTTACCTCTCCGGTACCCAAGTTTTACGGGCTCAGAACAAGGGATGGAGCACCTTACAATCATATCGCGCTCCTCCATGGCACGGATTGCCTCGCGAGCACCCCGGTACAAACCTGCATCTATTGGAATACGCCAGAGAGGTGTAAATTCTGTGGGATTGCGCTCTCCCGTAAGAAAGGGTCAACGGCAGCAGTAAAAAGGCCAGAAGAGCTTGCTGAGGTTGCGGATGCCGCAAAGAGGCTTGATGAGGTGACCCATGTAACGCTCACTATAGGAACGATGAAGGGAGCGGACAAGGGCATCAAGGTGCTCTGCAAATGCGCCTCGGCGATTAAGGATCGGACTGGACTTCCAATCCATGCACAGTTCGAACCTCCTGATGAGCTTCGGTACCTTGAGGAGTTGGTTGCAAGTGGTGTGGATACGGTGGGAGTGCATATAGAAAGCTTTGATGAGAAGGTATTGCGGGAGGTCGTGCCTGCGAAGGCGAAGATCGGGCTCCGCAGGTTCAGAGAGGCGTGGGAAAGGTCAGTTGAGCTCTTCGGTGAGAATCAGGTGAGCAGTTTCATCATTGCCGGATTGGGCGAGGATGACCAGTCGATCATAGAAGGGAGCAGACTTTTAGCGGATTTGGGGGTGTATCCTCTCGTTCTCCCTTGAGACCGATCCCGGGAAGTGATTTGGAGAACTTGGTGCCACCACGGTTTGCGAGAATGAAACGGCTGTATGAGGATGTTGCCATAGCCATACAGGAACGCGGGCTCTCATGGAGACGGAGCAAAGCAGGCTGTGTGAAATGTCGCGCTTGCTCCGCACTGGACATATTTGAGAATCAACGAGGTGGTTGACGTGCGGGTGATCTATCCAGACGGGAGAGTAAAAGCGATGGAGATAGCCGAGATGCCAATTGAGGGTCTTTTAGAAGAACTCCGCATCAATCCCGTTGAGGTGATCATCGCCAAGAATGGCGCGATCGTGCCTGAAGATGAGATGGTGCGGAATGCTGATGAACTAAAGATAATATGGGTCAAGCATGGTGGTTGAGATGATTGAGAATATATACAGAGCGCTGTTTTACCTCGAGGATCTGCGCGAGATCCTCCGAGAGACTGCACCAGAACATCACCTGAGTGAAGAGCAGCGAACGAAATTCGATCATATCGCGGATGAGCTACAGGCCATGGTAGACGAACGCGGGGGCAGGAAGCTGAAATATATCACGGATAAACTTGAGCTGCGAACGAAGGAGGAAGAGTTCATCAATATTGACCCTATCCAGGCGGCCGGAAGACTCACCGTGGAGGCGCGGAAGGCGCTAATTGCCTATGGGGATGGCTACTCCACCTGTGACTACTGCTTCAAGCCCTTTAGACTTGATTACATCAAGAGACCGCCAATCGCGGAATTTATAGAAGAACTGGCGGAATTTGTGGGCATGGATGTTGCTCGCGTGGTACGGGGCGCCCGCAATGGGTTCCAGATTGTTGCTACTGCACTACTTGAGAAAGGTGACATTGCTCTGGTCTCCTCATTGGCACACTATTCGCTCTGCCTCGCCATAGAATCCGTAGGTGCGATATGGAAAGAGGTTCCTTTGAATGAGCAGAACATCATCACCGGTGAGAATACCGCGAAGAAGATAGAGGAAGTGAATGAACAGACAGGAACCATGCCAAAATTAATAGCGATCTCGCATTTCGATTATATGCTCGGGAATGAGCACGATGTTTATGGCATTGGGAGAGTATGCAAAGAATATGGGATCCCGTTCTTATACAATGGTGCATACACCGTTGGAGTAATGCCTGTTGACGGAAAGAAAATCGGTGCGGATTTCGTGGTGGGCTCGGGACATAAATCAATGGCCGCTCCTGCACCGACTGGCGTGCTCGCAACAACGAAAGAATCTGCGGCGAGGGTCTTTGCGACGACCAAGTTGAAGGGAGATGTTACCGGACGACAATTTGGCATTAAAGAGCCCTATCTGCTCGGCTGCACCGTGATGGGTGCGCCCCTGGTGGCGATGATGGCGTCCTTCCCCACGGTAAAAGAGCGGGTGAGACATTGGAATGAAGAGCTTGAACGATCCACCTTTTTCATCGCTCAGTTTCTGGAGATAGAAGGGAATCAGGTCTCCTCCGAGCTGCCGAGAAAGCATACCCTGACCAAGGTGGATACCACCGGGTCATTCGATCGGATTGCGAATACGCACGCAAGGAGAGGGTATTTCCTCTACGACGAGCTCACGAAGCGGAAGATAACCGGGATATTTCCCGGGGCGACAAGAGAGTTCAAATTGAATACCTACGGGTTGTCCTGGTCTCAAATTACGTATCTCGCGAACGCATTTAAAGCTATTGCGGAGGAGCATGGCTTGTCGGTAGGATGAGTAGCAGATGTTCCTTGTGAGATATTCCGAGATCTTTTTGAAGTCCGAGACCGTACGCAGGCGGTGGGAGAATGTGCTGATCTCTAATATACGGGAAGTTCTGCCAGGATGCCACGTGCGACGGGACGGGGGAAGAATCTGGGTAGAAGGAGCGGTGGATCCGGAGAAGTTGAAGAAGGTCTTTGGTGTCGTTTCTTTCTCGTCCTGTGAACACTGCAAGCTTGAAGAGCTCAATTCCTTCATCCTATCGTTTTGCGATAACGGAGGAATTCATGATGCGCGCACCTTCGCGGTTCGGGTGAAACGAGTGGGTAGTCATAAGTTTACTTCACCGGAAAAGGCTGCAGAACTGGGTTATCTGATTTTGAACCAATTTCAAGGGCTTAAAGTTGATCTGGACTGCCCGGAGAAGGAGATT
>CAYYNW010000073.1:0-6957 GCA_964473145.1 uncultured Halobacteria archaeon
CTGGATGCGCGGACCGCGTGAAGGCGCTCCACTGCTCTTTGTTCGCGCTGGAGTTCCCGGATAACACGTTCGATCTCATCTGGGCCGAGGGCTCCATCGCGATCATCGGCTTTGAACGCGGTCTCAGGGAGTGGCGGCGGCTGATCAAACCACACGGGCTCATGGTCGTCCATGATGAGCTCGACAATTTACCACCGAAATTGAGGGTGATAGAAACCTGCGGCTATGTGCTCCTCGGCCATTTCATCGTCGCCGCGGCGACGTGGTGGCGGGAGTACTACGCACCATTGGAGGACCGGATCCGGGAGCTTCGTGGACGCTATGCCGGTGATCCCCAGGCGCTCGCCGTGCTGGCTGCCGAAGAACGCGAGGTCGAGATGGTCAAGCGGAGCCCGGAACGGTACGCTTCAGTCTTCTTCGTGCTGCAGAAGAATGAGCCTGCAGAGCGCCTACGATAACGTCTCAAGAAAGTCCTCCTCGAGCACGGGTGCGGGCACGACATCGAGGAACATAATGCCCGCGAGCCGCAGGAACTTCATGAACTCGCGGACCTCCTCTTCCGTGAGCTGGTAAAAGTCCAGCAGATCGCTAACCGGCGTGAGTAAGATACCGCTCCCGGCGCCCGTCATCCGCCCCCGGGCAAATCTGTTCGCGGCGACATCTTCCAAAAATACCCGGAGAAGCGGGACGGTATCGCGCTGAGCGAGCGTGCCGGTGAGTGCTTCAGGGTTCACGTGCCGCAGGTACACCTCTTTGAACCGATCATAGTAATCCAACTCGATCGCGTCCAGAACCTGCTCGTAATCAGGGAACTCAGTGTGTTCGACGAACGCTCTAAGGAACTTCTTCGCCGTTTCGACACCTTCTGCCAGCTGCTCGTCATGCAGAAACAGCGCGAGATACGGGCTCAATCTCACCTTCAAGAAGCTCTCGTCCCGTGCGAGCAGGGGGACATCCGTGCTATACCGCACGCGGAATCGGAGGATCAGCAGCGTGAGATATACGCCGAGCGTCTTCGCATCGCTCTCGAGCCACTCGCTCGCGAACCATGGTTCCCTTTCTTCGGCCATCACGTGTAGTGAGCCCCTGTAGCGATATTAAGTTAGGTACGCTGCGCTAACAGAGGTGGTGGAGAGCTGGGTAAGGGTAACCTCACGGCATCGGACTCGCAGGAATACCCAGCCGCCTCATGATCTCACGCGCGAGTGCCGCGGCGCCGCCGACCCGGTAACGGTCGGTAATAACGAACCTGGGACGGCTTTCCTGCACAGAGCTGAGCAGCTCATCGAAGTCCGCATGGTCACCGCTTTAAATCCACGAGACATCGCTTCCGGATCTCATTCAAGCTTCGTGAACGGTGAGAACTAGCTATCGAGCTACTCCTTCCGGATTACCAGAACCGCCCCTCCCCCCCTCTCCTCCTTCTGGACGGTGAAGTTGACCTCCAGAAACTGCTGCGTGATGTACAGGTTCGTCTCCAGATGCTTCGTCATCTCCCGTACCCGCATCTCGGAATTACCCGCGGCAAGCGCGAGATAAGGCACAAGCTGATCAGCGAGGTGGACATCGACCGTACTCAGTGCCTGGAGCTCGGTCAGAATGCTCCGCGCAGCTTCCTCGCCCACCAGTTCCGCACGTTTACCACGTTCGCCCAGCGCGCTTCCGCTCTTGTAACCTGCCCAGAGTGTGATCCCACTGCCCGTCGTCCACGTTCCTCGCTCCTCTGGCTCTGTTTTTATCGCCACATCATACCCCGCGTCCTTCAGCACGTGCTTCGCTGCCCTCGCCTGCCGGTCAACAACGTGCGCTGGCAAGCCACAGGAATGGGAGACGCCCTTGACCGCAACCGCATGTTCAGGCTTCGGGAGCACCAACCCTTTCAGCCGCCGGGCAGGAGTCACGGTAAGATCGACCAGCCCGCCGCCTTTGGGATAATAGCCCCGCCGTTTCAGATCCAGCTGCAGCTCGCAGCCCAGCTCGCGGAGCGCCGGCAGGAAGACGTGCGTGTAAACCTCCATGGGCGGTGACCAGCTCACGTCCGTGCCACCCGTTATTCGCACCTTCGTCGTACGATCCGCGAAGAGCGCCGCGGGTATGAGGCACTGCAAGAGCAGGGTGATGCTGCCCGCCGTGCCGATATCGATCGTGCCCTCAAAGCCCGTGAGCTTACCGGGTGTGAAGGCTAAGCGTGTGGACCGCAGCGCCAACCCCTCAGTATGGCCGCCGGATATCCGCTCGACCGCTCTTACCGCGTGCAGGTGTTGAGCGGAGAGCCCGGGATTCGGCCGGTTTACCCGGATATTCGTGATCTCGACGGCTTTGCCGGTGATCGCGGCTAAGGCGATTGCGGTGCGAATGATCTGCCCGCCACCTTCACCAACCGAGCCGTCGATACGGAGCATATCCTCTACTTAGTTTGCCAGAATGTATCGCTATCCGTGAAGAGCGCGATGGATAAAATCCGCTCAACATGGCTCTTGCGGTGTTACTTCGTGATCACGTCACAGCCATCACCGGTCACGATCACGGTGTGCTCCGCCTGCGATACCAGGCCCCCACCTTCCTCGCGCAGCACGGAATACTCACGCAGCGCGCCCGCGTTCTTCAGGGTACGGAGCGCGAGGTCAAGCCGCTCTCGGGGCAGCCAGCGGCGGGCAAACGGCAGGCCGTGGTACTGCTCCAGCACCTGCAGCAGCGTCTTCGCCTCCTGCACCCTCACGGGTCGCGGTCTGATGAGCCCGTAAATCTCCACATACCCGCCCTCCGCCACCTTACCCACGCCATCGGTCGCGAAGGGCTCGATTGCCACCACATCGTTCTCCTTCAGGATCACACCGTGCTCGTACCGTACATTGGGGATTGTGGGGGGCGCGTGCGCATTGTACTGCGCGAGCCCATGGCCCGATAGATTCACCACCGGCCGGTAACCCCGGTCTCGGATGGCGTGCTCAATTACCGCACCGATCTCACCGGTGGTAACTCCGTCTCGTATGAGCTGTATCGCCGCGGTTAACGCCGCCTCCGACGCCTCCACCAACGCGCCGTGCTCACCGCTCAAATCCACACTCACCGCGCTATCGGCGATGTACCCCTCGATATGAACGCCGAGATCAACCTTCACGAGATCCTTGCCGAAGACCGCTTCATCATCAATCGCCGGCGTTGCGTGCGCCGCCTCGTCGTTCCGCGAGATATTACAGGGAAATGCCGGTTCACCACCTTTATCGCGGATACTGGCCTCCACGAATTCCGCCACTTCGAGGAGCAGTGCCCCCTCCGTTATCCGGGGTAGCACCGCTTCCTTGACCGCCGCGAGGATCCGACCAGCCGCACGATACTTATCGACTACCTCTCCTTCCGCTCCCACCATCTTTCAGCTCCACCTTTACGGTATACAAGATACTAGAGACCTGCGGTACGATAAGCTCATCCTCTTCTTCAGGTCGCCTCGAGCTTCGCCCGCACCGCGCCCTCCAGATCCACACCTTCGAAGATCGCGAGCCGCTTCACGTACCAGACGCAGGGCACCTCCTTGCGCTTCAATTCCGATTCCGCAAGCGTCACGCGAATTGAGGTTCGCCCTCCGTGATCCTCGCCTTCGTGGACCTGCGCAACCCGGATATCAAAGCTCTCGTACCGTTTCGACGTGATGAGGAGCATGAAATAATGCCGGTAATTGTGCAGCTCCCAGTCCGCCACGGTGATACCCAGCCGTGCGAAATCCGCGGGATGGTGCAGCCGGAGTTCCTCGGGTTGAACGATCGGCTCGTAGGTGATCGCGGTCTTGAGCAGACCGCCGGTATCACGTGCCGTGACCTCGTAGCGCTTCAGCTCGCCCTCATACTGGATCAGCGCGGCATAAAACGGCTTGTGGTCCACGGAGCCGCGGAAATTCGAGACTACCGCAAAGGGGATCGTCTCCCGTCCAATGAGCCCTGTATCCGTAAGCAGCCGGTGGAGCATATCCGGACTCTCCTCCACCTGTAGCTCGAGCTCGACCCCGAGCGTATAGAGTGGATGGCGTGCAGAGCCATAGTTCTCCACTTTCGTCACGCGAATGGTACTGCTCCCGGGTTTCGCCGCTAGCTGCCGCATAGCCGCACCGCTTCCTCCTTCAGCTTCGCCGCGCGTCTCATGCCCACGCCGTGGACGCGCGCTAACTCCGCAGTTTCCGCTTCGGCCACCGCGCGCGGGGTTCGTAGCCCCGCAGTGTACAAGCCGCGTGCTATCACCCGTCCGACGCCCTTGATCGCTACCAGATTGAGCAGCTCCGATTTCACGCCGTGCTGGATCCGATCGTGTACCGTGCGGAGCCGTCCGGCCATCGAATCTTCACGCAGATACTCCGCGATTCGCGAAGCGGCATACGCGATCCAGCCGTAATTGTAGATAGCGTTATGGATCTCACCCGGATAAGCGCCAAATCGGGCCTTCAACTCCGCGTAGGTGAGCTCTTCGATCCACGCCTGTGCTACGATCGCGCTGCTCACCGCATGCGCGCACCGATACATCCATTCGATATTCTCGCTGAGCGTTTGCGCGATCTCCATCGCATGCTTCACGGTGATCGGCGTGATCTCGTCACAGGTACCTAACAGGAGCAGCAGATCGAACTCCGTGATCGTAGCTCGCTGGTCTCGCTCCAGCTCGCCCAGGGCACGGATGCCGTCCCGGAGCTCGAGTGCCGAGTTAATGGATAAATAGAGCCGAGAAGCGAGCGTACCGAATGGTGTGGGGCGGATCCTCTCCCCTTCCAGCTCGACCAAGCCCTTCCGCACGAGCTCCGCCAGAATGGTGTCCAGCTCCAGCTCGAGGAGTTCCATCTCGTCCCGGTGCTGGTGTGCGTAAAAGGTGCTGTTCAAGAACTCGAGGATCTGGTCAGTCCGTTGAGCACCGCCGACGATCGTCGCGAGGATCTGCTCGGTCATCGTCTCGCCCGAGAATTGTGAGCCGATCCGCTCCAACCCGCTCTCGAAGTACAAGCTCTGGATCTCCTCGTACGCCTCCTCGTTTCGCGCCACGATGATGCCCGTCCCGTACGCGTCGTGCTCTGGCCGACCGGCACGCCCGAAGACCTGCTTCACCCAGAAGGCGGGCATCGGCTCCGTGCCCCGACCGAGGCTGAAGAATTGGTAATTCCTGATCAAGACCACCTTTGCGGGGAGCGAGACGCCCATCGCGAGCGTGGGCGTGCAGCAGATCACCTTCAAGATCCGGTTCCGGAAGCTATCCTCGATCGCCCGCCGCTGCTCGGGATGCAGCCATGAAGTATGGTACGCCACGCCGCAGCGCACCATCTCCGCGAGATCGTCAACGCCTAAATCAAGCTTCTCCGCGAGGTGCTCCAGCTCCACGCCCGTCAGTCGCAGCTGCAGCGCGAGTTTGCGCGCGAACGATGCGGCACCGCGTTTCGTATTCACGAAGACGAGCAGTTGCGAGCCGCTCTTTACCTCCTCCATCACCCGGTCGATGATCTCAGGATCATCGCGGGCGAGGAAGATCTCCTCCTTTAACGGCACCGGCCGCCACTCGGACTGAATGACGCGCGCATCCAGCCACTCGCCGAACTCAGCAGCGTTCGCGATCGTCGCGGACAACGCGATGATGCGTGCCCCGGGATTGAGGCTCATGAAGCGCGCCATCGCGCCTTCTAACCGCGGCCCTCGCTTCTCCTCACCAATCACGTGCACCTCGTCCACCACCACGACTGAGAGCGTTCGCAACCATGCTGGCTTCAGCCGGGTGAGTGAATCGAGCTTCTCCAGGGTGAGCACGATGATATCGTAGCGCTCGAGGTAGCGTGACGAGCTTTCATAATCGCCGGTCGAGATCCCCACCTGGATTACCGAGCCGTACCGCTCTTTAAAGCCCTGGTACTTCTCATACGCCAGCGCATTCAGCGGCACCACGTAGAGGCACTTCCCTGATTCCGTCAGGATCGACTGCAGCATCGCCAGCTCGGCCAGGAGTGTTTTCCCGCTCGCCGTTGGTGTCGCAATTACGAAATTCTGCCTCGTCGCGAGCAAGCCCGCGTTGACCGCCGCCTCCTGGGGCGGATAGAGCTCGGCTATCGCGCTCGTGCAGAATAAGTGCTCCACCGTTCGATCTAGCGATAAATCCGTTATCCTCATTGATGCCCACTCCACAGCTGCACCGCTACCGTCCAAAAGCTGGCGAAGCCTGATTTCCTCTCATAACTATATATGCCCTCACCTTTTTCTTTTTCTCAGAGCGAGCGAAAGAGAGAGAGTAAGTGTCTCATAGAGTAGACCCGAAAGATGACGAGTAAGCAGAAGCGGAAGAAGGGGAAAAAGACGAGATCCGCGGGCAGGTTCGGTGTGCGCTACGGGCGAAAGATCCGCCAGGCAGTCGCGGACATTGAGGAGCGGACACACGCCGCGCATACGTGCCCGAAATGCGAGCAGCCAGCAGTGAAGCGGACAGGTACAGGGATCTGGACGTGCCGGAAATGCGGATATACTTTCACGGGTGGCACGTATGTCCCGTTTACTTCCGTCGGGGTTTCCGCGCAGCGGACGGTGAAACGGATCCTCGAGCGCGGCACTGAGCTCGGCGTAGAGCCCAAGAAAGAGGCGGAACCAAAGAGCGTCGCTGCCGGGTCAGGAGGCGAATAAGCACGCATGGGTTACTACTGCCTGCGCTGTAAGCGGATCGTGGAGATTCACGAAGACGGCTACCAGGGTGTTCGCTGCCCCTACTGCGGCTACCGGGCCTTGAAGAAGGAGCGGCCTACCGTGGTCGTGAAGAAGCTCAAGGCGATCTAATTCCAGTTATTCCTCGAACCTCAATCAAGTCAAGCTTGTAATTTTATGTACTCATGCTCATGATGGAGATCACCGCAACCTTTGAATTCGAGAGCGAGGAAGCGCGAATTCGCACGATCTACGCGTCCTTAAAGAATGAGCAGGATGAGGGAATTGATCGAAAACGGTCCTC
>CAYYNW010000074.1:0-6948 GCA_964473145.1 uncultured Halobacteria archaeon
TTCTACCTGGCGCTCCAGCCATCTCTTCAAGATCTCTTCTGATTGCTTCCTTTTCAGCATGAGTGATAGCTCATCCTCTTTTTCGGCTGCAAATGCTAATATCATCCGGAATAGCTCGCTAAGAGGCGATAATGAGTAAACACAGCCTCTGTTTTTACCGTGGAAATTCTGCCAATTTACGTTGGAGGAATCTCAGAATAGCTCTAATCGCCTTCTCGTAGTCTTCATCGAGCTCACTTGCCGTTACCTCTCTATCAGAGCCGTCGTGAAAATGCTGTGGGAATGTACGTAACTCAGGATGGTCCGGTGCATTATCCCAGCGATGGATCTTGCCTCTTTGTGCCCTGTGTTCCCAATGATATGAATAGTCTCCATCCACCGATAACCACACATCCAGAAAGCTAGTATCAATGAAATAAATTCGTAGCTTATTCGGAGCACTGGCTTTACCGCCAATAAAGGTTGTTGCATTCACAATAGCTTTAAACTCTTTCTCCGCTATGTTCTTTAATTTGCTGTAACTTGTATACACTGCTCACCTGCCAAGTTGTACTTGCTCCTTTAAATCCGCTATGTACCGTTCTTTATTCTTCCACACGATATAATCCTCCCAGGCAGGGTGGCTCGCTATTTTCAGTGATTTAATTGCCTCGTAAAGTTCTTCTTTTGAGAGCACGCTATACCGCTCACGTATATCCGCTATATCCGCTTCTGCGAGTCGTATCTCTCGTTCTAGAAAGAAGATCAAGCTTTTGGTGAGTACTTCCTCTTCTGATACTCCTACTAGCTCGCTTATTCGCGTAGCAGTTACCATAATCTTACCGTTCGCCCTCCCTATTCGCTTTAATTATAGGTTAACTTGGTTCACGGTATATAAAAAGCATGGTGTGCTAAAGCTTCTCGTTCGCGCTGCACTTCGAAGTTGATGTCCTTCAGCGCCCAGAAGGTATCCGTTCGCTTCGTTAAGTTCCGCAGCGCCTTTACGGGCGATTTCAGCGTGGTTACGGCACTCTCGCAGAACGTCTTGTACGTCCGGTCCAAACCGATCCAGTAGCGCTTCGCGAGGTGCTTTACCTCGATGATGGGCTCGTCGGTGGTTCTCATGAGGCTATGATGCAGACGTGCACAGCAACGCGCGGAGTTTTTACGAATTGCTTCAATCGATTCACTATACCACCGCTACCATGCCCGATTCCCTGATTCCTCTGTCCTTGGTAATAAATTGAGCATTCAAGGTCTTTGCGGTGGCAATGATGATCCTATCATGCAATTCCCTCAGATTTATCTCCGGCAGGAACTTCATCACCTGGAAGTTGAATGATGCGGGAACAAAATTACTGCTCAGTTCTAGTCTCCTTAGCAAATCATCAAAATCTAACTCAATTTTACCTTCTTCTACTAAATACAAACATTCCGCTAATATTATCGTTGGGATGAATATCGATGATTTCCCAGCCTCAGCTAACTTGAATATCTCATCGATACGTTCCGGGAGTTCTCCAAGTATATGCCAGACTAAAGGATGCTGGTCAGTCACGAAGAGCATCTTTTACACCTGAGAATAACGACCATCCGTCATCAAAACTAATCCCCACACCTTCGCAACGCCCGCCGCACAAATTCGTCCACCGCTTCCTGATAAGTCACGTGAGGTTGCATGGCCTTTAGGTATACTTAGATTAAATCCGCAAAGTACTTCTCGGTATGCTTCAGATACAGAATGCCCGTGATAAAAAGCACTACCGAGAGCACGATCGCCATACCGAGCACCGCGAAATCAACCGGCTGATGGCCCAGTAAACAGGCCCGGTGCGCATTGATCAAGCCCGTCAGCGGGTTCAAATGCAAAAGCCACTGGTAGTTTTCGCCTATGATATCGCTCGGGTAGATCACCGGCGAGAGGAACATGAGCAACTGAACAAAAAACGGCAGGATGAATTGGATATCGCGGTACTTGACGCAGATGGACGAGAGCCAGTACCCGATCCCTGAGGCCAGGATGAAGGTCATGAATACCAGTACCGGCAGGAGAACAATGCTTATCGTCGGCACGAACTGGTAATAGACCATCAACAGAGCCAGAAGGCTCATCGCGATCCCATAGTCCGCCAAACCTGCTAAGCACGCACTGGTCGGGATGAACAGCCGCGGGAAGTAGATCTTTGAGATGAGGCTCGAGTTGGCGACCAAGCTATTGCCCGATTGCGATATCGAATTCGCAAAGTAGGTCCATAAGAGCAGTCCGGAATACGAGAAGAGCGGATAGGGTATGCCCTCCGACGGGAGTTTCGCCAAACCGCCGAAGATCAAGGTGAAGACGATCATGGTGAACAGCGGCTGCAGCACCGCCCATGAGGCGCCCATGATCGTCTGCTTGTACCTGATTTTTATCTGCCGCCAGGCTAAGAAGAATAGCAGCTCCTTATACTCTCGCAGCTCATGGAAATCGAGCGCGAAGAAGCCCTTCTTCGGCCGTATGATTACTTCATATTCAGTCTTTGTTGCAGCCATTAGTGCTTATAAATTTTCAAGATATCGGGCAATGTACTGTGCGAACTCATCGAAATCCAGAAGATTTTGGTGCAGGATATCGCAAAGCATTTCCACATCTACCTCAGCGTACATATGAACGAGAATATTTCTGAACTTCGCAGCCTCACTGAATCGTGCTGCAAACTCTTCGGGTAAAATGTCAGCCTCGCCAAGTATTTCTAGTACCTCACTGTACGTCTCCGGTTTTCGTAAGCTACTCGCAGCTAGTATGTGTTCTCCGATATCTAACGCAGATTCTATCGCGAGCTGTAAATTACGCTCGATTGCCGAGCGCAATTCATAGTCTTCTTCCAATTGTTCTGTGGTGATCGAGGTATATGATTTCAAGAAATCAACGTACTTCTTCATGCTTCTGATCTTTCTGGCTATTTTATCGCGGTCGTCCATACAGTCACCTAAAGACCTCCTTCCGCAACCCGTTTCAAGTATGCCGCGGTCCACCGCTGCTCGTAATACCGCCGATCGAGGTACCTCGTGAGTATACCATGCTCAAGCGCGATCTTCTCGCTTCTATCCCTGACCAGCAGCGGATAATTTGACTTGATGATTTCATACGTGAGTGAAAGAGGTGCATCGTTCATGATGATCAGGTCGATTCTATCGGTCTTCAGGATTGACGTCAAATCATCCAGTAACTTCAGGTGGAGCTTGAATCGCTCGTGCTTACTCAGCGATTCATCCAGCAGAACGCCCAGATCCACATCGCTCAGCGCGCCCGCTCGTCCTGCCACGAGCGAGCCAAAACGGTATGCGAGCTTGACCTGTTCCTGGCTCGTTAAATACTCCGTGATCTTCCTGTCCTGGGCGGCGAGCTTCTGGTCCATCGTACTATCTCTTCCAGAAGTTTCTTATACGAGTAGTATAACCCGCCATACCATAAAAAATCATGCTCCCTTCGCCTTCCCTAATCAATCTTAATATCGCGTTCCGAGAACGCTATCCAGTAGATATCGCCTGAGTTGCTGCATACCACTCGATGGTCCGTTTAAGCCCTTCTCGAAAATCGGTCTTCGCTTTGAATCCGAACTCCTTCGCGGCCTTCGTGACATCCAAACACCGTCGCGGCTGGCCATCCGGTTTGGACCTGTCCCAGACGATCTTACCCTCAAAGCCCGTCAGGTCCGCGATCAGCGTGACCAGATCCTTGATCGTGATCTCAAAGCCCGCACCTAAATTCACCGGTTCTAACTTATTGTACCGCTCGGTCGCCAGGAGAATGCCTTCCGCAGCGTCTTCAACATATAAAAATTCACGCGATGCCGCGCCCGTGCCCCAGACCACCACGTCCTGCTTCTGCTCCCTGATCGCCTCCGTAAACTTCCGGATCACTGCTGGAATAACATGCGAGCTCTCCAGATCGAAGTTATCCCGCGGCCCGTAGAGGTTCACCGGCAGCAGAAAAATGGCGTTGAACCCGTACTGCTGCCGGTACGCCTGTGCCTGCACCAATAGCATCTTCTTCGCCAACCCGTACGGCGCGTTCGTCTCTTCCGGGTAACCGTTCCATAAGTTTTCTTCGGTAAAGGGCACCGGCGTGTATTTCGGGTACGCGCAGACCGTCCCTACAACCACGAATTTAGCTATTCCTTCTTGCCGTGCAGCCTCCATCAGCTGGATGCCCATGATCGCATTATCGTAAAAGAGCGTTGCCGGATACCTTCGGTTGAAGCCGATCCCGCCCACTTTCGCCGCTAAATGAATGACGATATCCACGTCCTTAACCGCCTTCACGCAGCATTCCCAGCGCCGTAGATCCAGATCCTTGCTGCGCGGGAGCCCGATCTGTTCTTTATCCACGCCTCTGTTCTGCAGGTGCTCCACGAGGAACGAGCCCAGAAAGCCCGCACCGCCCGTTACCAGGATGCGCTTATCCGCCCAGAAGCTCATGAACAATCCCCCGTTACGTCACTGCGCGAACAATCGCCTTATGAGCGTCAATCACCACGCCACCAGCGGTCAGGAAACACTCGCGCCACCAGTTCATCGCCCTCGCCGATCGGCTCCAGGCCCAGCGCACGCATATCCGCATCAAGCATGATCTTCACCAGTGTAGCAAAGCTTACCTTTGGACTCCACCGTAAAATCTTACGCGCCTTCGTCGCGTCCGCGACCAGGTTCTCTACTTCTGTCGGCCGGTAATAGCGCGGGTCGATCTTCACATACTCCGCCCAGTCAAGGCCGACATACGCGAATGCACGGTCGACAAAGTCCCGTACCGAATGTGATTCCCCCGTGCCCAGCACGTAATCGTCCGGTTCCGGCTCCTGGAGCACGCGCCACATGCACGCCACGTATTCAGGCGCATAGCCCCAGTCTCGTCTGGCCTCTAAATTACCTAAATAGAGTTGTTGCTGCTTCCCGGCCAGGATTGCCGCGATGCCACGCGTGATCTTTCGGGTGACGAACGTCTCGCCACGCCTCGGCGATTCATGATTGAACAGGATGCCATTACTGGCAAAGAGAGTATAACCCTCTCGGTAATTGCGCGCCATCCAGTACGCGTACACCTTCGCACAGGCATACGGGCTCCGCGGTCTAAATGGTGTTTCTTCATTCTGCGGCGGTGGCGACGCGCCGAACATCTCACTGCTCGAGGCCTGATAGAGCTTTACCTTATTGTTGCTCCGTTTGATCGTCTCTAAGAGCCGCGTCGTGCCCAGTGCCGTCACATTGCCCGTGTATTCCGGCGTCTCAAAGCTCACACGCACGTGGCTCTGCGCACCCAGGTGATAGACTTCTTCCGGTTTTATATTGTAGATGATGTGCGAGATCTGCTCAGAATCCGAGAGATCACCGTAGTGCAAAAATAATCGAGCACCCGGCTCGTGCGGATCAACGTAAATATGGTCGATCCGGCTGGTGTTGAAGGTTGAGGACCGCCGTATAATCCCGTGAACCTCATAGCCCTTGCTCAGCAAGAGCTCCGCGAGGTACGAGCCGTCCTGGCCCGTTATTCCCGTTAGTAGTACCTTATTCACGCTCACGGTATGATGAGCAGCTCAAGCGTACTTACGCTAACCCGCGCTGCACGAGCTCGTGATGCGCCTCGTCGAACTTATCCACCGCTTCTTCGTGCTCGCCCCATGCGACAAGCTCCTGCATACCCGCTTCAAACTCCACGCTTGGCCTGAAACCCAGTTTTGTACGCAGTTTCGAGATATCAGCAAAACAATGGCGTATGTCGCCTGCCCTGTAGGTAGTGGCTATTTCCGGGTGCAACTCCTTACCATACAGCTTCATGAGTGTCTCTGCAATCCCCAAAATCGTCGTCGATCGACCTGTTCCAACATTAAACGCCTCATAGTTCGCGGCTGCACGTTTCAGCGCCAGGATATTCGCGCTCACGATATCATGCACGGATACGAAATCACGCGATTGCAGGCCATCCTCAAAGATCAACGGTGCATGGTCGTTCTTGATCCGCGCGGAGAAAATGGCGCAGACGCCCGTATAAGGGTTGTTCAGCGATTGCCGGGTGCCGTACACGTTGAAATACCGTAAGGCCACCGTAGGTATGCCATACGCTCTCCCCACCGTTAAGCACATCTCCTCCTGGTCGCGTTTAGTGATCGCATAGATCGAGGTGGGCTGCAGCGGTTTCGCTTCGCCCGTTGGGATGGGTTTGACAATGTTGCCACAGCGCGGGCAGCTCATCTCCCACTGCCGCTGCGCTAATTGCTGCTCCGTCCGCAACACCGGATAAACGACTCCGCAGTCTGCACAGGCATAAGCACCCTCGCCATAAATGCTCATGGACGATGCCACGATCAATTTCTTCACCCCATGCTCTTCGTTCACGAGCAGGTGCAGCAGCTGGGCCGTCGCCATCGTATTCACCGCCACATACCTGCTCACCTGATACATGCTCTGGCCCACACTGACCGCGGCCGCCTCGTGGAATATCACCTCGACGTCCTTGACCGCCTCGCGCAAAGCCTGCTCATCTCTGATATCCTTAAACACGTACGCCGCTTTCGGGTTGAGATAACCCGGCTTCGCTGCATGCACCTGCGGCTCTAAGCTATCCACGACCACAACCTCGTGTCCCAGTTCAACGAGTCGGTCCACCAGATGGCTGCCGATGAAGCCCGCACCGCCGGTAACAAGTACGTTCATCCTACCACGAATCCACCAGCGCAGCCGCTCAGAATAAACGCCGTCTCGCCCAGCACAACGACTATACCTGAGTCTTCTTTTACCATCGCACCGTCCCCAGCCAGAAGATATAATCAGGGTCCTTCAACCACTCATTCATTCGTGGCACCCAGCTAAATAAACCCTTTTCCGCGCCTTCACGCAGCAATGCCGCGGCCTTCGCCAGTCCGCGGCTCACGATCCGCTGCCCTCGGGTTTCCAGTAACTGCTCTATAAGCCGCTCGAGCTTAACCAGGAGCG
>CAYYNW010000075.1:0-6923 GCA_964473145.1 uncultured Halobacteria archaeon
CCTATTTCTAACATTATGTTAGATATAAATAACATTCGCACCAGAACGGGCTCGAGAAGGTTATATACGCCAGCGACCATGAGTGAGAGCATGCGAACGAGCGGACTGCTCATCTGGGCGATCGTGCTGCTCGCCTTCGTGCTCAGTAGTGCGGTCTATCCGCAGATGCCGGAGCAGATGGCCTCGCACTGGAATGCGCGCGGCGAGGTTGACGGGTACATGCCGACCTTCTGGGGCCTGTTCTTCCTCCCGATTCTGCTCCTGGGGCTCGTATTCCTCTTCATGGCCATCCCGCGTATCGATCCGTTGCGCGCGAACATCGCGGCATTTCGGGCGTATTACGACGGCTTCATCGTTGTCTTCTGCTTGTTCATGCTGCTGGTGCACCTGCAGGTCATCCTGTGGAATAGCGGTATCGAGATCAGTCCGAACGTAACGATGCCCCTCGGCTGTGGCCTCATGTTCTACTATATCGGCATCCTGCTCGCGCAGGCGAAACGGAACTGGTTCATCGGGATCCGGACACCGTGGACGTTAAGTAGCGATACGGTATGGGAGAAGACGCATCAACGCGGCGCGACGTTGTTCAAGCTCGCGGGCGTCATTGCAGTCCTCGGCGCGTTCTTCCGGGAGTACGCGTACCTCTTTATCCTCGTGCCCGTGCTCGGCGTTGCCGTGTATACGATTGTGTATTCGTATTGGGCATACCGCGAAGAGACGCGGGCAGGATGAGCTGCTCTAAGGGGGCAGGGAAATAACCAGAAAGAGAAGAAAAAAGGAGGTGAACAAAAAAAACGTCACCTCACTTCAGTACATTCACTTCACCTGACGTAGATGGTGCCTTTTGCTTTCTTCTCGCCCATCGCGAAATCGCCGAGGTACTTCTTGTATGCTGCGCCGTCGATGGTGGCGGTCTCGATGAACTTGAAGGAGGGCATCATCTCGAGCATCTTGCCCTTCACGATGATCTCGCCACCGATCATGTCCGCTCCCGGAAGGGTCGCGTTGCCTTCAATGGTGATCTTGCCCCCGCTCATGCTCAAGCCGCAGAGGATGTCCACGTTACCCTTGATCAGGAGCTCGCCGCCTGCCATGTACTGGGCGACACACTCACCGGTATCGCCGTAGACCGTCACCTTGCCACCGGTCATGCCCTTCATCTCGCCTCGGTACATCGCGCAGAGGTTGTCGGCCGCGTCGCCCTCGATCACCAGTTCGCCGCCGCGCATTTCACGCCCGGCCCAGCAGTTCGCATTGCCCTTGACCACGACACGCCCGCCTTCCATCTCCGCGCCGCAATGCATGTCCACATCGCCCCGTGCCTCGATCTCGCCCGCTTTCATGCCGCTACCGATGTACTTCACGCGATTCAACTTGCCCTCGAAGAGGAGTTTTACCTCGTTCGCACTCGCCGCCGCGCCCTCTACCGTAATCTCGAAGAGATTGCCGGCCTTCTCCTGGCTGTTACCCCACCAGACCTGTACCGCTTTGATCTGCTCCACAGACTTCCCAACGAGCTTATCCGGGGTTAACGCATCCACTGCGACCGGTACCTTGGCTATGCCACTCATCACCGCGTCCTTCAACCTCAAGGTTATCGTTTGCATCTTCTCGTCCTCCCGTTCTTTACGCCACCATCGGCGCTTTGATCTCGTACGGATGCGGCAGATAGACGTCCTGGACCGCGTAGTTATTGTAGGTGACCGAGTAGTAGTTCTCGAACTTCTGCTTCAGGTTCACGAGCATCTCGTCCATCAGCTTCTGGTCACATTCCGGCGTGACGAAGAAGGTCTTGCCCGCTGGTGCCGCGACGACCTCGCCATCCTTGACCACGACCTGGCCGCCCTTGATGGTGTACTTCGTGTTCAGGAATGCACGCTGGATCTTGCCCGCATCACGCTCCTCCGGCGAGAGATCGTAGATCGCGATGTCCGCGTCCGCGCCGAGGCCGAGATGTCCTTTGCCATGCTCCTGCAGCCCGAGGATCTTCGCCGTCGCGCCACGCGTGATGATCGCGACCTCATAGAAATCGAGCTCTCGATCGATCGAAGGCAGCGAGGACTTGTCATAGATCGCGGGACTCACTTCCTTCGCGATCTCGTCCCGCCGCTTCTTGCTCATGAGCGTGGAGATCACGATCGGATAGCCGATGAACGGGCCCGCATTCGGATGGTCCGTGGTGAGCGCGAGCTTCCATGGATCCTTGATGAGCAGCGCAAGCTCCTGACCAATGGTCCACTGGATCGTGTGCACTCCCACCTTGCCCGAGTAGAGGAACGGGGTGATGCCCGAGCCGGTCTCGAGCTCGACGTCACAGTTCGTCCACTTCCGGCCCGTTATCTGGTAGAGGCTGTACTCCATCGGGCCGTCCGCGGTCATGGTGGTGGTGTCACCGAGAATGATCTGACCGATGTCGATGCTCACATGATTGTTATTGTTCACGTAGTTCGCGATCGCATTCGCCTTCGACTCGAAGTCCTTCCAGCTCGTCCCGCCGTAGGAATGGAATTGCGTGTGCGTGCAGTGGAGCACGGGCCGGTTCTTTACTGACTTGATCCCTTTGACGAGATCAAGGGTGGCGAGCGTCGTCTCGAAGTTACCCGGATGGCCGAGCATGTTGGTGTGCACGTGAATGCTATGTGGCATGGCGAACTTCTCATTTGCCAGCGCGAGCGCTTTCACAATGTCCGCGGGTGTAATGTCGAAGGTGGGCACGGGATCATGCAGATCACAGTTCTTCCCCCAGCCCCACGCCTCGGTACCGCCCGGGTTGACGATCTTCACGCCGTAGCCCTTCGTCGCTTTGATCATCCAGGCGATGTACGCCGCCAGCAGGTCGATGTCGCCGCTCTTCACGTAATCGAAGGTCATCCAGTTGTTATCGATGAGCGGGAGTGCCGCGTTGTCCAGTATGGGGGTATCAATGAGCTCCTCGTGCGTGTGCCGAGCCAGGAGCGGTGGCATCGCCGGCTCCATCACGAAGGTGTAACCCATCTTCGCGTACCGGTAGCCCGTCGTGAAGGTGTTGGGAACCGAATACCCGGACTGTGCCCGGCAGACTTTCGTCTTCGGCTCGCGCCCTTTCCGACCGTCTTCCGGTCGCATCAGCCGGCCTGAATTCACTTTACCACCTGCGATGTGCGCGTGCACATCCACGCCGCCTGGCATCACCACCCGGCCACCAGCATCAATCACTTTCGGATTCCGTACCGATGCCACGATCTTGCCATCGCGAATACAGATATCCTTTCGCTCGCCACGAACACCATTTATAGGATCATAGACTACCGCGTTCTTAATCAGCAGTTCTTCGGTCATTTCAGGTCCCTCCTTTACACTCCTCCTTCCTTCGCTTTGATTGCACGCACCTCATCGAAGATCCGCTCCACAATCTTCTCGTCCGGTATATAGTAGTCGGTATCTATGACCTTACGCAGTCGCAGCGGCACGTTATCCATCCGATAGACGCCCCCTTCGCATTCGATCCCGCTGATCGCCGCGGGAATGACCACGTCGGCGAATTCCATCGTGGGGTTCGGGAAGGGGTCGATCATGACCGTCGGGATCTTCGCAAGGTGCCGGAGCGCCTCGCCCGGGAAGTGCGCACCGGGGTCAGAGGCGATGATCAAGGCGGCATCAGCCTCGCCACGCGCCAGCAGATCAGTCGAAGAGGTCTCGCCGGGATTATACCACGCGTAGCCCCGGGAGAAGTCCACGGAGTAGGGGAATCCCGTCTGCCATGTGCAGACCTGGTTGAAGCCCGTCACGTTGTAATGGCCGCGCATCGGCATAATGCTCCATTTCCCGTACAGGTGCGCTGCGCGGGTGAGCTGGATCGCGTTGACGATGTTATTCTGCCTGCCGCGGGAGTGTGTCACGCCCATGCCGAAGAAGATGATCCCGAATTTCGCCTTCTTCATCATCTCCGCCACCTCAAGGAGCTTCGCCTTCGGCACACCACCCACTTCGTCCGGAATGATCTCGGCCTGGCCGCGCAGAATCGCGCGCAACGCGGAAAAGACCGGATAATCGCCGCCGGGCTTCACCTGCACAAACACGTCAGCCATCTTCGACGTCTTCGTCTCCCGGACATCCACGACGACCATCTTCTTATCCTTCTTCCCTTCGGCCGTCCAGAACCCTTTGGAGATGTACGAGTAGCGCTTCATGTGATTTGCGTGCGCCGCGGTCGGGTTCGAGCCCCAGTAGATGATGATGTCCGCGCGGTTCTTGATCTGGCCCAGCGTGCAGCTAGGCAGTCCCACATCCTGTATCGCTAAGACAGAAGGCCCGTGACAGACCGTCGCGGTATTATCCACCACGCCGCCGAGGTACTCTGCAAGCTCGACGCCCACACGGTCCGCCTCGCAGACCGTGGAGCTCCAGCCGTAGAGGAGCGGTCTCCGCGCATGAGCGAGGATCTCAGCCGCTTTCTTGATCGCGTCGTCGTATGAGATCTCCTTGAGCTCGCCGTTCACCCGCATCATGGGCGCCTTGATCCGGTGGTGGCCCAGCAACTTAGCCTTACCGACCGAGCACGCACCCCGTTTCACCTTGGTAACCGCGTTATTCTCCACTTCCACGACGATATCATCGCAGACACATCCACACAAGGAACATACCACATCAGTTACTTCTGCCATCCTCTTTCATCCTCCCTTAGCCCATATACGTCCGCATCAGTTCCTTTACCGACAGCACTGGTCCCGTCGTCTTCTCGACCGTTGCTGCGATGCCTTTATACGAGGGCATGCCAGCACCGTGGGTGTTCCCGCTCACTAATGCATTCGCCCAGGGCCCCATGGGAATAAATACCATGCCCACAGGATTGCCCTCGTCCTGCTTTGCCTTCACCACCACGCTGCCGAACGCGGTGGTCACCTTGACTGGTTCACCGGGCGCAACGCCTAATGAGGCCATATCTTGCACATGCAACTCGCAGACCGCGACCTCATTGAAGTATTCTTCGGATAGCTTGCTGTCCAAGTTTTGACCCTGTATCATTGTCCTCCCACTAATTAAAATCGCCTTTATTCCCTCCATTTTAACCCGCTTTTACTATATCTACTCACTATTTAAGGTTTTTTATTTTGCACGATGATACTTTGTTTTGGGGATAGGAGTGAGGAAACTATACGGTGTGCTCGGCGATCCGGTAGCGCACAGCCTCTCGCCGGTGATGCATACTGCGGCCTTTGCGAGCCTCGGCATGGATGCGCTCTATCTTGCCTTTCGCGTCTCCCGGGAGCAGCTGGGTGATGCGATCCGTGGCGCGGCGAGTCTCGGCTTCGGGGGGCTGAACCTGACGATCCCGCTGAAAGAGGCTGCGCTCCACTACGTCGAGGCCGATCAGCTCGCGAAGCAGATCGGCGCGGTCAATACCGTTGCGTTCACGACCGGCGGGCCCGTAGGGTATAATACCGATGGGCGCGGCTCGCTGCAGGTGCTGCGGGAAGTAGCGGGAGATCTAGCCGGCACAACGGTGCTCATACTCGGTGCGGGCGGTGCAGCGAAAGCCATAGCGTTTTACCTCGATGCGGAGGGCGCGAGCGTCACGATTGCCGACCGGACTCGAACGCGTGCCGAAGAGCTCGCACAGCGACTCACGAATGCGGTGGCTATCGGGCTCGGCAGTGAGCTCGTGATGAAGCTCGCGGCTGCCGATATCCTGATCAATGCCACCTCGGTCGGCATGCATCCTCGGGTGGATGAGACGCTGGTGACCGCGGAGCTGATGCGGCCGGATCTTGTGGTCTTCGATATCGTGTACAACCCGCTCGAGACGAAGTTGCTGCAAGAGGCGCGTCGTGCGGACGTGAAGACGTGCATCACGGGAGTCAAGATGCTCGTCTATCAGGGTGCAGCCGCATTCAAACTCTGGACGAACCGAGAGCCGCCGATTGCGGTGATGGAGCAGGCAGTGCTCACGGCGTTGCGTCATACGGGGTAAAACCGGCCGATGGGGTGATCACCGGGAGCTGCACTTCAGACGACGGATGGCCCCGCCCAGAACAAGTGCAAATAGCAGATCGTACCGTGCCCGTGGCATTTTCAGTGTCCGTTCCTGCTCCTGACTCTCCTCGGTCGCATTCGGTGACACGTTAGCGGATACCATAGCGCGCTCCTCTGCTCGCTTCTCGACACTCTCCGCGCCTGCCGAGAGCTCTGCAGCGGATCCCTGCTGCGGCACCGCTTCCTCTTCTTCTCCTCCGCGCTCTCCCGGCACGACAAGGCGTAGCTCGGCCTCATCGGATGCGCGCCCACCGATCTCCACGCGTACGGTATAGTTTTGAAGCCCGCTGGTATTCAAGCTCGCCTGGATGCTCCCTTCTCCACACGCGTCGTGACCATCGTGATGATGGTGCCTGGCTCGCTCAGGAGCGAAACTGTCGCCTTCTCACCCGCTTTCAGGTTCGTCTCAGCCGTTATGATGAGCTCTTCGTCCGGTGCCGCCCGCTCGGGTAGGTTCAACCGGGCGTAGGGTGATGAGACTCGAACCAAGGCGAGCTCGACAAGATCATCACTACCCGGTGCGGCGAGTGCATGCACCAGGATTTCACGGCGCTGTGTCTGTGTCTTACCAGTGCCGCCAGCAGCCCATGCACCATCCCAGATCGCGTAGGTACTCCCGTCCATGCCTTTATGGAGCGCGATGACCAGGTAACTGCCCGGCTTGAGATCATGAATCCGCTCCTCCCACGTTCCCGCGTGGACCGGGGTGGCTTCTGCGATGCTTGCAGGTGGAAAGACCGTGTCGCCGCGGTCATCGATAACGATCAGATAGACCTGATCAGTCCCGCTAGCGCTGCCGGTAAGTACCACCTCGTCGCCCTCCGCGATGCTGCTCGGTGCGGTGAAGCTAAAGGAGGGCGGGAGCAGGAATATGCTCGCCGAAGCATCCACGCCCTGCTCTTTCTGCCATG
>CAYYNW010000076.1:0-6894 GCA_964473145.1 uncultured Halobacteria archaeon
GGGTACTTCGCCTCGAGCGACTCGAGGACCGGTGTAACTGCCTGGCAGTGCGGGCAATCCGCGCCGTAAAAGTAGTAGACCGCTACCGGGTGCTGTGCGGCGGCGAGCGGCATCAGCGTCGAAAGAGCCAGCAGCAGGAGCACGCTGGAGAAGGCGATAACCGATGCCACGGCAGAAACAGGACGTGATCCTTTCTCGAGACGACCCATCTTCTCACCCCCCTTTTACTTTATGCGCCGTTGAAGTAAAAGTAGGAGGTGAAGGCGATGGTGAAGGTAACGGAGGAGATGAAGGCACTCCTTGCGCAGGGGCTCGCGTTTGTGGGCACGGCTGATCGGAAGGGTAAACCGAACATAGCACCAAAGGGGAGTATGCGGTTGGAGGACGACGAGATCCTGGTGTTCGCGGAAGGGATCGGTAAGAAGACCCTGCGTAATTTGCGCGAGAATCCCGAAGTGACGGTAGCGACGGTGAACCGCGAGCTGATGGTGGGCTACCAGTTCAAGGGACGGGCGGAGATCATCAATGCGGGCCCGCTGTATGACCGCATGGCGAAATTCGCGGAGGAACGGGGGAGACCTCAACCGCTTGCAGTCGTGAGAATACCCGTGAGAGAGATCTATTCACTCAAGCCTGGCCCAACAGCGGGCGAGCGAATTGCGTGAGCTCGGGTAAGAACTGGTAGATCGGTATATCTATATAACCCCACGGCTACATGGGAAGTCACGGATGGTACGTGGCAGTGGAGAAGGCAGAGCTAGAAGGCTTGAACTCCTTCTAGCAGGACCAATCCTTTGAGGGGGTGAAGAAAAAATATGACGAACTGTGAATTCTGTGGCGTGGAAACGGCCGAGCCTGTGGAGCTCTACGGGCGGAAGGTATGCCTGGATTGTTATGACTACTACAAAGCGCTCGAAGGGCGAAGCCCGCGGTGCTGCTGCGGCTCCTTTGACTGAGTCCAACCTGGGGCGTTACGCGCGCCAGCTTCCGCTCTTCGGTGAAACGGGCCAGGAGAAGCTGAAACGGGCCACGGTCACGATCGCCGGTGCCGGCGGCCTCGGATCGGTCTCAGCGGCGTATCTGGCGGTTGCAGGCGTTGGCCGGCTGCAGATCATTGATGATGACCGCGTGGAACGGAGCAATTTGAACCGGCAGATACTCCACTGGGATCGCGACCTCGGGAAAGCCAAAGCGGTCTCATTTTTGGAGAAGCTCACGCAGCTGAATCCCACCGTGGAGGTGGTGGTGAGCACGCAACGGATCAGCGCGGAGAATGTTGCAGAGCTCGTGGGTGATTCCAACGCGGTCGTCGATGCGCTCGACAACTTCCAGACTCGGCTCATTCTCAATCGGTTCGCGGTAGGTGAGCGGATCCCGTTCTTCCACGGCGGCGTGTATGGCTTTGAGGGGCAGGTGACCACCGTTCTGCCGGGCCAGAGCGCGTGCCTACGGTGCATCTTCCCGGAAGAGCACCCCGTACAGGCACCGCCGGTGCTCGGTGCTACCTGTGCAGTTATTGGCGGTATCCAGGCGACGGAAGTGGTGAAATATCTCACCGGCGTGGGCACGCTCCTGGCCAACCGTTTGCTCCTCTGGGATGGCGTGGACGGACGGGTGGACGAGTTCGCGATCGCACGGAACCCAGCGTGCCCGGATTGCGGCCAGCTCTGAGTTAATAACCATGCGGGTTCATGTAACTAGCTAGCGGAGAGACAGATGAAGCTCAAGCAGTGTCTCAAGGGGTACAAACGCGGCACGCACCGTGCCGTCCATCCCGCGGAGACCTTTCAACGGCTGGATCCGAAGTTACCTGCAGCTGGCGTTACCCGGGTTGCGGACATCACCGGCCTCGATCGTATCGGCATCCCGGTCTTCTCAAGCATCAGGCCGATGGCTGAGGGCGGGGCGATCTCGGTCTACAACGGGAAGGGCACCACGGCTGAGGAGGCTCGCGTCTCCGCGATGATGGAGGCAATTGAGCGCTACTCCGCGGAGGTGGGTGATCGTGAACTGCTCATCGAGCGCTATTCGGTGCTGCGCGAGCACGGTAATGCCTTGAATCCCCGGGACTTGATCCTCCCGAGTTATGTCAAAGGTGTCGAAGAGCTTCAGATCCCGTGGATCGAAGGCTTCGAGCTGCTGACGGACGAGCCGATCTACGTGCCGGCAGCTGCGGTCTTCCATCCGCTACCCGCACGCTATGATCGGCTACGGCTCTTCAGGACGAATACGAACGGCCTGGCGGGCGGCAACGAGCTGGAGGAGGCGATCTTTCACGGGCTCGCGGAGGTGATCGAGCGCGATGCGTGGTCGCTGGTGGAAATAACGCGCGATACCGGGCCACTGGTGCGCATCAACGGTGGTGAGATCGGCGCGCTGCTCGAGAAGTTCCACGCCGCTGAAGTCTCGATCCTCATCAGGGACATTACGAGCGATATCGGCGTGCCAACGTTCGCCGCGGTCTCCGACGATCTGCTGCTCCGTGATCCAACGCTCCTTACCATCGGGATGGGGACCCATACGAACGCGGGCGTCGCGGTGCAGCGTGCGATCACCGAGGTGGCCCAGAGCAGGCTGACGCAGATACACGGTGCGCGCGAGGATACTGTCACGGCCGATGTGCGGCGCGTGATGGGCTACGAGTGGCTGCTCAAGATGAACAAGCACTGGTTCGAGCAGACCGACGCGGAAGAGTTCGAGCAAGCAGCAGCGGCATCGGTGGATACGAACGATTTCCTCGAGGATATCCACTACGCGGTGGCGCGGTTACGGGCCGCGGGCCTGGACCGCGTGATCGTGGTGAACTTAACACGCGAGGAGCTGGGCGTGCCCGTGGTGCGCGTCCTCGTGCCGGGCTTGGAGATGTATGGTGTGGATAATGAACGGCTTGGGCGCAGGTGCAAGGAAGCGCGTAAGCGTCGTCGTCTTCCTGGGCCCAAGTCTTGAGCTCGGGACGGCGCAGCAGCTCCTGGATGCGGAATACCGGCCACCAGCAGCCCGAGGTGATCTGCTCAAAGCGGTCCAGGACGGTGCTCGGATCATCGGGCTGATCGATGGCGTCTTCTTCCAGGAGTGCGCGGTCGCGCACCGTGAGATTCTGTACGCGCTGGAGCGCGGCGTGAAGGTGATTGGCGCGTCGAGCATGGGCGCCTTGCGTGCGTCGGAGCTCGACCGGTACGGTATGGAGGGTGTGGGGAAGATCTACGAGCAGTATAAGTCCGGCGTGTTGATCTCCGATGACGAGGTCGCGCTCCTCTTTGACCCCGAGTCGCTCAACCCGTTATCGGAGCCGCTGGTGAATATCCGGTACAATCTCGACGTCGCGGAGAACCAGGGGCTACTCTCAAGCGAAGTGAAAGCTAAGCTCCTGGAGGTTGCAAAGGCACTGTACTACCCGGAGCGGGTGTATGACACTATCCTGGCTGCTGCGGCAGGTATAGTGGAGCACGTGGAATTAGCGCGATTCAAAAAGTTCCTGGCCGATGAGAAGCGTGATTTGAAGCACGAAGATGCGATTGCGGCGTTAAAGCGGCTAAAGGAGATGATGGACCTTTTAGATTAACAATCCCCTAAACCTTCCAATATCTCTTCAATAAATGCTCTAATTTCAGGAAGCTGCTGTTTTATAACTTCCCAAACAATCTCGTAATCCACGCCAAAGTAAAAATGGGCTATTTTATCTCTCATTCGTGCCATATATTTCCATGGCACAGTTTTGTACATCTCTTGTATTGGTTTAGGAATGTTTTTTGTTGCCTCACCTATTACGTTTATTTTCCAAACAACCGCACTCTTTGTCTTATCATCTTCGATAAACATGGTAAAATCCATATCGCCAATGAAATCCTCAATATCCGTTATCGCATCAAGTATATCATGAATAAACAACTTATACCGCCTGGTCACACATAAACCACCTCCTGCAGGATAGCCTCCTTCAGTTCTGGCCTGATTGCGCGCTTTCTTACAAGGTCTACTTTCTTATGCAACAGTTTCTTGAGATGATCTTCCAGATCAATAAGCTGAAAGATGTCCGGGAGCTTATCAAACTCAACGAGGATATCTATATCACTCCCTTTCTTTTGCTCACCGCGCACATAGGAGCCGAAGATACCTATCTCCTTAAGCTTATACTGCTGCATCAGCCCAGCTTTGTGCTCTGATAGAACTGCTTGTATCTCCTTCAGCGTTTTCATTCTTCCCTCGCATCAAACATTGTCGTCTGCTACTTATCTACCTTTTCCCCGCTCTGCCGGCGCTCGCACGTCAAGCTGAGGACAAAGGACGCTGGTTTGACGTGGGATGAATCGTTACAGTTGCTGTGACTTTAGGAAGGACGAAAAGCACGAATCAACCTCCGGATGTTCCAAAAATTATTCAGATATAGCGTGGCTCGGGCAGCATTACAACCAGAAATGCGGTTTAGGGGGAAAAACCTCGCTGCACTTCTTCACCGGTAAACGCTCAAGTAAACCCTCGGCACCGGTAGCAGTCTTAGGATATCATGCATAAGAGGTGCCGTGATACCGGCGGTTTTAACGCGGCTCGACGCCCAAAGGCAGAGGTAAAGGGCTAAGCCTTTTGACTCCTAACCTGCTTTACATCTATGGGGAGATTCGAGATGAAGAAGCTTAAGATCAGCGCGAATGCCTCTGTTTACCCCATGCCGATAGTGCTCGTTGGTTCGGTGATCGGGGATCAGGTAAATTTTATGGTGGCGGGCTGGGTCTCACGGGTGAATTATCAGCCGCCGCTGATCGCCGTCGCCATCCATAAAGGTCACTATACCGCCGCAGGGATCCGCGAGCACGGCCAATTTGGGGTGAGCATTCCGGGCCGCGGGCTCATCGAACAGGTAGATTACGTGGGCTTGGTCTCCGGGAAAGAGCACGACAAATCACGCGTGTTTACGCACTTCACCGGAGAGTTACTGCACGCGCCCATGATCCAGGCGTGCCCGCTTACTATGGAGTGCAGTCTCGTCCAGGCGGTGGACTTACCCACCAATACGCTCTTCATCGGCGAAATTAAGGGCGCTTATGCCGATGAGCAGTGCCTGACCGACGGTGAACCAGACATCAAGAAGATGGAGCCGCTAACCCTCACCATGCCGGATAACAGCTACTGGGCCGTGGGTGAGTACCTGGGTAAGGCGTGGAGCATCGGTAAAAAGTATCTGAAGTGAATAGAATAGACTCATGGGTGAGCGATGACAACTGCCTTGCTCCTGTTAGGCTGTCCGGAACTGCCGGTGCAGACGAGCCTCACGCTCTATCTCCTGAGCGGGCTCCGAGATGCCGGCGTTAAGGTCGCCGTTGCAGGCACCGATGCAGCCCTCAAGTTACTCGAGGTGGCGGACCCGAAGGGGCACTACCTTGACCCGGCGGAGTTGCACAATCTGGACGCCTGCATCGCCTCGCTTGCCGAACGGCGGGTGGAATTCGATCTCTGCGTGGTCTTCGTGCATAGCGATTCGGGCCTTTCCTATCTGGGCACCGTCAAGAGCATCTCGAAGGCGCGGCTCGTCGCGATCATCTTCGGCCGTGAGCCAAACGCGCTTGCAGAGCAGATCACCTTCGCGTGCGAGACGCTCGTGGCGAAAGCGGTGCATAATCCTGTGCCGTTCAAGAAGCGGCTCGACCGGTTGGTGGAGGAGGTGAAGCAATGGGCTGTCTCGAGCTGATGGATTACGAGATCCTCTTAGCTGAGCAGACCTTCCAGGAGGGACGCGCGTACATCAAGCGGTATTTCAAGGAAGTTTACGAGGTCGAGCCGGGCTATAAGCTCTTCGATCTTTATCTGATCGGCATGCCGCCGATCTGGGTGGGCGTGGACGGCGAGCACCTCATCTTCCCGTACGTGAAGCCATGCCGCGGCACGTTCGTGGTGAAGGTCAAGGGCGCGGCTGAGATCCCGAACTTACGGAAGAAGCGGCGGATCATGTAGCTGGCGGCTGTACGAGACTGCTGGGCTCTGTCTTTTACTCGATCAGCAGCAGCCCGAAGAAGGTGATCGGGTCGTGCGGCGAGGTGAGCACCTCCACCGCATACCCCACGTTCCGCGCGGTCTTGAAGACGTCGATCCCGACGTTCTCCATCCCCGGCCGCATCTTCTGCGCATGCAGACAGAACCGCATCGGCGCCTGGTCTAATGCCGTCCCCTCACGCTCGGGCAGGCACTCCTCGCAGTAGGAGCAGCAGAGCCCGACGAGCGCGAACGCCTTGTAATACCCGGCGAGGAAGGCGTGGCGTTCCAGCTCAAACATGGTGTTGTAGAAGTCCGTGATCGCGTCCCAGAGGTAATGGTGAATGCGAGCTGGCGGCACGTCGGGGTTTGGCTTCGCGTCGAATTGAGTAATAATCGCCTTCTCATAGCACGCAATGAGCTTCTTCGTCTCCTCGACCGAAGGGACATGCGGTGGGCAGTTCAGATGCTTCCCGTAGGCTTTACAGCCGTAGCGGCATTTCCAGCGCACCCACTCGGCTACCTCGATCTTCTCGATGGCGATCGGTTTGAAATCCGCGTGGATCTCGCGCAGCTCTTGCAATAAGGCACCGAACTCCCTCTTCATCACCGGTCCTCCTCTCCTCACTCCCCGCACGACCGCTCCTTCGCCTTCGCGACCAACAGTAGCGCACCGTGCACCGCCGCCTCTCTACGGCACTTTACAACTTTTTCACGTTCGCCGACTGGCATGAGGGGCAGACAACCTCCTCACCCATGCCATCGAACTTATTGCCGCAGTCTTTGCACTTATACCGCGCGAACTCCAGCTCCTCGAGCTCTATCTTGAAGTCGCCTCCCCCAACACTACACATAGCCAATCACCCCCTTCCCTTCTACGTATAGGTTACGCAGAGCCCGCATATAAAGCTGGCCGCTTCGTGCGGCTGG
>CAYYNW010000077.1:0-6783 GCA_964473145.1 uncultured Halobacteria archaeon
AAAAATTCAGAGATACCAAAACCTAACCCGACGAGGAAGCCGAGCGTAAATATCGATCGCTCTGTTTCACCGTGACGGTAGAAGAGCGGGTAGGCTTTTGCAAATTCCTCGATGAAAGGGGTGAAGATAGCGATCGTGCATACCTGGGCGGAGAATACTGACAGAGCCGCGCGAATGCAGAGATGGTTCACAAACGCATCTATGAAGAGTGTCAGGGGTACGCTGATAAGAATGCCCGAGATGAAGAAGAACAATTTCTCTCGTAATTCCGGCTGGTGGCGCGCTATTATCGTATGCTCTTCTGGCAAGGCAGCCATAGTTGCTTACACCAATACCTCGCTATTTAAAGTTAGTGATGGCTTACTATTGTCTTTCTCAGGATGCACGCGCTTTGATGGACGCTATCAAGCGAAAGTTTAAATAACCACCGGATTACCATAATGAAATACAGAATCGGAAGGTGATAAAGCAATGGAACGTGAATTTAGAAGAATAATAGTTCCGGTGGATGGCTCCGAGATAGCGAAAAAAGCAGCCCAAAAAGCACTCGCGCTGGCAAAGGCTGCGGACATCGAAGTTCTCGCGTTGCATGTTATCGATATCCCGGGCATCCATTCGCTCTACGCATATCCGGACGAATTACCCTACCCAGAGCTGCACGATCTCATCGCCAAAGAGGGGCAGTCGTATCTCGATGAGATTGAGAAGATGGGGAAACAGAAGGGCGTGAATGTAGCCACAAAGCTCATCGATGGTCATCCCACCGAGGAGATCATCAAAGAGGCAACTGAGGACGATCTGATTGTCATGGGCAGTAAAGGAAGGACCGGACTTGACAGGCTTTTATTGGGTGGTGTCGCGGAAAATGTTGCACGACATGCCTCCTGTCCGGTTATGATTGTGAAATAGAGCTTGCAATCTCTCTGGACGTTCGGCCCCTTCAGAAAGATGCCCGAATTGCTTAGGTCCCTCTATCGGTTCGTAAAGGGGGTTGGAGGGCTTCGATTGAAATCGACTTGGCGTTTACGAGTTTGTACGTTTCGAGGAGCAGGAGGAGTAACAGCACGAGCGAAAATATCAAAAAGAACACGTATGACTGTGAGGACCAGTAATCTCCAAAGGTCAAAAGTAATCCGAATTCATCGGTAACGAGACCCAATCCCCCGCCATAAAGTACAGCAGAAATATCCATTATACGATTTCCATAATTAGTATGCCCCAGCCACCCTCCGATAATAAGTAAACTAATGCCATAGAAGAAGTGATGAATGCGATACCCTTTAAATGACAGCTGGAATGCAGGATTAAGCGGGATATCTAACAACACTACAAAGGCTCTCGCAATAAAAAAGGCGATAATAAACGAAATAAGTATGATGAGCTGTACCTTGGGCTTTTTTGCATTGGCTTTGAAATTATCGTTTCGCAGGAGCGTAACTAGTGCATGTAAAAGCACGAGCAAAAGGATCACATATCCAGCAAATATCAGGGTAAAAGCATAACTCAAACGGAGTACCTCTGCTGCGCTGAAAATTTCACCCGTGAATAACTTCAGGAAATTAACCGAAAAAAGGGCGTTGATGATGCCGCTGAGTATGGTGATAGCCCCGAGGAATAAGCCTATTTTCACTGAGTTGGGCCTCATCAGATAGGATAGGAATAGCCCGATCCTGGCCACCATTCGAATTTCACCCTCCGTCCAGATTAAAGATGACATAATCCTATAAATATCAAACCACAAAATAAGTTAGTATATGTCATTTCTTTACTTCACGCTAGCACGGGCGGCTAACGGAATGTGAACCCGGAGACGCAGCATACAGAAATTAGCTACCGAGGCATGAAAGATATCCCAGTGACGGCAGATTTTGATCGCATCGTAACGACATACCTCGAGCGAAACCCTTATTCACGGTAAGGAGATAGAACTACACGAGGGGGGACCGCTTAGAAGTAATCGGGGTTTCGCGATCAACGGATGAAACGAGGTAATGATGATTGCGGTGCTTCGCCCGACTTCATAGGTGGAGGAGATGCAATTACCAGCCCATAGGACAAAGATGGTGTGCACCATTGGACCGGCTTCCCGTTCAGCTCCGACCCTTGGAGCGATGATCAGGAGTGGAATGAGCGTCGCCCGGCTCAATTTCTCCCACGGGAGCCTTGAGGAGCATCGGGAAGATATCCGGCTGATTCAAAAGGAGGCAGCTGATCTGGAGCGCCCCGTCACCATTCTCATCGACCTTCCAGGTTCAAAAATACGGATTGGACAACTGCAAACCGAACCGCTCACGCTCACCAAGGGTGCCCGCGTAACACTCACCACTCACGAGGTGATGAGCACCGCGACGGTGATACCGGTAGGCTACAAGCACTTGGCCGAGAGCGTTTCCCGGGGCAGTACGATCTTTCTCAACGATGGCTTGATTAAGTTACGGGTCGAGGAGGTCTCCGGTGATGACGTGCAGTGCAGGGTGGTTATTGGTGGGCCGCTCCTTTCTCACAAGGGGCTCAATCTGCCGGGCAAGAAGCTAATTATGGATGCTGTCACCGCGCGAGACCTCGAATTGGTTGAGTTCGGCGTGAGGGAAGGGGTGTATACGTTCGGGCTCTCCTTCATCCGGAGCGCGGAGGACATCATGAACGTCAAGGAATTTGCCCGTAACCAGGGCGCATCAGTCGGGATAGTGGCCAAAATTGAGCGGCAGGAGGCGATCAAGAACTTTGATGGGCTGCTCAGCGTGGCGGACGCCGTTATGATTGCCCGCGGCGATCTCGGCACGGAGATCCCGCTAGAAGAGATCCCGGCGGTCCAGAAACGGCTGATCCTGAAGGCGAATTTAGCAGGCTGCCCGGTTATCACGGCCACGCAGATGCTGGAATCCATGACCGAGAACACCCGCCCGACCCGTGCCGAGGTGACCGATGTGGCAAATGCCATTCTGGATGGCACCGATGCCGTCATGCTCTCCGAAGAGACCGCGATCGGGAAATACCCTGTTGAGACGGTAAAGATGATGGCCAAAATCGCAACGACCATTGAGCGCAAACGAACCGGAGCTGGGGTTTCAGGCGACCTCCGCAGCTACGTGAAGAGCACAGTTGCCCGTCACCGTCCCACGGTTCCTGATGTAATTTCGCTCAACGCGGTTGAAGCAGCAGAGGCACTGAAGGCACGCTACATCTTGACACCCACGCAGAGTGGCTCGACTGCTCGCCGGATCGCGCGATTCAAGCCCGCTTGTTGGACTCTGGCGTTTAGCGGGCAGGAGAGAACCTGCTGCTTCTTAGCCTTCTCCTACGGCGTCTATCCCCTTTTCATGACAATCCCGCCGGGCAGCGGGCATGATGCCATCCTCAACTTTGTCAAAGGTTCCGGGTTAGTGAAGCGAGGGGATAAGGTGATACTCACTGAGCGCCGATTTACGACCCAGCCGGGCGATACGGATTCTTTCGGCGTCATTACCATCGAATGAATACCAAATTGCGTATCAGCCTGATATTGGCGAGGTCAGCGGGGGTGAGGTTGGTGACCTGTACCTGCAGTTAACGCTATGAACAGGCGGTTTGGAGCGCGTGCTGATAGAACTTAAGGGTGTACTCCTTCATCATTCTCCGGGTATTAAATATCGGAGCCGTACTTTTTATTGTCTCCTTCATAAGCCGTACCCAGCGGTGCGGGACACCATCATCGTCTACCTTGTAAAACAGTGGAATTACCTCTTTCTCGAGGATTTGATACAGAGCAGTTGCATCACTGACATCCCGCTGATCCGTGCCCGCATCACCAAACGTCCACCCATTTCTGCCATTAAAGCCCTCGAGCCACCACCCGTCACGGATGCTCAGGTTTGGCACCCCATTTAAAGCCGATTTCATACCGCTCGTCCCGCAGGCCTCGTTGGGCGGGAGCGGATTGCTGAGCCACACATCGACGCCGTGCACGAGATATTGAGCAAACAGCTCGTCATAATCTTCCACAAAAGCGATGCGACCACCAAACGAAGGATCTTTCGCGGCAGTAAAGACCTGCTGTATGAGCTGCTTGCCCTGATCGTCTGCCGGATGCGCCTTGCCCGCAAAGATGATCTGGACGGGTCTCCAGCGATCGTTCACCATCCTCTTGAGTCGCTCACTGTCCCGCAAGATCAGGGTAGCCCGCTTATACGTGGCGAATCGCCGGGCGAACCCCAGTGTCAGAACGTTGGGGTCAAGCAAGACGCCAAAGGCGAGGATAACGCGGGGATCCGGTGTCTCCTCCTGCCACCGTTGCCGTGCCCGGTCCATGATCTTCAGGATCAACTTCGTTTTCAGCCAGTAATGCGTGCTCCAGAGTTCCTCATCCGGGATGTCCTCAATCCGCTGCCAGATCGCGGCGGTATCGTGCTCAGCGATCCAGTGGGGGCCGAGATATTTGTCGAAGAGTAGTTCCATCTTGGGCTCGAGCCAGGTGGGGAGATGGACCCCGTTGGTAATATGGTCAATGGGCACGTTATCTTCTGGCAAATCGGGCCAGAGGGGGTGCCACATCCGCCGTGCTACGGTTCCATGCCGTTCGCTTACGCCATTATGATAGCCGGAAGCTTTTAGAGCAAGCGCAGTCATATTAAAGCCTGCGGAAGGGTCTTTTGGATCCACGCCGAGCTGCAGAAACGCCTCGCGGTCCAGGCCCAGGGAAGGCCAATAGGCGGTAAAATACTTCTCCATCAACGAAAAGGGGAAGACATCGTGCCCTGCCGGGATCGGGGTGTGCGTCGTAAAGACCGTGGTAGCCCTGACCTGCTCAAAAGCGTCCTGAAAGCTCATGCCGCGCTCGACTCGTTCCCTGATCCGTTCCAGAATGGCGAAAGCGGTGTGCCCCTCATTCAAATGGAGGGCTGAGCAGGTAATCCCCAGGGTCTTCAATACTTCGGTGCCGCCAATGCCGAGGACAATTTCCTGTCTGAGGCGTTGCTCGGGACTTCCAATGTACAGGTGAGATGAAATGCCCCGGTTCCACGGATCATTCGCCTCGATGTCCGTATCTATGAGAATGAGCCGTACTTTCCCGATCTGCACTTGCCATACCTCAACAAAGATCGGTGGGGCGATCACGGGCACTTTGACCAGGAGATGATTGCCGCTCTCATCCAGCACTCGAGTAATAGGGGCGTTTTCCCGCTCTAAGGGCTCATCTTGATCCATTTGCCAGCCGTCTGGCGAGATCCGCTGCTTTAAATACCCCGCGGAAAACATGAATCCCACGCCTGTCACGGGAATGCCGAGGTCGCTGCATTCCTTCAGGAGATCTCCGGCGAGGAACCCGAGCCCTCCAGCATAAAACGGGAGGGCATGGTGGAGGCCGTATTCGGCGGAAAAGAAAGCAATCGATGCATTCGTGAAGAGCGGAAAATGCTCCGTGAACCATCCGTTCTGTGGCTCCAGATCTGCCCTGAAGTGTGCCATCACCCGGTCATATTGGTCGAGGAAAGTCGGATCACTGACCGCCTCCTCGAGCGTGGCTTTATCCACGTTACTCAGCATCTTCACCGGATTGTGTGTACTGAGCTTCCACTCAGGGCGATTGAGCAGCTTAAAGAGCATCCTTGCCGCAGGATGCCAGCTCCACCAGAAGTTATACGCCAGCTCTCCGAGGTCAGCTATTCGCTCGGGCATATCCCGCAATTTGCCACCGCTTGGATCCATCCATCGAGCCTCCCCCATTGAAGCCTAAATTTTCAGGGCATAGATACTCTTGTGGTCAGGTTGGCGTACTCGGGCACCGTATCCGCTTTGAAGAGGCGCATCCCTTCCTGGCTCTTGTAGTGCACCATTAATTGCTTGAGTATTTGCATCGGAGCGGTGACGATATGAGCTCCCGTTAAGGCTGCTTCCCTCATTTGCCGCACGTCTCGTATGCTCGCCGCCAACACCTCACAGGTGATGCGATCTTGCTCAAAGAGCTCGACCGTCTTTTTGATCAGATCAATACCGGAGACGATCCCCTTATCATCTTTCCCTGCAAACCCTTCGGCGGGGAAATAATCGGTCTTGTGAAGCGGAAGATGGTGCTTTTCAATGAGGTAATCGTCGAGCCTGCTCACATAAGGACTCACAAATTTTGCGCCTGCTTTCGCACCCATTACTGCTTGCTCGGGCGTGAATACCAGGGTACAGTTGACGGGGATATTCTCAGCGGACAGGGTCTTAATCGCCTTAATCCCTTCAAACTCTCTGCCTTCCTCGCCTTCAAAGGACGGATTGACTGGTATCTTGATATACACATTGCCCGCGACTGGATTGAACATATCATACAGCTTCCTTCCCTGCTCTACCATTTTATCGTACTCAAATTCAGTCACTTCTAAACTTACCGGTGTCCCGCGCGCGGTTTGCAGTATCCGCTTTATATACTCGGCAAGCTCAATATCATCACCTTTTTTTCGTAAGTCGTCTACAGCCTGCTTTATCAAGGTCGGATTGGTCGTGACTCCTTCAAGAATACCGCAGCAGTAAACTTTATCTATCTCCCAGAGCTCCGCGGAATCTATAAAAATTTTCATAGTTGTTATTGACCTCTCTAAGGTATTTTTTCTTCGTGTTTAAAATACTTGAAGAGAGTCCACGGATACCATACCGTGACCTGCGCTTCGACCGCAGCTCGTAGCTCTGCCTTGCTCTTCGCGTTGCCGTTGGACACGACCTTCTCGAACGGTATGCCTGCTAGCTTCACCAAGTCGAACTCTCAACCGAACGCTAGATGGTGATTCTAATTTCTCGTGGTGAACGCGGGTTCGCTATCTA
>CAYYNW010000078.1:0-4680 GCA_964473145.1 uncultured Halobacteria archaeon
ACGCTCATGCTCATTGCACCGGTTGGCGTGATAGGTGAGCAAAACAACTTTAACGTTGCTTCCTTTGATACATACAACTACCCGAGCACCATGGAGCAAGAACTTACAGTCCTGGAAGCGGCCCGGATCCTGGGCGTGCACCCGGAAAGCGTCAAGCGGTGGATTCGCTATGGCGACCTGCATGCGAAGAAACGCGGCTTTGTCTATTACCTCACCCGCAGCGATCTTGAGTCCTTCCGATTGCTCCGGCAAGAGCTCGAAGAGCTCAAGAAGAGCGATCACCGCAGGTACTGGGCCACGCCGCAGGGCGAATTCATCGAGCGCGTGGGTGAGCAGTTAGATGGCATTTTGACGGCGCAGTCCTTGTGCTTCCTCGCCCTCAAGCCCGGTGGCCTCTTCCTTGCGGAGCATCTTGCACGCTACCTGGAGCTGGTGAAGGAGCGGAGACCCGCCATTCTCGTCATCAACCCCTTCGATGCCCGCGCGGTTGAGGAGACACTCAAAACCAGACGGGACATCCTCAAAGGTCGCAAGCTCCTCATCATCGATGACGACACGCGCACCGGGGACAGTTACAGGGCAGTTACTTCGATTCTATTCGCCCTAGAGCGCGAATTGGGCTTTGACGAGTTCTTCATCGACGAGCTGACCGAGTTCTTTGAGATCATCGTCGCGCCCTTTCTGACGGGCCAGCTGGCTGACTGCGAGCTGGTGGAAACGGCCAGAAAGATCCCGCTGGCAGTACATACTGACAAACGAGCGATCGCATCGTTCTTTGTCCACCGGCCTCATTCGACTTGACCCGGCCGAGCCCGGGAAGCGGCAAGAACTGCGAACAGGCAGGCAGTGGCAGTGGACCGGGAACAACGTACATAAGCGTTCACGTCCATAACGGGGGTTATGGATCGGGCGATTTACCGGCGCGTGATGGAGCTGGCCTTTCCCGCGATCATCTCCAACCTGCTCATCACCTTCCAGATCATTGCGGATACCGTGATGCTCGGGCGGTATCCGCCGGCCGATGTGAGCTTGAGCGCGGTTGGGGTCGGGTTCGCGCTCTATTACCTCTTCTTCCCGCTCACTATGGGGCTCACCACGGGCACGATCGCGATCATCGCGCGCCGCTGGGGCGAGCGGAACTATGAGGAGGCGCAACGCGTGGCCACGGATTCGGTCATCACGCTCGTGCTCATCTCGATCCCGATCGCGCTCTTCGGCATCTTCATCGGGCCGCAGGCGATCTATTACCTTGGCGCTCGCGGCGCGGTGGTTAGTGAAGGCACGAAGTACCTCAGGTCAATCTTCGCCTTCTATCCCTGCACCGTGCTCGTGATCGTTTACCACGGCGTGCTGCGTGCCGCGGGCGATACGAAGACGCCGATGCTCGTCGATCTGATCGCGAACCTCTACAACGTCCTGATGAATTATCTGCTCATCTTCGGCCATTTCGGCTTCCCCGAGCTCGGCGTGCTCGGCGCGGGCATTGCGACCGGAACGTCATACGCGGTCGCCGTCGCGGTCTATTTAGCGCTCCAGGCAGGGAACAGACTGATCACGCACCCGCAGTACAGTAGGGACATGCGCTGCAGGCCGGAGACGGTGAAGAAGATGTTCAGGATCGGTATCCCCGCGGGGCTTGACATGGGGATGTGGAGCTTTAGCTCGCTCATCTTCACGGTCATGATCCTCCGGTTCGGAACGGTTGGCTATTCCGCCTTTCAAATCGGGCTGCGTGCCGAGAGCCTCGCGTATATGCCTGCCTTTGGCTTCAGCATCGCAGCAACCACGCTCGTCGGCCAGTATCTGGGCGCGCACCGTGAAGAGCTCGCGAAGAAGGCCGTGCTCACGGCCACCTACCTCTGTCTCAGCTTCATGACGGCCGCGGGGCTGCTCTTCATCCTCCTCGCGGACCTTATCGCAATGGTCTTTACCGGTAATGCGGATGTGGTGCGCCTCGCAGCGCTCTACCTCCTCCTCATCGGCTTCTCGGAGCCCGCGTTGGGCGCATTCTTCACCCTCGCGGGCGGCATGCGCGGTGCAGGCTACACGAAAGTGCCGATGGTCGTGAACTTCCTCGGCCTCATCGTGATCCGGCTCTCCCTCGCGTACCTCCTCGGGTTCGTCCTTGGCCTGGGGCTCTTTGGACTCTGGCTGGGTATTTCACTCGAGACCTTCGTGCGCGCGATGGCGATCTATGCAGTCTTTCGTAAAGGGAAGTGGATGCTGGTGAAGGTCTAAGGCAATCCTCTTCACGGGTTAGGTTGGTGCCATCGAAGAGTTCTGTTCTAGTTCAGGTGGGCGCGCAGACCAGCTCGCGCAGCTCACTGCCGCTTCTTATAATCCTCGAGCGCCGCTTTCAGCGCCTTCACGGCGAGCACGGGCGTATGCTCATCATCCTCCGGTATCCCCCCAAGGGCGGCCTCCACATCCTTTTCTGTGAGGCCACCTGCTGCTTCTACCGTCTTCCCTTTCACCAGCTCGGTAAGAACGCTCCCGAAGGCGATGAACGGGCCCCGTGCGTCCGTGATGAATTTGCTGTCCGTGATTCGCTCTCCCGCTACCTTCAGGTGAATCTGCATGTACCGGCCGTCCTCATCAAGTACCCGGGCAGCGCCGTCAGGATGCGCCAGCTCACCCACGTTCCGCGGATTCAACGCTTCCTTCACCATTCGCTCGCCGAAGTACGTCATCTCCTCGGCCCGTATGTTCGCTTCAAGCTCCCGCACCAGCTCCTCGAAGCTCTTGCCTTTCCGCAGCTCCTTCATGCTTCTTCACGCACCTCTGGCTTGTAAGCGGGCTTGTCAGCCAGCTCAAACAGGTTGCAATAGTTCTTGATCCGCGCCACACAGGCCTCGACACTCAAGCGCTCCTGCTCTCCCGTGCTGAGATTCCGTAAGGTCACCACGCCCTCACGCAGCTCGTCTGTGCCCACCATCACGGCGAACGAACTGCTGAGTGCATTCGCGTACTTGAGCTGCGCGCTTATGCTCCTGGTCATCAGATCAATATGCGTCGGCACGAAGGCGCGTAGCAGTGATGCGATCCTGATCGCTTCTCGTACCACCTCGCGATCTGCCGGATCACGGCGCACCGGCACCACGATCACACGCTGCCGCGTCAAAGCCGCCGCGGGAACGGTATAGATCTCCGCGAGCCGGTCAAAGCCGAACGCGAAACCCGTCGAGGGGACATCGTCGCCGCCGAAGAGCGCTGCGAGCCGGTACGAGCCACCGCCGCAGAGCTGGTTCTGCGCGCCTAATTTGCCGCCCGCTTCGTAGATCTCGAAGACCATGCCCGTGTAATAATCCAGCCCACGGGCGATGCCCAGGTTCAGGATATACGGAATACCGTAGTATCCAAGGATCTCCAGCAGCTGCTCCAGCTCACGTACCGCCGCGCTCGCCGCCGTGATGAGCTCGCGATCGAGTGCTTCCTGCAGGGCGTCCCGTCCTGTGAGGTCGATCAGGTACAGGAGCTTGTCGATATCCTGCCTCGTAACGTTCCGCTCGGTCAGTAACGCGATGACCGCGTCTCGCTGGTCCTTGTCGATCAACCGCATCACGGTATTGATCTCCTCCTCAGTCAGCGGCTTCTCGCGCAATACCTCACGGATCAATCCCACATGGCCCACGTGCAGCTCAGCCTCGATGCCTAATGCCGTGAGGATCGTAAACGCGAGTGCGATGAGTTCCGCCTGCGCCTCCGCGGTGTCCGTCCCGATAATCTCCGTCCCAAACTGCCAGAACTCGCGATAGCGCGCCTTCTGCGGCTCCTCGTACCGGAAGCAGTTCCCGAAGTAATAGACCTTCGTCGGCTTCGGCGACATCTTCAGCGCATTCAGATACAGCCGGATCACCGGTGCGGTAAGCTCGGGCCGTAGCGCCAGATGCCGCCCGCTCTTGTCCTCGAATTCGTACATCTCCTTCAGGATCTCCTGCCCGGATTTCAGCGTGAAGAGCTCAGCACGCTCGAACGTGGGCGTACGGATCTCTTCATACCCCCAGCGTTCCGTAATCGTGCGAATTCGCTCCTCCATGAGCCGCCGTTTCCGCAGCTCATCGGGTAGAAAATCACGCGTGCCGCGCGCTCGCTCGATACGCATTCGTCCTGGTCGTCTCCTCCTGCCCTGCTTACGCTTTACACTAATGGAAGGGCCGAGTGCACTAATAAAGCCGCTGAGCCGGGGCGCGGCATAATCGTTATCTGCAGTAAACTCTAACCCGCACATACCAGAAGTGCTACTACCACGTTCGTGGAGGGGGAGGAGCGACACATGAACTTCAGACTGGTCTTCGTGATGGATCTGCTCAACGGCGAGGTGGTGCACGCGAAACGCGGCAAACGCGACCAGTACAGGCCGGTTCACCGCTTCAGTTCCGTTGTCCGGGCTTCAGATCCGATCCGAATCCTCGAGCAGCTCCGACCGGTGGAGCTATATCTCGCGGACCTCAATCGGCTCATGAAGACCGGTGAGAATCGAGCAACCTTAACGGCACTGAGAGCGCGATTTCCGGACGTGAAGATCATGCTCGAGTACGGCATTCGTGGGATGGCGGACTTAGAAACGGCCGCTGCCGCGGACCTCGCGGATACCTTCGTCCTGGGAACCGAAACCGCGTCGCGGGCACTTATTGCAGACGCTTCGAGCGCGGGAATCCCGGTCAGTGTGAGTCTCGATCT
>CAYYNW010000078.1:4780-6740 GCA_964473145.1 uncultured Halobacteria archaeon
CAGCCCTGCAAACGAGGAGCGGGCCATGACCGAGGAGCAGTTCCAGACTGAGGTGTTGAAGCTGGTGCAGCGGATACCACGCGGCAGAGTAACGACCTATGGCGAGCTCGCGCGGGCGCTCACCGGCTCGGGTCACGCGGCGCGTGCCGTCGGCCAGGCAGTAGCCCGCAATCCGAGCCCCATCGTTATACCGTGCCATCGGGTCGTGCGCAGTGACGGCACCGTTGGCGAGTATCGCGGTGGCGTGGGCATGAAGACGCGCCTGCTGCGCGAGGAGGGGCTTGAGATAAAGGACGGCAAGGTAGTGGAGTTCGAGCAGAAGCTCGTTCGGTTCGAGCGTGAAACCCTCCGGTTCCTCACCGATCGCATGCTCGGGAAGCTGAGCACGTGGCTCCGTATCCTCGGCTACGATACGGTCTACGCGGCAGATCTCGCGTTAGGAGACCAATCAGGGGAGGAATATAAGAATAAAGATGAGGATAGCGCGCTCGTCTCGTTCGCTGCGCAGGAAGGCAGGATCGTGCTCACCAAGGACAAACAGCTCGCCGCCCTCGCGGAGAGACGCGGCGTGCGCAGCGTTCTCAGTAAAGCGGACGACGTGATGGAGCAATTGCAGGAGCTGCTCCGCCACGACGTGCCCATCCACCTTGAGCCCACCGCAGTGCGATGCAGCGTCTGCAATGGCGAGCTGCGGCAGGTCGAAGCGGACGAGGCGGAGGTACTGAAGGGGAGCGATTACGTGCCTTCAGACCTGATTGGTGAGTGGGCGTTCTGGATCTGCGACCGCTGCGGCAGGATCTACTGGGAAGGGAGCCACTGGCAGGATATCCGGGAGCGGCTGAAACACCTGAGCGGTACTAGGGAATAAGGGCAGGTGAAGCTTCTTCATCGGGGCCTGCCATTGTGAGTTGCGCACGGCTTATTCATAAGCGGTTAAAACCCATTTTTCAAGTATGATCATGTAAGATACTTCTCTGCCCTATCTTCTTCGGCTTTGGCATCCGCTATGCCCAGCAGCGAATAGATCTTCATTTCTCTCCGCTTGAGCTCTTCCACAAAGTCCTCAAACGGCAAGCCGACGATTTCAGCAGCTTTCCCTACTGAGATTCCCCCCTCTCTATACAATTCGGTTGCCATGAGCATTTTGCTCTCGTGTTCTATATCCTTATGCTTCCCGATGATCTCGATTAGCTCAGGAGGAATTTTGAAAAGCAGTCGTTAAACCATGACTGGTTACCAAATTCCAATTATTCGTGACAGTACCGATAATCCTACCAGCACCGCACACGAAAATACCACAACAAGATATCCACAAGGCGAGTCAGTTAGTCCCAATTTTCCTATCCCTCTTCTCAATCTCTTTTGAGCCATTAATAACTTCGTCTAAGCTTAAATCCTTCGTTATATCCCGCAGTTCTTCGGTCGCATCTCCTATTTTTGGGGTCACCATCCGGAGGTAGCTCACATACTCTTCGATACTGAGCTCCCTTCTCAATATTCTAAATACCTTATTCAAGACTGCCGCTTCAGCTTTCATTCACCATCCATCTCCTTTGGATTTTTGACCTCTATCCAATCTGATAAACACTTTCTCCGCTTTAAAATATACTCATCAGTGGTTATAAATATCGGCGCCGTTCTCAGCTGCTACTGCAATGTGAAGAGCGTCCATCGCATTCATGCCACATGCCATGATCTCTTCAGCCTTCTCCTTGCTTCTCGCCGTAAGATGAGTAATTTCAGCCACGCGGGCTATAAGCTCCTCAACTGCTTCCCTTTTCTCGGCTGGATATATCAGCGAGACTTCAAAGAGCAGAACATCTGAGCCCAACACTGTTTCTGATCTCGCTCCGCTTTTCGCACTATCCTGACAAGGGCCATCGCTTCATCCAAAACTCGTCCATCACGAACCTCGTCAAAAGGTCTGCACCAGACGCAGGTATCGAGATAAACTCTGGCA
>CAYYNW010000079.1:0-4857 GCA_964473145.1 uncultured Halobacteria archaeon
TGCCCGGCGGATACCCGGGCTATGTGAACCTCGGTGCGGACGCGCGCGTGCTGGCGCTGGTGCGTCTGGCCTTTGAAGCGGGCAAGATCGTTGCCGCGATCTGTGGCGCGCCGGTGATCCTGGGTCGCCTGGGCATCGTAAAGGGCAAACGAGCAACGATCTTCCCGGGAAAGGAGGCGGACTTAACGGGTGCGAAACCCGTGCGTGACCCCGTGGTGGTGGACGGCACGGTGGTAACGAGCCAGGGGCCGGGAACCGCGCTCGAATTCGCGATCACCCTGGCTGAGCTATTGGTGGGTGTGCAGAAGACGCGGGAGCTCAAACAGGCGCTCGTCGTGAACTTCTGATGGATTTGCTCTTCGGCGGCTAACGCAAAGCTCAAACCGCGGATGGTTTCAGGTTCTGAGCGGTCTGAAACCAGCGTATCGTCTCCTCCAGCCCATCAGTCAAGGCGAACTCCGGCTGAAACCCCAGGTCCTCACGGGCACGCGTGATATCGGCGAGTGAGTCCTTAATATCACCCGGTCGCGGCTCGTCGTACCTCATCTCGAGCTCCACGCCGATGAGTTCCATGATCCTGGCAGCCAGCTCGTTGACACTGATCCGCTCACCGCAGGCGATGTTGAAGACTCCTTCCGCATCCCGTTCCGCGGCGAGCAGATTGGCACGTGCGACATCTTTCACGAAGGTGAAGTCCCGGGTCTGGGTGCCATCGCCATAGATGACCGGCGGGAGGTGGGCAAGGATCCGGGTGATGAAGCGTGGTATGACCGCCGCGTATTCAGAATAGGGATCCTGCCTCGGGCCATAGACATTGAAATACCGCAGCGAGACCGTCTGTAGGCCGTAGACCTCTGCAAACACGCGGCAATAATACTCGCCCGTCAATTTCGAGACGGCGTAGGGCGATTTCGGCGTGGGCAGCATCTCCTCGTGCTTCGGGAGCGTTGGCGTATCACCATAGACCGAGGAAGATGAGGCGTAAATAACCTTCTCCACGCCGCAGTCCCGGGCAGCGAGTAAGACGTTCAGGGTGCCGTTCACGTTCGCCTCATGGGTGGCTCGGGGGTTCTCCACCGATCGCTGAACCGAGGGTATCGCGGCTTGATGGAAGACGCATTCGACATCCTGAAATACCGCCTTCAACAAACTCAGATCAGTAATGCTGCCCTGCACAAACCTGCAGTCCCTTCTTCCAAGGAAATTGCTCACATTCGCTTGCTTACCCGTTGAGAGGTCATCGAGGATCAGCACGGCATGCCCCTCGTCCAGCAGCAGCTCCACCAGATTCGAGCCAATAAAGCCCGCACCGCCCGTGACCACCGTCTTCATGCCGTTCGCCCCGTAAATCTCCGAGCACTGCGTATCACCAGAAATGCAGTACCTGCGTGCTTTACATGTATCGTGCAGCTTGTTAAAAAACCTCGCATGCACCGCAGGCCGCTCAAGGCCATGAACGTCCCTGTAAAAACTAGGGGGGGATACTCAGTATCCCCCGAATCCTGGTCCCATATGAGGCCCCGGGACGAACGGACCGGGCATCAGGGGCATGAATGCCAGGAGGAGCATGCTGAGGAGTATCGCGGGTACGATGATCGCGAGTAGCATGGCGAGCACTGCTTTTCCCGTAGAGAACCCCTGCAACTGTCGAACTCCAACGACCATGACGATCAGTCCCCAGATCATGGCGATAACGTTGATGAGCGGAATCCAGCCCAGGATGAGGTACGGCGTCGATCCGTAAATCCCTGCCTTGAGCGTCTGCACCACGCCGTTCCGTCCACCGAGGAGATAGACCCAGAGATGCAGCCAGAGTCCACCGATGAAGATACCGATGATACCGCCGATGAGAGCTGCGATGAAAAGGGCGACACCGACCACCGGGCCCATCGCCGCGCCGAACGGCATTGCCAGCGGGACGCCGAACGTCTCCATCATACCGGAGATAAGCGAAAACACCACGGTCGCGATGATCGCAATGAGGATCGCATAGATCGCCAGGATAACGAGGAAATACGTGAACGCATCGCCGAGCGTGTCTTCCTTAGAGGCGTCGAAGGTCATCGAGGGACTGAACAGGAACCCCTTCACCCGTGCCACGATGCTCAATACCATGGTTGTTCACCTTCCCACGACTACATCATGCTTCGGTCTTATTAAAACCTTCCCCACTACTCAGCGGGCACCGGGCTCACTCACCTCACAGCTTCAGCCGGCCAATGGCTACATACCGTATCGGTCCCTCGGTGGCTCGCGAAGCCAGTTGAGCGAAGACCATACGCTTCTTCACCCCGTGCGCCAGGCGCACCGATCGCGCCAGCTCGGGCAGTGCGAAGACGAATTGCTCGGGGAGCACGTGGATCAGATCGACCGAATGTTTCTGGTTGATTGCTTTGTAGACCCTGAAGTGCGAGCCGAACTTAAAGCCTGCCTTGAGCACCAGTCCTTGCTCACGTAAATCCTGATAAACCGCGTATTTCAGCCTGAAATCGCGTTCCAGGGTCGCGGCATGCGCCAGAAACGCCTCGTACTTGAGCTCTAACTTCAGCACCCCCCGCTTCATGAGATACGCGGCTTCCACGAGCGAGAGGATGAGAGACTGCTCCTTGGTCAATGCACCAAAAAGACCCGTTTCTAAAAGCCGTGCTGCAACGGGAGGATCGAGCACCACCACTTTATCGCCGCGGAGGATCGCGGGAGCCGTGCCCACCACCGCATCCAATCCCGCCACCTCTTCAGCTCGCTGCTCGCCCGCGCTGAACTTCGCTTCCTTCACCTCGTAATACGTGATCGCGCTGTCATCGTCCACGACGGCGATAATCGCTTCTTTCCGCATATTGTGCGCGAGCTTGACGAGTTCCACCAACTCCTTCATGGAAAGCGAATCACGTTCCGAAGCGATGCGGATGAATGATCGAGCAGGCTTCTCGCCCTGCTTCGCCCCCCGGGGGTAGAGCAAAAAGTCAGTCCCTCCGGGCTGCACGACATAGCCGCGTTCCTTAAGATCACGATAAACGAGGTATCTCGCCACGAAGTTCGGATAGATGCTCAACGCGTGCGTGAAGAACCCTTCCGGCGTCAGTGCCGCCCCGTGTTCAGCCGTGAGCTCGAGCTTCCCGGTCTCGAGCAGATACGCCGCCTCTTCGAGCGAGAGCGCGACCGTCTCCTCCCTCTCACGTATACTGCCCTTCTCCACTCGTCTCCCGTAGCCCTTGAGCTCGAGTCGCTCGGCCTCCACCCGTGCTACCAGCACCTGCTCACCCACGAGTTCCCCCTGCATCGCACTCACACACGCACTCACATATGATACAGGTTTTCTTGCTAAAGAAGACGTTTTAGGCGCCACGCTCGAGCACGCGCCGCATCACTGTAGCGCAGTTCGCTGTGCTGCTCACCTGGCGAGGGCAGCTGAGCGCCAGCAGCGCTAAGCTGATAAGGAAGCTCAAACCTTTTTAAAGCGCTCTTCAAGATCTGCTAAGAGATACCATGGAGAACGATGAGTACCGGTTAGCTTTCTTCGAGGAGCATAACTTCGTGCGAAAGCAGTGCAGTACGTGTGGTACCTATTTCTGGACGCTGCAACCCGAGCGGACGACCTGTGGAGATGCGCCCTGCAATCCTTATTCGTTTATTGGCTCGCCCCTCTTCAAAGAGCGAAGTGCAGATGAGGTGAGGGAGCACTTCTTAGCCTTCTTCGAGCAGCATTCGCATACCCGGCTTCGCCGCTACCCGGTGGTAGCCCGGTGGCGTGACGATATCTATTTGACTATCGCATCCATCGCGAATTTCCAACCCTTCGTCACTTCGGGGCAGGTCCCGCCACCTGCGAACCCGCTGGCCATCTCGCAGCCCTGTATCCGGCTTGAGGATCTTGAATCGATCGGGCGAAGTGGTCGGCACCTGACGATCTTCGAGATGATGGGCCACCATGCCTTCAACAAGCGAGGTGGTGAAGAGCTCTACTGGAAGAATGAGACCGTCACCTATTGCGACGAATTCCTCCGGTCGCTGGGCGTGAACCGGGAGAACGTCACGTACAAGCAGGCGCCGTGGATCGGGGGCGGGAACGCGGGGCCGTGTCTTGAAGTGATTGTCGGCGGGTTAGAGCTCGCGACGCTCGTCTTTATGGATCTCGAACGTTCACCACATGGCGAGCTTGAGCTGGAAGGGCAGCGGTACCGGAAGATGGACACCTACATCGTGGATACCGGCTACGGCCTGGAGCGATTCGTCTGGGCCTCGAAGGGCACACCGACGGTCTACGACGCGGTCTTCCCCACGGTCATTGCGGAGCTTGTCACCGCTGCGGGGATCGACCACCCACTCGAGACGCATCCCGAGCTCATCCAGGAGCATGCACGGTTATCCGGCTCGTTGAAGCGTGCGGAGATCGCGAAGCGGCTGGCGATCTCTCCGGAAGCGCTCAGCACGCTCCTGGAGCCAATTCAGACGATCTACGCACTCGCCGATCACACGAAATGCCTGGCCTTCATGCTCGCGGATGGTATCGTGCCCTCCAATGCGAAGGAGGGCTATCTGGCTCGGTTGGTCCTTCGCCGGGCTTTTCGGATGCTCAAAGCCGTGGGGATTGAGACCCCGCTGGAGGAGTTCATCCTGCTGCAGATCAAAACGCTCAGAGCTTCCTTCCCTGAACTGGAACGCGCGATTGACCGAATTGTGGAGATCATCAGGCTCGAGCAGGAGCGGTATACTGAGACTCTCGCCAAGGGTGAACGGATCGTGCAGCAGCTGGTGAAGGACTATACAGCAAAGGGTGACGCGCAGGTGCCGATCGACCGGCTCATCACACTCTACGATACGCACGGACTACCACCGGAATTTGTGCGCGAGGTGGTG
>CAYYNW010000079.1:4957-6735 GCA_964473145.1 uncultured Halobacteria archaeon
TGAGCGGGTTATTCTCCATCAGCTGGCTGATCTCCCGGGAAAGGAGTGGATCCGCAAGGGCACGCGCGTCGCGGGGCATATCGAGCCGCGTCGGCGTGACGCGCATAAGAAGCATCATACTGCCACGCACATCGTCGTCTGTGCCGCGCGGAAGATACTGGGCGAGCACGTCTGGCAAGCGGGCGCGCAGAAGGGCGAGAAGCGAGCGCGGATCGATATTACCCACTTCAAACGAATCTCGGACGATGAACGGCATGCGATCGAGCTGCTTGCCAATCAGCTCGTGATGGCTGACCTGGAGATCACTACCGGGTTCATGAATCGAACCGAGGCTGAGCAGCGCTACGGCTCGCGGATTTACCAGGGTGGCGTGCCCATCGGCGAGCAGATTCGCATTGTGCGCATCGGCGCGGACGAGGATGTCCAGGCATGTGCCGGCACGCATCTCGGGAAGACCGGCGAGGTCGGCCCGATCAAACTCTTGCGGACCGAACGCATTCAGGATGGTATTGAGCGCCTGGAGTATGCTGCGGGCGAAGCGGCGATCGAAGCGATCCAGGCGCAGGAAGAGCTGCTCCGGGAAGCCGCAGCGGTACTCAAGGTGCCGCCCGAGAAACTCCCGGCCGTCGCGGAACGGTTCTTCGAGGAATGGAAGCAGCTGCGGAAGGAGAATGAGCACCTGCGGAGTGAGATTGCGGATCTCGAGCTTGCACGGGTGAAGCGCGAGGCGCAGGAGCTTAACGGGGTGAAGATCATCGCCGCGGCATTGTCCGCTGCGGATAGCAAAGAGCTGCTGAAGCTCGCCTCTCAGCTCGCTGCGGAGGGATTCGTGGTGATCCTCATCGGCACGGGCGAGGCACGAGCGTCTGCCGTCACGGCCGTTCCTTCACCGCTCCAGGAGACGATCCGTGCGGACGAGCTCGTGAAGCGAGTCTGTGAGGAGCTTGGAGGAAGTGGTAGCGGTAAAGCGGCCATTGCGCAGGGCGGCGGTGTGCGGCTGGAGCAGGTCGATGCGGCTCTTGCCGCGGGCGTACGCCTGGTCGACACGGTACTCCACACGCACAAAGAGAAAATGATATCTTGAGCGAGAAGAAAGGATAAGAAGCGAGGTGCACGCGTGTATCTGATAATCGTCGGCGTGGGTGGGATAGGCAGGAGTTTGGTAAAAATCGCCACTGAAGATAAGAATGATGTGGTGGTGGTCGATGAGGACGAGAAGCGGTGCAAGGAGATCGCCACGCAGTACGATGTGCTCACCATCGTGGGGGACGCCACGCAGCGATCAACCCTGGAAGAGGCGAATGCGCAACGTGCCGACGCGCTCATTGCCACCACCTCCGATGACGCAGACAATCTCATGATGTCCTTGACTGCCAAGGACCTGGGCACGAAGGCTGCCGTGGCCATCGTGAATCATGATGAGCACACGGAGATGTTCAAGAGGGCGAATGTCACCATGCTCGAGAATCCTGACATGACCGTCGCCCGGCACCTTTACGTCACGGCGAAACGGCCGAGGATTAAAGACTTCTTCATTATTGGACGCGGCAAAGCGGACATCTTTGAGGTCGATGTCTCGAAGAATTCGCGGGCCGTGGGAAAAGAGCTCTTACAGTTGAATATCAAGGGCGGCACGATCGTCGCGATCGAGCGGAATGATGACCTCATCCTGCCGAAGGGCGATACGGTTATCGAAGCGGGCGATCACCTCACGGTCTTCGCGAAGACGAAAGAGGTGGATAAAATAAATTCAATCTTTGCGCCCGAATAATCGCGCT
>CAYYNW010000080.1:0-6625 GCA_964473145.1 uncultured Halobacteria archaeon
ACGGTACGCCTTCTCCGCGCTGCTGCTCTATATCGCCCTGCGGATGATCGGCCTCCCTTGAGGAAATTCCAAATTCCAAAACCCAAACACCAAACAATACCGAATAGTGAAATCACACTGTTTAAAACCGCCCAGGTATTGTAACCCGATGGTGGGTGGAATTTGGAGTTTTTCCCACCTTCACTTTATTGAGTACATTCGGAGGGCGGGCGTTCTGAAACCTCACACATCGCGGTACGGCGTGAGATCGCAGCCGGTGCAGGGGAGGCACATCGTCTGCGACTCCTCGACGTTGAGCCCATAGTTCGCGAGGATCGCGCGCGTCATCCGGCCGAGTTTCAGCAATCGTTCCGCCCCGGGTCGTTCCGCTTCAAGCTCACCCTTCCTCAGTGGGGGTAGGGTGATGGGTCGCAGAATCGGAATGACGCCCAGCTTCGCCAGGTACTCCACGCCTGCCTGGACGCATTCGTCGGTCTCGCCGAGCCCGATGATGAAATTCGTCGTGACGCGATTCTTCCCGAAGACACGTACCGCATCCCGCAAGGAGTCAAGGATGAACTCGAGCGAGTACCCCTTCCTCCCGCTGCAGACCCGGTCGAAGATCGTGCGGTCCATCGTCTCCACGTTGTACTTCACCTCCACGACACCTGCATCCTTGAGCCGCTGCGATGAGTCCTTCGTCGGATGGACAGAGACGCCAATAGGCAGGTTGAACCTCTTCAACGCGTGCACCACCTCGATCACCCGGTCAATCTCCTCCTCCGGCGAGCGCGCGACACCCGAAGTGAGCGCGATTGCCTTCAATCTACCCGTCTTCTGCGCTCGCTCGACCATCGCGAGCACCATATCCAGGGTCTTGATCTTACCCTGCAGGATGGGTACGGAGCAGAATTTGCAATCGTAAACACACCGCTCGCTCAGCGTGATGTACGCCTGCTCGGGGCAGTGTGCGAGGATCGGCTCGAGCTCGCCCCGCACCAGCTCCTTGCCCTCCTTCAAGATGATAACGCCGCCGTTCGCCCGTACCATCTTGAGCGGCGAGCCCTTCGCGAGTTCGAGGCGCACGCGATGACTATTGAACTTGAAGAAGATCGACTTGAGGCCCGTGCCAGGACCAGCGGAGGAGATGGAGATGCGTGAGAGGAGTGACTCGTTGATATCGACCGTTCCGATGGCCACCAGTTCAGCTTTGAGTTCCGCGTCCATTAGGAGCATTTATTATTCACTCAACTACCTCTGTTCGACATTGATTTGCAATGATGCCAATACATTTTTGCTTCGTCTATCATTCTAATTATCTTCTCAAACCGATGCTTTTCGACGTTCTTTGGAAAGATCAAATGTAGCACAACCTCCTTATTGGTCTTCTTAGCTATATATTTTGCTGATATATACGACAAAAGGATAATTCCTCCAAGTTCAACAAATGCCACACCTTCTTCCAGACCATTCGGTTTCGGAGCGTCTTCAACTTCAACTATAACAACCTTATCTTCGCTCTCTGCAAGTATGTCCACCCTTCTTATTTGCGATTCGGTGTCCGCTGGCCATTTAAACCCAATCATCTTCTCACCATCATATACCTTAAGACCGTTTTGTCGAAGCTCATCTCTCTTTGCATCTACAATCTTTTTATGCCATTCTGTTCCTGTCATTATGATATTCTCCACTAATACCTATACAAACAACGCTTTCTGTATCGCATACTCCTTGCCCAACTTAGGAGACCAGACCTATGCAAAGTTTGCATTCTAAACCTTTATCCCAAATAGCTCTGCGGCATTCTGCCAGAGCAAGCGCTCCAGCACCTCGGGTCGGTACGAGAATCGCCTGAACTCTTCTAAGCTCTGCTTCAAGGGCCTCACCGGATACGAGGAGGCGTAAAGAATCCGATCACCCAAATAACGATTCGCCGCGTCCACCCAGTCCTGGGCGCCCGGGAACCCGGGAATGAACTGGAAGAAGTCGGGCAGCACCCACAGGTTACCGCGCGGCGCGTTCGAAATCATCACCCCGAGCATCGCATGCACGAAGGGGAATGCGCCGTGCACGACGACGATCTTCAGCGTGGGGAAGTCGTTCGCGACCCGCTGGATACGATACGGCTCCGCGTACGAGATATCAGGCCCCTGCATCAGGCTGCAGGTGAGATAGAGCACACCACTGAGCTCCGCACACGTCGCATATAACGGATACACGCGCCGGTCATCCACATAGCATGGCGGCGTCCACCAGCCGGGATCGAGCGCAACACCCGCAAACCCCAGCTCAGTCATCGTACGCTCGATCTCCGCGACCGCCGCGTCCACCTCCGTGCCGCTAATGCCCGCGATCGCGACGGGAAATCGGTCGGGATATGCGGCACGAAGTTCCGCGAGATCATCATTCGAGGCGATGCGATGACCAGCCTGCCGCCCCACCAGGATCCCTTTGGCAATACCCGCTTCGTCCATCTCCGCGATGAAGAGCTCGAGCGATTGCTGTACCATCGAGGGCGGACGTTCGTAGCCGCTGACGAGCGGGCTGCGCCTGCCTGCGCCTGCGGGACGAGCCCCGGGCGACGGTGCGAGCACCTGCTGGAGGCTCTTGTACGGCGGCCGCACACGTGCATCAATGATCATTCCTGCGAGCCCTCGACCACGAAGGAGCAGCAGCGATCACCACGAGCGATACAGCTAATCTGCTCCACCGGCGACTTGAGCAGCGACCCGATAAACTTCAGATTAAACTCACAGACCATATCCCCGAACGCCATCGCCATCTCGTAGAGGAGACAGTTATATTCCTGGATCACCACACGACCGTCCTCACGCTTCAGGGCCGCGTAGGCGCCTATCTCGTTCAGCAGCTCCACGACCGACTCTACACCGCCATCTTCAGTCACCCGATCCTGGTAGTAAGATGCATGCAATGTCCCCAGTCGCCCCAGCAACGCGCGTACCGTCTCCTCACCCTCACGCGCGAGCATATCCGCGAGGAGCCCCCTGGCGAAGTGAACATACGCCTTCGGAAAGGCCGCTTCTGCCTTCTCGGTGAGTGAATAGTAGACCTTCGGTCGCCCGACGCGCTCCTTCACGGACGTCCGCCGGATCAGCCCGTCGCGCTCCAGGATCGCGAGGTGCTGCCGCGTGGCGGAGGCCGAGATCTGCAACTGGGCGCTCAACTCATCGACCGAAGAGTCCTTCCGCCGCAAGAAGTCGAGGATGGCGGACCGAGGATTGTCCGTCTGCATGGTAAGAGAGAGAGCGCGAGGGTGCATATAAATTTTTCCAAGTTTCTCTCGGATAAAGTTTTTTATATTTTTAAAAGTAAAAATAGTAATAAATACGAGACTGGGACGGGGAAAAGATGACTGAGGTGGTGCACCTCCGCGATTTTCCGCCTTTCGTCCGCTTCGAACTGGAGGGGAAGTTCAGGCGGAAGATCTTTGCAGAGTTCCTGAGCCGCGTCGGCGAGGCCGAGCTAGGTATCCTCCCGGCCGAGTTCTGGACCGCGGTAGAAGCGGAATTGGCGCGTTCGCGGTACGAACTCATCTTCGGTCCCGTACGGGGGAGGATACTGCGCACGCTGGAGCGTGAGCCTCTGTATGCCGTGGAGATCGTGCAGCGAAACCCTGACCTCTCACCTTATTCCCTCTACCACGCGATCACCTGGCTGCATGAGCACGGGCACATCAGGAAGAAGAACGGGCGGTGGGCATGCAACCCCGGCTATTTCGAGCAGATTCGGATCGCGGACTTCGCCAAGATCCTTGATCTGCGCAACGCGGGGATGAGGCGGCAGAATGCGCTTACCCGGAAGGAGCTGGAGATGGCAGTCTATCTCTGGCCACACTATGAGCGCGCGAGTGCGCAACTTGGAGCTGATCTCCATGCCACTACCTACGGGCGCTGGTACCCGAACCACTTTGCCCTCGCACGGGCAGCGACGGAGTGGGAGAAGGGCGCGATCAATATCCCACAGTGGGCGCTGATCGCGATCGCCGATCTCGCTGGGTTTGAACTCGAGCAGGGCGGGGTGATCGTGAGCTATTCACTCCCGCCCGGCGCTAAGATCAGCCCGTACTACAAGGGGCGGTACAAAATCCCGATCGAGCTCTCGCCGGAATTTGACGTGATCGCGCTCCAGCTCCTCCTGAGGACCGCCGAGGACGGGCTGGTGCACCCGGCAAAAGACCGGAAAGCGCTTTATAAACGATTATACCACACCTTTGGCACCTTCCAGAGCTCCCGGGTGCCGCTGAGCATCCGCGCGATCGTCGAGCACTATTATCACGTCTCCGGGGCGACGCGAAGTACCTTCCGGATCCCCGAACGGATGAAGGCACGCTGGCAGACGCTCCGGATGGATGAGCGACGGATCGCGCAGATCCTGGTACTGGAGATGCTCTTCGAACTCGATCAATCGAAGCGGACACACGAGGTGATTGCGCGCTCCAAGGATTTCCTGGATGATGTCGCAGCGATCATCCATGAGTTAGGGCTGGGTGAGCTGCGGATACATAAGCGGCGTGATAGACCGCACTATCGGGCGTACCTCCCCAAGCAGGTGAAAGAGAACCTGCTCGACTTAAAGGCGCGCATCGGCACGGCGAGGATCGACCGGGGGCTCGATCGCCTCACCGAAGCCGAACGAGCGGCATTCATCACCCTGGTCACGCATCGCTGGGGCCAGCGAGGCGTGGAGATCCTCTCCAATCTCTCGGTGACGGAAGGCATCAGAGATCTCGATCTCGCCCGGGCGTCAGGGGTGACACCCTACGAGGTGCGGAAGGTCCTTTACGAGCTGAAGACCCGTGCGATCATCACGGATATCCGCGAGGAGACCCGGGGGCTGGTGGAATACTACTATTGCCTGAATCCCGAGGGAATCAAACGGGTTCTGACTGAGGACCAACCGGCCCCGCGCGAGCGCGCAGAGGAACATACCTATCCATTTCCCGAGCAGTTCGCGCAGTATCAGCGGAGACGGCTCTTCTCCGCGGCGAAGTGAGTACTCTCCCGCTCCGCTACGGGTCAAACGGAGTGGCTGCTCGTACGACTATGCGCAGGTGTGAACGAGCACGGGAGGCGCGTTCTGGCTCTGATCGCCCCCGCACATTTTTATAGGGTTAACCGTAATGGGTGATAGGAGGTGAGGAGCGGCCTATGATCTTCACCCGAATTACTTCGCCGGGATTGGCACATCACTCGTACTTCATTGGCTCCACGGCTACCGCAGCAGTCATTGATCCGCGTCGTGATGTCGAGATTTACCTCGAGCTAGCCGAGCGCGAGGAGGTTCGGACCACGTACATCTTCGAGACGCACCGGAATGAGGATTATCTGAGTGGTTCGACCGAGCTGGCTGAGCTGACTGGTGCGGAGATCTTCCACGGCCCGGGCCTGGACTGGAGGTATGGCACAACGCTCCGTGATGGCGCGGTATTCCAGATCGGGCGCCTGCAGCTCGCCGCACTGCACACCCCGGGCCATACGGATGAAAGCATCTCGTACGTTCTCGCAGACCGCTCAACGGGCACGGAGCCGATCATGGTCTTCACCGGCGATGCACTCTTCAGTGGCGACGTGGGCCGAACGGATCTGTACGGGCCTGACGAAGCGCCGAGACTGGCGGGCTTGCTCTACGAGAGCATCTTTACGAAGCTCCTGCCGCTCGGTGACGGTGTTATCCTCTGTCCTGCTCACGGCGCCGGCTCGGTCTGCGGCGGCCACATCAGCGAGCGGCAGGAGAGCACGCTGGGCATCGAACGGCTGCAGAATCCAGCAGTACAGCTGCGAGCGAAAGAGGAGTTCATTGCCTACAAGCTCCGGGAGCACCATGAACGCCCGCCCTATTTCCGGCAGATGGAGCACTATAATCTCGAAGGCGCGCCACGAGTAGGGCGAATACCTCGTCTGCCGCCCGTATCACCACCCGAGTTCAAGGCTGAACTGGAGCAGGGCGCGGTGGTGCTCGATGCTCGAACCCCGCCGGCCTTTGGCGGAGCCCACCTCAAAGGCGCCTACAATATCTGGCTGGAAGGAATACCCGCCTTTGCGGGCTGGGTCTTGTCCTATGATACGCCGATTCTGCTGGTGCTGGAGTCCGGTGAGCAGTTCGGGACGGCGGTCCGTTACCTCATCCGTCTGGGATTTGACCGTATTGCGGGGTATCTGCGCGGCGGCATCGCCGCGTGGTACAATGCGGGGCTCCCGATCGAGCGGTTGGGGCTCGCCACCGTGCACGAACTGCAGGGCCAGCTTGAGAGCGGCGAAGATCTACTCGTGCTTGACGTGCGCGACGAGAACGAATGGCGAGAAGGCCATATCAAAGACGCGCTCCACATCTACGTCGGGCAGCTTCCAACCCGGCTGGACGAAGTCCCGCGCGATCGCCCGATCTCCGTCGTCTGCAATACCGGCCACCGTGCAAGCCTGGCGGCGAGCATCCTGCTCCGCGCAGGCTATACGAACCTCTGCTGCGACGTGCTCGGCAGTATGCGCGCATGGATGGCCAACAAGTATCCCGTGACGCGGGAAGAGCGGGAATGAGGAAGCGGAACCGGAAAATATATAAACGACTACCCCTGAGCTAAGAGTAGCTAGTTAGGTTTGGAGCGATCGGTGATGAAGTGGTCATTTCA
>CAYYNW010000081.1:0-6516 GCA_964473145.1 uncultured Halobacteria archaeon
GAAGGTGGAGTATCGCAAGAAGGTTGGCGCTTTTGAGATGCGTGCCGTGGAGACCGAGGGGTTCTGTGAGAAATGCGGTAAGAAAGGCTTGGGCTTTTCGTTCAGGACCGTTGACAGCCGGGGCGATTATCTCGGGAAGTCCGGCGCCTACTGGTGCCCGAAGTGCGGCGAGGGCATGAGCCCAGCGGCCTACGAGGGCTTCGTCAAGACCGAGTTGATCACGCCTGAGATGTAGCTCACGGATCGGCCACGGGCTGCAGATCCGTCTGCGGTGAGGCACGGGTGATCATTCGACGCTATCTCTTTTTCCCCCCTTTTCGGACTCCCCGGCAGGTGTGGTAGTTCGTGGAGGTAGTCCACGCCACTCTGCGAGCAGGAGACCCTGGCACTGGTCGGGATGTTCGTTTTGAGATCCTGATCGCCGGCTACCGGTCCGCGGAACAGGGCACCGAGGTAGCCGTGCCTCTGGAAGAGTGAGCGCGGCAGGTCAGTGTACTTTTATTCTTCAAACTTTTTTGAATATCGATGAAAGGTACCATAGTAACATGCCCAAGTCACTAGATTTGGTAGTGGGAACAGCTTTAGTACAGGTGCAACCTAAAAAACCGTTTGCGGCGGAGATATGGTTACTGATTATTCTTACCATTCTCATCATCTGGTTAGTTGGACGGTTCCTTACACTCATCGGCCTTATCGCACTCGTCAGTGCACTAACGGTAATCGCTCTACTCGCCATACGAAAGAGGCGCTAGGCCGCTCTCTCTTCTTTTGTCAAGCAACAATCACCTGCACTGATCGCCGACCGCGTGAAACTCACTTCACGGTCACCCCACCAGCACCAGCCGGACATCCATCACGTTGGTATTCGTCAGGCCCGTCTTCACGAGATCGTCCAGCGGCTCAAAGAAGTGATAGGAATCGTTCTTGCTGAGATACTTCTCCGGGTGCATGCCCAACTTCGCAGCTCGGTGGACCGTGTGCCCGTCGGCGATCGCGCCCGCCGCGTCAGTCGGCCCGTCGGTGCCATCAGTCCCGCAACTGAGGATGACCGTACTTGCTAAGCCCGCGATTTCGAGCGCGCTGGCCAATACAAATTCCTGGTTCCGCCCGCCGAGCCCCGTGCCCCGCAGGGTTACGGTCGTCTCGCCACCGGAGATGAGACACGCTGGTGGCGGGATCGGATTGCCCGTGGCATGTATCTCCTTCGCCAGTGCAGTGTGCATCTTCGCGATCTCACGTGTCTCGCCCTCGATGGCGGAAGAGAGAATCAAGGTGTTATAGCCGAGCTCGCGAGCTTTCTGCGCCGCCGCGCGCAGTGCTACTGCTGACGAGCAGCTGGAAGGTCTTCGCGAAGACCGGGTCATTCAGCTTCGGGGTCTCCTCCAGCTCACCCCGCAGCCCGCGTTCGAAGAGCCGGAGCACCGGGTCCGGGAGCTCCAGCGCATATCGCGCCACAATGGCCATGCAATCCGCGAAGGTAGAGCTATCAGGCACGGTAGGCCCTGAGGCGATCACGTCCAATCGATCTCCAACCACATCAGAGAGAATGAGTGAGATCGCGGTTGCCGGATAGATGATCCGCGCCAGTTGTCCGCCTTTCAGCTGCGAGAGATGCTTCCGGATAGCGTTCATCTCCCCGATGCTCGCGCCGCAGGCCAGGAGCTGCTTCGTCACCTGCTGCTTATCCGCGAGCGTGATCCCGTCGCGGGGGAGCGAGAGCAGAGCAGAACCACCACCGGAGATCACCACCAGCACCAGGTCGTTCGGGCCCAGACCGCGAAGCAACCGCACCATCTCGCGCGCGCCTTTCACGCCTGCTTCGTCAGGAATAGGATGGCCTGCTTCACACAGGGTGAGGTACTTCAGGTCCAGCGTGTGCCCGTATTTCACGATGACGATGCCGCCCTCGATTCGGGCACCCAAAATATGCTCAAGGGCGTAGCCCATCGCGGCGGCTGCTTTGCCAAAGCCCACCACGTAGCACCGCTCGTAGCCAGAAAGATCATAGCCGCGACCACCCACCTGCAGCAGCTCGCCGTCCAGGCGCACGGAGCGGTTGACCGCATCGGCCGGATTGACGGCCGCGAGCGCGGCGTGGTAGATGGCGAGCGCATCCGTCGTAATCTGGACTCATGCACGGTCATACCGTTAAGCCTTGATAGATCGCGGCCATATCTGCCGCGACGGTCTGCCAGTTATACTTAACTTCAACCAGCTGAGCGCCCCGCTCACCCATCCGTTTCGCCTCCGCAGGATGAGCGAGGAGATGGTTGATGCACCAGGCGAGGGAATCAGGATTGAGGTATGCCTTGATGCCGGTCGAGAAGTTGGTAATCAGGTGGACCGCGTCGGTGCCGACCACCGGTTTACCGGCGTCCCAGGCCTCGAGCACGACGATGCAAAAGGGCTCGTTTCGGCTGGGCACGCAGACAAGATCACACGCATTCAGCCAGGCCACCGCGGCACCGTCAGGCGCGTAGCCAAGGAAGCGACATGCACCGTTCACCCCCAGCTGGTGCGTGCGGTGCTCACAGGAAGCCCGCAGCTCACCCTCGCCACAGAAGACGAACTTGACGTCCCACCGGCTCGCCAGGACGCGCGGGATCGCCTCCACCAGCAGGTCCGGCCCTTTCTGATAGCTCATCCGGCCAATAAAGAGGACGACCGGTGCCAGCGGATGGATGCCGTAGCGCTGCTTCACCTGCCCGGGATCGAGCTTGCGGCGGATCTTGCCGGCATAAATACCGTTGGGTATGATTCGGAGCTTATAATCCGGGATCTGATAGAGGAATTGCACCTCGCGCTTTAAGTTCTCGGACGTGGCGATCACCACGGCCGATTCATAGCCGCCAAGCCACTCGCGATGCGAGATCTCGCGGAATTCCCACCAGTCGCCGAAGGTGTTGCCATTTCGGCCCCATTCGGTACTGTGAAAGGTGAGCACGTAGGGCAAGCCGTGGCGCTGCTTCAGGGCGTTCAACGCGATAACGGGATGCCAGTCATGGCCGTGGAGGAGATCGAATCGCCCAACTTGCCGCTGCACCGCGTCGAATCGGTCCACCATCGCGTCGCACATCCGATCCATCTGCATCACCACGCCGCCCGGCTGGGCATGGCGTACGCGCTGATAATGCACGCCATTGATCTCGTCGTACTCGCTCCGATCGCCGATCCGGGTGAAGATGTGCACCTCATGCCCGGCGGCTGCCAGCGCCTCGGAGAGCTCGGTGATATGGGGTGCGATGCCGCCCACCTTCACGGCATGGAGACTCTCCCAGGAGAACATCCCGATTCGCAACGATTCCATCTTCGCTCCCTTCCCTTCCCTTCTCTCCTCTTACTTCCCTTCTGTTATCCTCTCTTCCTTGTCCTGGCTTGAGATGAGAGCGCGCAAGAGCACGTGGAGTCCCGGTTCCCGTGCTCGCGAGTACCAGCAGTGCAGGACGGGCAAGGGGCCGAGAATGCCGAGCCGCAACTTATAAATAGAGGGGACGTGGTCTGTAAAAAAGGATAGCCCAATGGTCGAGAGCTCGAGAGAACCGCGAATGGATGAGGTATTCCTGGTCGAGGTCTCCAATGAAGTGGGCAACAAGGTGGGTGGGATTTACGGCGTGCTCGCTTCCAAGGCGACCATGATGATGCAAACCTTCCCCCACTATCTCACCGTGGGACTCTACAACCACGCGACCTCACCCCACGACTTCAGCCCGAGGACACCGCCGGTCGAGATCGATAACGTGCTCAGGACGCTCACCAACGAGGGCGCCCAGCCGTATTACGGGGTCTGGAAAGGCGGGCAGAACGCGCCCTGTGTTCTCCTGGATATTCATGAGTACATGAACCGGAGGCTCGCGGAGGATAGCTATCGGCGCAGCATTCTGGGTGACTCGCTCGATGGCCCGGACGGCTCGCATCCCGTCTATCACCTGATCAAGCGGCGGAACTGGGAACGGTTCAGGATCGATAGCTACACCTCTGACTATTTCTATAATGAAGCGATTACGTGGTCTGAAGTAGCAGGTCACTTGATCGAGCTCTTACTGACCACACCCCTGTACCAGGAGAAGCAGACGGTGGTCTTCGTGCACGAGTGGCTCTCCGCGGGGGTGATCTTCCGTGAGCGAGTCTTTAACCTCCCCTATCGAACCATCTTCATTACCCATGCCACCGCGCACGGGAGAGCGGACAGCGCCGCGGGCGTGAATGTTACCCTTAAGGTCCGGGACGGGTTGTCGAACCACCAGCAGGCGATGCCGGCGAGTGCCTACGAGCGCGGCGTCCAGGCAATGCACTTCACGGAGATCGCCGCTGCAGCACACTGTGACCTCTTCACCGCGGTCTCGCAATCGGTCGCCCATGAAGCGACCTACTATCTCGGGAAGGCGCCGCAGCTCGTGCTCACCAACGGCATCCTGATGCCTGCCGGGCGAGACTTTCGGGAGATCCGCGAGATCCACGCGGTGCATAAGGAGAGCTTACGCGAATTCATGCAGGCGGTGCTCTCGCCCTACTACCTCATGGAGGAGCAGGAGAGCTTGATCGTGATGACCTCGGGGCGCTACGAATTTGTGAACAAGGGCTATGACCTCTACATCAAGGCGTTAGCGATGCTGAACGAGGAGCTGCGGGGCATGGACCGGGTCAAACCAGTCTACGCCTTCATGCTCGTGCCTACCCGGACGAGAGGCCTGAATGCCACGGTGCTCCGGGCGCTTACGCTCTACCGGCGGCTGCGCAGCATGCTCGATCCGGTCTCGGACTATCTGGGCATGATGCTCACGCGGGCGATCGCGAAGAATGATAGCGCGATCATGGATAAGAGTCTCAAGGAGCTGCTGAACACTGATGTGACGGCACGTGAGATCCTGGAGGAAGCGTTTGAGATCCCCGAGCCGCTCACGAGGAACGAGTTCCCTCCCATCGCCACACACGATTATGATTACGAGCGTGACTCGATTCTCGATCTCTGCTGGCACGCAGGACTGCGGAATCGGGAAGATGACCATGTGAAGATGATGATCATCCCCTCGTACCTCAGCGCGAACAGTCCGCCGTTGTACCTGAATTATCTGGATTTTGTGAACGGGTGTGATGTCGGCATCTTTCCGAGCAGGTACGAGCCCTTCGGCTTGACCCCGGTGGAAGCTGCGGCTACCGGGTGTATTGCGGTGACGAGCGACCTCTCGGGCCTGGGCGAGGAGCTGAAATCAGTGGGGAAGGGCGGCGAGAAGGACGGGATCTACGTGCTTCCACTGCTCAATCGGCGCGAGGATGAGGTGTTGGAGACGCTCAAGAACTTCCTGGTGCGGCTGCGTGAGATGCCGTACGAGGAACTGCTCGCGTTAAAGCGGCGGGCGTTCCTGCTGGCTGATACCTTCTCCTGGCGTGAGAAGATCAAGAATTACGTCACGGCAGTCGAGCTGGTGCTCACTCAAGGGCTGTGAGGCTGGCGGCTGCGTACAAGCAGAACGGGGAGAGACGAACCCAGCAAATCGACGTGCTCCGGATACTCTGGTTAGGCCGCTTCGCCACGTACGTCGCCGAGACTACGGGTATAAACACCACCGAAGCGGAGCGTGAGCTCGAGAAGCAAGCGGCTATCTGTGTGCAGGAACGGGATTACTTAATCTCGCTCTCACTATTAAAACTAGAAAGGGGACGAGAGCACCCCCGCGGGACTAGATCACCGCTGCACAGCAATATACCGGGCCGTACGTAAGGAAGATGGAACCACTCGCGTTCTTCGTCTACGCCTTTACCTCCGTCTTTATTATTGTGAACCCCGTCGGCGGCTTGATCACCTTTATCTCGCTCACTGCGGGGCTGAGCCATGCGGAACAGCTTGCGGTCGCGAAACGGTCCGTCACGATCGCGTGCATCCTGGCGATCATCTTCGCCGTCTCGGGCGAGCTGATCCTGCGCATCTTCGGCGTCACGGTCGATTCCTTACGCGTCGCCGGCGGTGTGCTCCTCTTCATCGTGGCCATGAACATGCTCCACGCGCGAGTCTCCCGCGAGAGCGTCACGCGCGAGGAGCTGGAGGACGCAGTGAGCCGTGATGATATCTCCGTCTTCCCGATCGCCATGCCACTCCTCACCGGGCCCGGGGCAATCACCACCGTGATCGTGGTCATCAGAACCGGGCAGACCCTTGAGCTGAAGCTGATCGCTATCCTGGCCATCTTACTCACCTTCGCGCTCTCCTATCTCATCTTCCGATTCGCGGATCGGATCAATCAGGTGCTGGGCGTTACCGGCTCGCTCGTCATTACCCGGGTGATGGGCCTGCTCCTGGGCGCGATCGCCGTAGACTTCATCGCCCGGGGCATCTGGAACATTTACCAGGCAATGCTGTAGTGACCGTAGTACGACGCACTCGCGAGAGGCCGAGAATCAGCAATCCGCGCGTTCTGCGTTCGACTTCGCACGATGGGTGTTGCACCGAATCGCGAGCACCGTAGCGGGGTGATCGAAAAGTTTTTAAGGGCAGGCACAGTATGTGAGAGCGAGATATGC
>CAYYNW010000082.1:0-6453 GCA_964473145.1 uncultured Halobacteria archaeon
CATGCGTGCGTGGTGAGCTGGATGCTCCTTTTATCGCGCTTTGCTCACATTTAAGCCTATCTCATTGAGGATAAGGCAGAAGCCGTCCTTTTAGCGCTCCCTGCTCGCATTCAAGCCGATGGCCGTGACGCCCGTGCGGATGAGCTGCTTCACGCCGAAATGCGTCATCAACTCCGCGAACCGGTCGATCGTCTGCGGTTCCGCGGTGAGTTCGAGTACTACGGAATCCAGGGTCGCATCGGCGATCTTCGCGCCATACGATTCGGCCAGCTGCATGATCTCGGCACGCATGCTCGCATCCTTGACGTGCACCTTCATGAGGCAGAGATCGCGAACAATCGCCTTGCCCGCGGTCAGATCGATCACCTTGACCACCTCGATGAGGTTGCTGAGCTGCTTCCGCACCTTCTCCAGCTCGCTCTCCGAGCCGTCGATCGCGACGGTCATTCGTGATAATCCCTCCTTCTCGCAGGGCGAGACGGTAAGCGACTTGATGTTAATCCCGCGCATGGTGAACATGCCGGACATCCTGGTCAGCACACCAGGATGGTCCTCGACGAGTAAGGAGATTATATGGGTGTGCATTGCTCCGCTCCTAACATGCCTGCGGCACTCCGAAGACCCGGACGGGGCCAAGCTCCTCGAGGGGCGTGCACTGCTCCGTGCCGATCATCCCCAGGATGCCACCGCCGGGCGGGATCATAGGCAGTACCTTGTCCTCGGGGCCGACGATCATATCGATCACCGCGGGCTTGCCCGACTCGAAAGCGTTCTGCACTGCTTCTTTCAGCTCATCCGGCTTCTCCACTCGCTCGCCGTAGCAGTCAAAGGCCTCCGCGAGCTTGACGAAATCAGGGGTGAAGCCGAGCCCGGTATGCGAATATCTCTTCCCGAAGAAGAGCTCCTGCCACTGGCGCACCATCCCGAGGTACCGGTTATGGAAGATGCAGACCACCACGGGGATGTCATTCTCCCTACAGGTCGCGAGATCCTGACAGGTCATCAGGAAGCTCCCATCTCCCGCGATATCTACCACGCGTCGATCCGGTGCGGCGACCTTCGCGCCGATCGCCGCGGGGAAGCCGAACCCCATCGTGCCGAGACCGCCAGAGGAGATGAACATCCGCGGCTTCTTCGCGAGATAGTAGTGCGCGGCGAACATCTGACACTGGCCCACTTCGGTCGTCACGATCACATCCTCATCGAGGATCCGATTCAGCTCTTTGATGAGCATGTCCGAGACGGACGTGCCGGCACGGTACACGTCCTTGATGCAGTCCTCACAGGCTGCGTGCATCGCCTTGATCCGCTGTACCCAGAGGCTCGCACCGGTATCAACGACTCGGCGCTTCTCCAGCATCTTGCTGAGCTCCTCAAGCGCGAGCTTCGCATCGCCCTGGATGGGGATATCGACCGGCAGGTTCTTGTTGATCTCCGCGGCATCGATATCAATGTGGATCAACGTGGCCTCGGGCGCGAACTGGTCCAGGAGCCACCCGGTCAACCGGTCACTGAATCGCGTTCCTACAGCCAGTAACGCATCACATTCGTTGATCGCTCTATTTGCATAGATGCGCCCGTGCATCCCGGCCATGCCGAGTGAGAAGGGATGCGTTTCCGGGATCGCACCTTTACCGAGGAGCGTCGTGACGACGGGCGCGCCGAGGTATTCCGCCAGTAGCCGTAATTCGGCTGTCGCGCCTGCACTGATCACGCCACCGCCAGCAAGGATCAGCGGGCGTTCCGCGTTCACCAGGACATCGACCGCTTTCTTGAGCTGCACCCGATTCGGCTTGAGGTTTGGCTTATAGCCGGGGAACGTCTCCTTCGGGTGGAGCTCGACCGCCACCTTCGTGGCCAGCACATCCTTGGGCAGGTCGATCAGCACGACCCCTTGGCGACCGGTGCTGGCGATGTGAAAGGCGTTGTGAATCACCTTCGGTAAGTCTTCCGCGCGCTTCACGAGGAAGTTGTGCTTCGAGACGGGCATGGTGATGGTAAAGGTGCTCGCTTCCTGGAACGCGTTGCTGCCGATTGCCGCGGTGGGCACCTGCCCGGTGAGTGCAACGACGGGTACCGAGTCCATATTCGCATTCGCCAGCCCGGTGACGAGATTGGTGGCACCGGGCCCTGAGGTCGCGATACAGACACCCGTCTTACCGGAGACGCGCGCATAGCCGTCCGCGGCATGTGCTGCGCACTGCTCATGGCGCATGAGGATGTGCCGAATCGAATCCTCCGCATAGAGCACTTCGTAGAGGTCCAGTAAGACACCGCCGGGTATGCCAAAGGCTACCTCGACTCCTTCGGCCTTCAACTCCTCCACCACGATTTCCGCACCTTTCAACTTCGGTCCTAACATCGCTCTTTTCCGTGTTTGATCAGAATAATGAGGATCTCACCGCTACGGGTGATTGCTTTTAGATAGTATAAGTTCTTCCTTTAAATATGATGGTTGACGCTGGTGGTCGCGGCAGCCGGCGCAAAACGCTCTCGCATTCCCGGCAACTGCTTATTCGCGGTATTCCGGCATTCAAAAGCCCGGGAGGGCTCTGCGGTCTTTAGGTCAACTGAGACTACGGTTACGGAGAAGAATCCCAGGGGGACTAAGCTCTTTTTTCCCCGTTCAACCAGCACCTCTCGCTCGCTTTATGTTAGGGGGCAGTGAAGACCTTCGTGCCCAGGACGCGGCGAGTAAGGTCTGGACTCAGTGAGCAGTCAGCAGTTTGGCTACCGGGACTGGGTGCCTTTGCGCTGCTTTGCGAGGATTATGCCGCGTATTCGGTTCTGGTCTGGAACTGATTTAACCAGCAAGTAATAATGATGCTTTACTATGGCTATGGCCCCCCTCCTCATCTTCCTCCTCGCGTTAGCACTTATTCTGCTCCTCACCACGAAATGGCGCATCCACCCCTTCCTCAGCCTGCTCTTCGTCTCGCTCCTCGTGGCAGTGGTAGCCGCGAAACCGTTCGAAGGGCTGGAATCTATCTTAACCGGTATGACCCGGGTGCTGTACCTCTTCGGCATTATCATCCTCGGCGGTAGTATCATTGGCACCATTTTGGACCGAATTGGGGGCACAGGGGTCATCGCGGACGATATCATCCGGCTCTCGAGACGACCGGTGCTGGCACTGAACGTGCTCGGCTTCCTCGTTGCGCTCCCCGTCATGTGCTGTATCCTGGCCTACGTCATCCTCATACCGATCGCGCGCGAGATCGCGGCGAAGCAACAATTACCGATCGGGGTGGTCGCCACCGCGCTCAGCCTCGGCACGCTTGCCTCCTATGAGCTCGTGTATCCCGCACCGGGCGTGTATTCCGCGGCCACGGAGTTTGGCGTTCCGGGCTCGAGTATCGTATTGATCGGGCTCATCATGGCGATTCCGACCTCGCTGGCGGGCTATCTGTATGCGAAGCGGTTCTGCATGCTTGGCGGCGTTCCAGCGAGCGCACCAGAGCGGCGGCGAGCGCGAATCAGCCGGTTACGGGCATATCCACCGCTTATCGTTCCCCTCGCGCTCATCTTCGCACGGCTCGCGCTCTCACATCCGCTGCTCGAGTTCGTGGGCAATCCGAACATCGCGCTCCTGATCGGTGTTCTCCTCGCGCTTATCGCCGCACAGGGGGTCGGACGTGATACACTCAACGCATGGACACGCGAGGCCGTCCAGCGTGGCGGTGGTATTCTCATGACCCTCTGCGCGGGCGGTGCGCTCGCCTCGACCCTGGCAATGACCGGCGTAGGGGAGGAGATCGGCGCGCTCATCGTACGAGCCGGCTTACCCGCACTCCTTATTCCGTTCCTGGTCGCCGTGGCGATTCAAACGGTTCAGGGCTCACGACTCGTTACCTTCCTGGTCGCGCCCAGCATCCTCCTCCCGATCCTGCCCGAGCTCGGGCTGCCCCTGGAAGTGGTGCTGCTCTCCCTGGCCTCAGGCACCTTTCTCGTCTCGCACGCGAACGACGCGTACTTCTGGGCGGTCGTGGAGCTCGCAGAGCTGACGCCGTCGGCAGGGTACCGCTGCTACACGATCGGCGGCATGGTGCTTGGCGCGGTGGCGCTGGGGTTGACCGCACTCATCTATCTGTTGGGGCTATTCACGGTTTAGCGAGAAAGATTTGTAGCTGGCGTGCCACTTAGTACATACTGAAATGCTCATCGCGGAAATTGTGATCGTGCCAGTAGGAACAGGCACGCCGAGCGTGAGTAAGTACGTGGCGCGGGCCATCGCGGAACTCCGCGGGATGGGCCTGCAGCCCGGCGTGACGGCGATGGGAACGATCTTCGAAACGGACGATATCGCCGTAGTTCTGGAAGCGTTCAGGCGGGTGCACGAATCTGCTTTTGAGCAGGGTGCGCAACGGGTCGTGACGACGCTGACGATTGACGAAAGGCGGGATAAGACGGGGAGTATCGAGCAGAAGATACGATCTGTAGCTTCAGGTTTGCCTTAATGCCTTGTGCACCGTACGATAAGACCTGTAGCCCGGTTTATATCCCCTGTTCGTTCATTCACTATTTCTGAGGCGGGAAACTCCCCAGTATCCTCGACTTACCTGGCGGCAGATACCGCTGCAATTTTTCTAACGTTACCAGTTGCTTGATCCCCTCTTTCCGTTCCTCTTTCGCCCCCTCGAGTAAGATCCTCACGATCTCCTTCGCCAGCTCGTTCTTCTCCAGCTCGCCCTCCGGCGCTAGTTCCACGAACAGCTCCAGCTGCGTTTTCTGCGCCTCCGTGGACGGCACGACCACCAGTTTATCCCGCTTCATGCCAATGCACAGCCCTAACGGCGTTTTGAAGTACTGCCGTTTACCACGAACCATGAATGCGCCCTTCTTCAGGTATTCGCCCGACGGCGGCGTCTTGCTCACCTGCTCGCCGGCAACGCAGTAGCATTCGCCCTCGTAGAACCCGAACTTCCAGAGGCTGGAGTACGAGGTGGCAAATTGTGCGATCTCCCGCAACCCCTCCTCGGAGATCTCCTTCCCGCCGGTCTTCGCGATCACGACCGGCGCGCCTTCGGCCTGGGTGTGGCAGAAGACATCAGTGGCTGCCATGTACTTCTTCACGACGAGCTCATTCGTCGTTGCATCCTTGCCGCCGATGACGAGGATGCCATCGGAGGTTTCGAACCAGCGGAACTTCTCGTACCACTCCTCCTTCTCACGGGTGACCTCTTTCTTCGCCGGCATGAGCCCTTCCCCGACCGTCAGCTCCTTCGCCTCTTCCGCAGCTATGCGCGCCTTCGTCTCCTCGATCGCGCGCTCCACGCCTTCTCGCTTCTTTCTGAAGGTCTTTGCACGCTCGTAATACGCGCCGGCATTCTGATGTAACGAGATCGCGGGATCGAGTTCGAGCGTGAGCTCCGTCCCGGGCAGTGTGAGCGTGATCGGTTTCCGTTTCTTCTCCTGCTGCAGCAGCAGCGTATCGAGCTCGGTGTAGCGCGTATAGATCAGCTCGCCCTTCTCGATGCACTCCTGCTCTTTTCGGGCGAATTTCTGGAGCGCAGCAAGCTGCTCGCGCAGCACGCGTTCGTATTTGCTCACGCCCAGCTCATGCTCGGCCTTCGCCTGTTCCTCGACCGCCTCTGCGAGCCGCTGAGTAAAGAACTCATCGGCAGCCTGGTTAAAAGACTCACAGAAGACTTTTGACTTCCCTGCGTATGTGGTCAGCTCAAGCGGGAGCACGTCCAGTTTCTCTGCGCCCTCGAGGACAATCTGCGGCTTCAGCTGCGACCGGTCCTGCGCGATAATGGGCGCGAAGAGCGATCGCAGCGCGGTAAACAGTGCGGTGAACTCCGGGTCAGTGAGTTCCTGCACCTTCTTGCTCTTCTCGACGCCTGCGCGCTCGCAGAGCTCCTCGGCATATAAGCCGCCAAAACTCAGGTCTGACGCGAGCACCCGCACCACGTCCTGCTCGCCCCGGGTAAGAAGCAGAGCCCGCAGCTCCTCTTCGGATAACGTTAACGGATTTACGCGCGACGGTGGCCGTTCGTATCTCCTTCGTACCCGTATCTCCCGGGTCGCGAAGCTCTTCCGTCTCAACGGCAGCATGATCTCCCCCGCTTCGTCCACGAGCACGATATTGCCACGCGGCAGGAATTCCGCGATCAACCTCAGTTGGTTGTCCCAGCGCTCGATCGTCACTTCCACTAGCCGGTCAAACTCGAGCTGCTGGATCTTCGCGATACGGCCGCCGCGGAGATGCTTGCGCATGTACATCGCGAAGTTCGAGGGCACTCGTGGTGATGCCCGCTGGTAACTGGTGAGATGGATCCGTTTGCCAGCTTCGATGATCAGATCGAGTGAGCCTTTCTCCTTCTGGTGCAGCCTGAGCCGTATCTCCTCCTCACCCGGCTGGTACGCCTTTACCAGGCGCGCACCCACCATCTCCTGGAGCTCCAGGACGATGGCTGCTACGTCCACACTGCTCATCGAGTCCTTCATCAG
>CAYYNW010000083.1:0-2213 GCA_964473145.1 uncultured Halobacteria archaeon
GCCGAGCATCCGCTCTGCGATAAACTGCAAGCAGTACTGATACTCTTGTTCTTTGTTGCGTGGTGCGTAGATACGGTAAGCCTCTTCATATTCAATTACTCGACGGTCGTTGCTGGGCTATTCTCTTCCCCATTACTTTTAATTCCTGCGCTGTTCTTCATTTCTTTCGGAGTATATCTCATCACAAAATCACATAACGCCATTTTCGGCAAACTGCACGATACACCAGCGCTTATTACTGGAGGCGTTTATTCGTGGGCCAGACATCCCATGTACCTCGGCATACTCCTATTTTGTCTGGGATTCTGGTTCATGAGCCTCTCACTTCTCGCGCTGGTAATTTTGATTGCATGTTTCATCTTCTACGACCGGATGGCAACGTATGAGGAAAAGGACCTGGTACGACTATTCGGTGAAGAGTATAGCACGTATCAGAACCAGGTGCCGAAATGGCTGGTAGGTATATGGCGACGATGAACAGGAGCCAAACGGGGGGAGCAACGCATGCTTCCCGCCAACCCGTACGTGGTAGTCCGAACCGTTACGGTGGTTGAGCACGAGACATGGTCATGCCGCTGCGAGGGAAGACGAACATGACCAGGCAAGGTCATCGGAACGTTCATCACGACCTCCAGGAGGATCAGCTCAGGGCACATTTCACGAGGTATACCCGGCAGGCCTTCCAGCTACTGCCCCGGCTCGACCATCCCACGATCCTGGATATCGGCTGCGGGACGGGTGTCCCGACGCTCGAACTCGCACGACTGAGCGCGGGGCTCGTGATCGGTGTGGATACCGATCAGGATTGCCTGGACGAGCTCACGCAGAAGGCCGCGGCGGCAGGGCTTGCCGGCCGCGTGAAGACGCTCAACCAGTCACTCTTTGAGCTGGAGTTCCCCGCTGAGAGCTTCGACATCCTCTGGGCCGAAGGCACAATCGCGATCATCGGCTTTGAACGCGGCCTCAGGGAGTGGCATCGGCTGCTCAAACCTGGCGGGTTCATGGGCATCCATGATGAGCGTGGTGATCTATCGCAGAAACTGCGCGCGATTCAGGGCTGCGGCTACGAGCTCCTCGGCCAGGTCGTGATCCCCGGGGAGACCTGGTGGCGGGAGTATTACGAGCCGTTAGAGCGGCGCATCACCGCGATTCGTGAACAATACAGCCACGATCCCCGGGCTCGCGCGGCACTGGCCGCAGAAGAGCGCGAGGTGGAACTGGTAAAAAACCACCCTGAGCAGTACGCGTCGGTATTCCTGGTGCTGCAGAAGAGCACGCGTAAGTAGCTTTAGGTGCTTTTTACCGGTAAATTCGGATGCTGAGGCGATGCACGGCTGCGATGAAAAACATGGATACAGCCACAGCATCAAATCTTGGAGCATTCATTGCCCGCGGAAGCACCGGTCATTCATTTTGCTTTTGGAAAATCCTCATAGCTCGATGACCAGCCACATGGCGTCTTCGTCACGCGGGCACCAGCGCGTCCGAACCCCATCGGGCTCTCGATTGTAAGGCTCGTCAGGAGAGACGGAGCGACACTCTACATTCGTGATCTTGATATCGTCGATGGGACACCGCTGTTAGATATCAAGCCTTACGTTCCTGAATTTGACGGTCGCACAGTAGATAAGATCGGATGGCTGGAAACGCAGGTGCAGAAACTCCGTACGGTAATGGATAATGGACGATTCGTAACGTGAAAGGCGAAAAGCGAGAGGGGGGTACTCTCCATCATCCGAGCGCAAGCGCGCTATCCGCATTCCTTCGCCGTGCAGTCACTCAGCTCAGCGTAGCAGGGGTCGTGGACGGGTGATCAGGCGTACCTTTATATAGGTAACTGAATATATATTCACATGGGGTGAGAAGATGAAGATCTGTGTAACCGCGGTTGCGGACGGATTGGACGCGCAGGTGGACCCGCGCTTTGGGCGCAGTCAGTATTTCGTGATCGTCGATCCGGCGACGATGGCGTACGAGGCGATGCCGAATGCTGCTCTGAACGCCCCGGAAGGCGCGGGCGTCCAGGCGGCTCAAGCGATGGTGAATAAGGGCGTCGACGTGGTGATCTCCGGAAACATGGGGCCCAATGCGTTCCAGGTGCTTTCGACAGCCGGCGTGAAGATTGCTACGGGCGCGTACGGCACGGTAAAGGATGCCGTTGAGCTCTACCAGGCGGGTAAGCTCACCGAAGCAGGCACGGCAACCGTAGCGGC
>CAYYNW010000083.1:2313-6424 GCA_964473145.1 uncultured Halobacteria archaeon
GTAACCGACGGCTGCGGCGCTTCAACAGCATGTGGCAGCGTCATTACCGAACTGGCAAAAGGCAAGACGGTCGAGGGAGCGTCAAGGATCAAGGACGCGGACGTTTTAGCGGTTCTGGGAGGATTACCGGAGGAGAATGTGCACTGCGCTCTGCTTGCCGCGAACACCCTCAACGCGGCTCTGGACGAGTACAGGAACAAGCAGAAGCGCAACGAATTGAGGCAGTGAACGAACGTATGAAACTCTGCATACCCACCATGGGATCGGGTGGCTTGGAGGATGTCGTGAGCGAGCATTTTGGGCGCGCGCCCATCTTTACCGTGGTAGATCTCATCAGCAACGAGGTGCGCGTGGTGCCGAACACAGGTGAGCATTTCGGCGGCGCAGGTGATACACCCACACTCGTAGCGGGGACAGGTGCTCGGGTAGTACTCTGCTCGGGCTTGGGGCCGCGGGCGATCGATGCGTTCCAGCAGCGGGGCATTGAGGTCTACGTGGGCGCGAGCGGCACGGTGCGCGAAGCGATAGGTGCGTTTCAGGCTGGTGAGCTGATCGAGGCCAGTGACGCCAATGCGTGCAAAGAACACCGGCATCAAGGTACGGACGCATAGCCACACCCCACCAAAGCCGCAGAAAGTGATGCCGTGATGATTATTGCCATCGCGAGTGGCAAGGGCGGCACGGGCAAGACCACCGTTGCGGTCAACCTCGCCCTCTCGTTCGCCGATCATCATCCCGTGCAGCTGCTCGATTGCGATGTCGAGGAGCCGAATGCGCACCTCTTTCTGGAGCCCGTGATTCGGGAGACAAAGCCCGCGTATACGCTGGTCCCCGGGATCACGTATGAGCGGTGTGATTTCTGCGGCAAGTGCGCGTCTGCCTGTGAATACCACGCGCTCGTTGTCGTACCTCAGAAGAAGGTGCTGGTCTTCCCGGGACTCTGTCATGGCTGCGGCTTGTGCTCTCTCGTCTGCCCGCAGCAGGCGATCAGCGAGGTGCCGCGGGAGATTGGCGTGATCAAGAAAGGGCGGAGTGGCGACGGCCGCATAGAGCTGGTGTACGGGCTGCTGAAGATCGGTGAAATCAAGGCGACACCCCTGATCGATCAGGTGAAAGCGGAACTCGATCCAGAAAAGACCGTGATCATCGACGTCCCACCGGGGACGGCCTGCCCGGTGATCGCCGCGGTGCAGGGCAGTGATTACTGTATCCTCGTGACCGAGCCCACGCCGTTCGGACTCTATGATTTGGCACTCGCGGTTGCGGTGCTCCGAAAGCTCGCAATCCCGTGTGGTGTGGTCGTGAACAAGGCGGGGATAGGCGATCGGCGCGTGTATGCGTACTGCGAGCGGGAAGAGATCCCGATCTTGCTCGAGATCCCGCATGACCGGCGAATTGCGGAATCCTGTTCAGAGGGCGTACCATTTATCGAACGTCTGCCGGAGTGGCGGGAGCGATTTGTGGCGCTGATGGAGCGAGTTGAGGAGGAGCTCGAAGCATGAAACAACTCACGGTGATCAGCGGCAAGGGCGGCACGGGCAAGACCACGCTCGTGGGCTCGTTCGCGGCCCTCGCGGAGAAGAAAGTGATTGCGGACTGCGATGTGGATGCCCCGGATCTCCATCTGCTCCTGCATCCCGAGCGTGAACGGCAGCAGGAATTCAAAGGCCTAAAGGTCGCTCTCATGGATAAATCGCTCTGTATCGAGTGCGGCACGTGCGCGGAGACCTGCAGATTCAACGCCATCGAGTTGAGAGAGGATGCAAGGTACGCGGTTAATCCCGCACGCTGCGAGGGCTGCGGCGCCTGCGTCTATACCTGTCCCCAGGAGGCGCTCTCGCTGCAGGAACGTGTCTCGGGCTACGCCTTCGTCTCGAGCACGAAGTACGGCCCGATGGTGCATGCGGAGCTCACTATCGGTGAAGAGGCGTCCGGTAAACTGGTGACGGTCGTTCGCGAGCTGGCCCGGGAGGTCGCCGAGCGGGAAGGTTGCGACCTCATTCTGATTGACGGCGCGCCCGGCATTGGCTGCCCGGTAATCGCATCCTTGACCGGCGTGGACCTCGCACTGATCGTGACCGAGCCCACGCTCTCCGGACTGCATGACCTCGAACGAATCCTTGCGGTCACCACACATTTCGGGATCAACTCGGTCGTCTGCATCAACAAGTATGACCTGAATGAGAAGAACAGTGCGCGCATAGCGGCCTTCTGCCAGCAGCATGGTGCGGAGATCGTCGGCAAGATCCCTTATGACCTCGTGGTCACCGAAGCAATGGTGGCAGGTATGCCGGTGGTTACCTACTCCGAAGGGATGGTCTCGAAGACAATACGGGATGTATGGGAGCGTATACGATGAGATGGGTCTACGGACCGGTTCCATCACGGCGTCTTGGTCGCTCGCTGGGTGTCAATCCCATCCCCTTCAAGACCTGTAATTACTCCTGTGTCTACTGCCAGCTGGGCAGGACTACGCAGATGACCAATCAGCGTCAAGATTTCTTCCCACCGAACGAGATCCTGCACGAGCTCAAGAAAGCGCTCGACCCCGAGATAGGAAGTAGCCGGAATGAGCTAGATTTCGTGACCTTCGTCGGAGAAGGCGAGCCGACGTTATGCAAAAGCCTTGGGTGGCTCATCAGCAAGACGAAAGAGCTCACGGATATACCCGTAGCTGTGGATACCAATGGCTCCCTGCTCCACCGAGCGGATGTGAGGACCGAGCTTTTGCAGGCTGAGGTGGTGATGCCAACACTCAGTGCAGGCACCGCCGAAACCTTCCGCAAGATACACCGGCCCGTTCGCGAGATTACATTTGATATGGTGGTCGACGGTATAGAACGGTTCAGGGCCGAATATGCGGGAGCGCTCTGGGTGGAGATCATGCTGGTCAAGGGGCTCAATGACTCGGAAGAAGAATTGCAGGCACTGAGAAGCAAGCTTGAGCGTATAGAGCCCGATCGGATCTATCTCAATGTCCCAATTAGACCTCCTGCGGAGCCCTGGGTTGTTCCGCCGGATAAAGAAGCCATCGCCGTAGCGCAGGCGATTCTGAGCGATCTTACCGTCGTGGCTATCACGGCAGAGGAGCAGGGTGCATTTTCCATGGGGGGATTCGCGACTCCAGAAGAGGCTATTTTAGCAATACTGCGACGGCATCCCATGAGAGAAGAGCAGGTCATCGAAACGCTGACGAACTTCGCGGTGCCGGCAGGAGCAGTTCAGGAGAGCTTATCGCGGCTGGAGAAGAGCGGGAAGATAAAGAAGGTAAGCTACCGGGAGAAGATATTCTGGCTGCCCGCTGAGGAAAAAAGGGGCAGACACAGCTCTTGTTACGACGATCTTATAGGTGAGGAGAGGAATAAATAGATACAGGAGCGTGATGCGAAAAATATGCCGGCAGTGGTAGATTTGGGGAAGTGTGATGGTTGTAAGGGAAGGAAAGAGAAAGGAACGAGCGCGTGTGTAGAGGAATGTCCCGTGCAGTGCATTAGTCTGGTTGAGGACGACCCAAGCACGGCATCACATGGACGAGAACAACATGCAGTAGTAAATGCGGAAGAGTGCACCGATTGTGAGACGTGCGTAGATGTTTGTGAGCAAGGTGCGATACGTATGGAGGAGTAACGAAAGATACCATGTAGACGAGGTGCGGACTCCGCAGCTACGTGAAGATCACAGGTGCCTCTCACTATCTCTCGGTTACTGATATACTCTCGCCTCAACGCGGTCGAACTACGGAGGCATTAAAGATACGCTACATACATCTTGCGTCGATCTTCACTCAAGGGAAATTACACAGCTCGTTATATCGCGCAACAACAATCCTCCTCAAGTCGCCTGGCATCTCTCGTATCTTGTTCGCTGTTTGGTTGTCGCCGAGATACTCTAGCCATGAGGCAAGCCACCCCGCTTCAGCCTCGACGAACTGCTCGATGTTCTCTTTAAGGTCGGAAAAATCCTTTATCGTAACGCACGTGGCGCCGCGGCGCAAGTAATACGGGTTCTTCTCCACCGGGCTGAACACGCAGGCAGCAATAGCCGTTTTTTGCTCTTCATCCTCCACTTCGTCTGCCCATTTCCTCGCTATCGAATCCCATTTCCGCTTCTT
>CAYYNW010000084.1:0-1172 GCA_964473145.1 uncultured Halobacteria archaeon
GACCATGGCGCGGTTGAAAATCCCGCATCCGGGGCATTTCCAGGCATTGCAGGAGCTCGTGGCGGTTAAAGAGGCGGAGCGCCTGGCGGAGGTGGATGAAGTCTTTATGGGCGGCTCGCCGGACGTGATGGGCAGCGGTCGCGGCGTGCTTCACGCGCCGCTGCTCGGTGAGATTCGAGAGCAGACCGAGTATGCGCATCAGCATGGTCTCACGATGAATATTACCATGAACGCTACGTGCACCGGCGGGCAGCATCTCTCCTTCGAGGGCTACAAGATGTTCAGCTGGTACTTCGAGGAGCTGAATAAAGCGGGCGTTGACGCGGTCACCGTGGCCGAGCCGTACCTTGTGGAGCTGCTCCGGGACTATCCGATGAAGACCGTCGTCTCCTGCTTATCCTATGTGGAATCGCCCCAGCGTGCCCGGTTCTTCGAGGAGCTCGGCGCTGATATGATTACGGTCGATACGAACATCAACCGTCACTTCGATATCCTTGAGGGGATCGAGAAGGCGGTTAGCTGCGAGATACGCGTCATTGTGAACGAAGGCTGCCTCTACCGCTGCCCGTTCAGATATTCGCATTACAATCTCGCCTCGCATCTCAGCAGCTTGAACCGGCCGCGGAGCCCGCTCTTCACGGCTGATTACTACTATGATAAGTGCATCTCGCTCCGGCTGCGCGATCCCACTCAGATCCTCAAGTCCGCATGGATCCGGCCAGAGGATCTCGGAGCGTACGAAGCGATCGGGATCAAGGACTTCAAACTCTCGGGCAGGACGAAGCCGGTGAACTGGATCATCGAGTGCATGCGGCACTATTCCAGGCGCTCATGTACCAGTAACGTGCTCGATATCCTCGACTGCCCGCAGCTGCTCCGCGATCGATTTTACCTGGATAACCGGAAGCTCGAGGGCTGCATCGAGCAGTGGAAGCGCTGCACCAAGGTCTGTAACACCTGCGGCTTTTGCGAGTCGCGCACCCGGGAGGCGTTAAGGTATCTCAAATGAAACTGGTCATACCGCATCCCGGTCATTTTGAGGCCTTGCGGGAGATCCTTGAGGCGAAAGAGAAGCGCGGCCTGGATGAGGTGACTGAGGTGTACATGTCCGGTTCCCCGGAGGTGATGGGCAGCGGTCGCGCGAGCCTCCATTCCGCGCGTGTCGCGGATAT
>CAYYNW010000084.1:1272-4939 GCA_964473145.1 uncultured Halobacteria archaeon
GAGGCGATCCAGCACGCGGTAAGCTGTGAGCTGAAGATCCTGGTGAACGAGGGCTGTTTGTACAAGTGCCCCTTCCGGCACGCCCATTTCAACCTCTTCTCACACATCACCGCCTCGCGCTCGCCGCTCCTGAGTGCGCAGTCACGCACATCGGGCATCTTCAGCGATTACTACTTCGATAAGTGCATCTCGATCCGGGTGCGTGATCCTGCGCAGCTTGTCCGGTCACCCTGGGTCCGGCCGGAGGATGTACGGGAGTACGAGGCGCTCGGGATCGAGCAGTTCAAGATCGCGGGTCGCGCGAATGCCGTGAACTGGATCATCAAGTGCATGGAAGCGTACGCTCGGCGGTCCTTCAAGGGCAACCTGCTCGAGCTCATTGACTGCCCTTCGGAGCTCAGTTATCTCTTTTACCTCGATAATGAGCTCTTAGAGGGGTGTATCAAGCAGTGGCAAGGCTGTAAGAAACGCTGTGGGGAGTGCTGCTACTGTGATGACCTCACGGCGAACGTACTGAGGGTGCAGGTAAAGTGAAGGACGAGATAGTAGAAGGGCGGAAGAAGCTCGAAGACGGGCTGCGGAAACTGGTGGGGAGCATCTACGTGCCCGAGGCGAAGGTCTTCGGCATGGTCTGTGGCTGCGTCGGGCTCGCCGCGGATCTCCGCGGGCTCCAGAGCGATGCGGTCGAGGTGTTCAGTGAGCGGATAACCGCGCTGCTGGAGGAGCTGAGCAGGTCGGTGGGCGTCAAGCCCGAATTCATCTATGCGCGGAAGATCCCGGGGAGCGAGGAGGTCGTGGTGCTCACCGCGCGTGAGCTCTGCGACCGCTGCAGGCAGGAGTTCGCGGGCTCCAAAGCGTCACCGCGGCCGGATATTCTTGTACTGAAACGAGTGAAGTGATCGATCATGACCATCGGAAGAGACACCCAGCTAGTAGCATGCCGTAAGGGGCAAGGGCTCGGGTTAGGCGGCGGGATGGCGCAGCGCGGGACCTTCTCGAAAGCGCGTGAGAGCGATGTCATCTGCCTGGCGATGTCGCCCGGCATACGGCACGTGCCCAAGCCGGTCTGCGAGATCACGACCGAATTGCGCGACCGGGGCATTCAGGCGAGCGTTCTGGTGCTGAACGCCGGTGATGGCACCCCGGCGGACGCACCGATACGGGGCGGGCATGGGGTCGTGTTTGGCCTGGAGCCGCGTGAGATCGAGATCATCGGCATGCATAAGCTGGCCGTGCTGCATCACGGTAACGTGAAGCAGCATTTCACCTACAAAGTACGGTTCATCCTGAAACGGGTGAACATTCCGGCGATCGTGCTCTGCCAGGCCCCGGTCACCTTCAAGGATTTCGAGGATATCGGCGTGAGCACTGCCAGGAAGGCAGGCGCAACGCCGGGTAAGCTCGTGGATATCGTCACAGGGGTGGTGCGGCACGAGAGTGTCCCCCAGGAGAAGCTCAACGAGATCGTGAGCAAAGTCAAATTGCACCTCCGTGCGCTCAAGGAAGTGGAGAAGGGCGCCGAACCAACTCCAGACGTGCATATTCATCCCCGCGCGATCGCGCAGTGTGAGCGACCTGATGGAAGCGGAAATAGCGGTGCTCTGGGATAACGACCTCACCCTTCGCCGGTATCTTACTGATCGCGGCTTCAGCTGCGGCGTACTCGCACCGGCCTTCTTAGCCGCGCCGTTCTTCTCCTGGCGCGCGTGCAGACTGATGATCGTGCCCGCGGGCTTCGGGAACACGGGCTATTCGCAGATCCTGCAGACCCTCCGCGCGCACCGGGAGTTCATCACGCACTTCGTGAAAGCGGGCGGGCGACTCTTAGTATGGGGCGCATACTCCAGCCGGGATGCGTATAACTGGCTCCCTTTACCTCTCCAGTACGTGCACGAGGAGCGCATGGTGGTCGTCAAGCGACTCACGGGGACAGAGGCGGGGCAGATCGTGGAGCGAGACGAATGTTACTGTGACGGCTATTTTGAGGACCCGGCGGAAGGCTGGACCATTATCCTGGCGACTGCGGACTCGGAAGCGGAGCGGGCGATTCTGGTGGCCGCAGCCTATGGTGCCGGTGAGCTCATCGCTACGACGATCCACGAATATCCCACGGACCGGTTTATTGCGTATTGTCTGGGCCGATGAGCGAGCAACCCGCGGAGATCTCTCTGGAACTGGGCAGGCTGTTGGGGATCGATCAGCTCGTCCTGGTAGAGGCGAGCTACGTGGCGCAGAAGCAGCTCGGCCTGACGCTCGAGTACCTGGGCAACATCAAAGATACTGATATCGCGGGAGTGATCCGTGTCTATGATGAGCGGCAGGGGCTCATGGGCATTGCGATCCGGGACAAAGAGCTCGGCTTCTGGATCATCTTTACGGATTTCCTCGCGGATAGCGTCGAGCGCGCGGAATTCGAGCGGCTCGCGAAGAGGCTCCGGGGTGAGCGTGAGCGCTCGGTGCACCTGACGCGCCAGCAGTTCCGTGAAGGGGTGATGGAGTATTATGCCGTGGGCCTGGTGAATCGCCTCTTCTGTGAGTGCACAATCTCAGAGGAGCGGTTCTATCCGCGCGACCGGGTCGAGATCTTGAAGCACGTGATCCAGGCATTTTTAGCCGAGCAGGGCCTCGAGGCAGGTGCGCAGCTGCACGCACTGGAGATCGGCTGCGGCAACGGCGGGGCGACCATCGCGCTCCACGAGCTCGGCATCTCCCCGATCGCGGTGGACATCAACCGCTGTGAGCTCTGTAAAGGGCTGGAGGAGCGCGTGCTGGACCCGAAACGGAGTGTCGTCATGGACTGCTCGCAGCTCTCAGCATTCTTCAGCCGGGAGTTCGAGGTCGTCTTCGGCTTTATGGTCGGCAAGCTCACCCCGTTTGAGCGCTTCACGTGGGAGGAGGTGCTGCGCGAAGTGCCGAAGGTGCTCACGAGCAGGGGTACGGTGCTCCTGACCGTCTCAAGCGAAGAAGAGGCGCGCATACTGGAGGAGCTGCTGACCGAGTCCTTCGAGGCGGTCGTGCGCGAGAATAAAGAAAGCAAAGGGTACTTCGATCAGTGGATCTACCAGGGGCGGGTAAAGCGCTAGCCGTACCGTACCGGGCAGTTCCTGGTGCGGCGCGCGTAACGGACTTATTCCCTGATCTTGCGGTGGATCTGCTCGTGGCGCCTCTTGCGCCATTCTTCCATGCCCTCGATCCACTCCTCGTGCCGCTTATAAATGTACTCCTGTGCGGCGAGCAATTGCTCCGGTGAATCACCCTGTAAGATCATGTGTGGCACGTATTCCTTGACCGGCAGCCCGGAGGCACTATCAAAGCTGTCCTCAGACTGCTTCTCCTGATCGACCTCCAACCCGAACTTCTCCGCAGCTTCAAAGACAATACCCGTCGCGATACCGCGCGGGATACGTAACGCGTATTTCCTCTCCTCTTCCATGCTCAGGTAGCCTCCTCGTATGGTATTCTCCCGTTATCCGCCACCACAGCCCATATCGGGCATGTCCAGCGACTCACTTTTACCCTCGAGCTCGGCGAGATAGCACTCGAAGCAGAGCAGTCGGCCTGATTTTTCCGTGAACTCCTCGGTCTCCGTACCGCACCTCGCGCAGCGGATCACCTTCAAATCCGCCCGCGCCGCCGCGCGCTCGATCCACCGTCTCCGCCGTTCCTC
>CAYYNW010000084.1:5039-6413 GCA_964473145.1 uncultured Halobacteria archaeon
GTCCGTGAGCCGTTGCACGCGAGCTCGAGCTCCTTTGTCTGGGTTACCCGGTGGAGCGCCTGCGGAAACTTCACCGTCACAAAAGACGGGGACTCACCGGTGCTTCGTCCCGGATTCTGCTGGGCGGCTCCCTCCGAGATGCCCACGAGGCTGTGCCGGAGCGAGAAATCCCAGGCCTCGTGGTGCCACTCCTCAGCACTCTCACCTGCTCGTGTGCGGCCGAGCCATGCTAATCGATCCTCCATTTGATCTCGCATCCCGCGCCGTTTCACCGTGAGGTCGGGGTAGACGGTGATCCAGGTCTTCTGGGGCGGCGGCGTGGGATATTCGCGGTAACAGCTCCGGCTGACGATCGCGGTGGGGAGGTATCTCGACGCGGCCTCATGTGCCCGCTCGATCTCCTCGAGCGTGGGCCGGCGCGTCACTTTCTCGTAGGCGAAGACGGGCACGAAGGGATTGATCCGGTACCCGATCTGGGGATTGATGGAGGCGAGGAACTGCGCGATCCGCGCGATCTCCTCGGTCTCCACGAGCCCGGGCATATAGACCGTCTGCACGAGCAGCGTGATACCGGACGCATTCAGTCGCTCAATGGCGCGCAGTACCGGCTGGTTCGACTTACCCGTGTACCACTGGTGGAACTCATCCGAGAAGGCTTTCAGGTCAACGTGCGCCTCCGTCAGGCCCGCCTCGTGCAGCTCACGCACATACCCCTCATCTTCACCGAGCGCGTAGCCGTTGGTCATGAGCACGATCTTCTCGAAGCCGCGTGCACGCAGCCCGCGAACCAGCCCCAGCAGATACTCCTTCTCCAGCGCGGGCTCGCCACCCGTGATCATCGCCTCGGTCGGGATCTTCCCGTAGTAGCTCATGCACGCCTGCTCCATGCGCGCGAGCGTCTCTTCCGCGGTGAGCAGCATCCCCCCACCATCGCGTGCTGGCCGGAAACAGCCGCGGCAGCGGAAATTGCAGCCCGTGAGCATGAACCACACCCGCGGTTCGATCTCCGAGAGCGTGAAGTAGAGCAACCCTCGTTTACTCATCGCATCGGTACGGTCTCGTCTCTTATGCTCTTATAGGTGCGTGGCGTATAAATCACCTCGGGGCATTCGCTCCACCAGGCCATCACGGGTCGCGAGCGTGGCGTGGAGCGTAGGTTTATCTTATCATCCCGCCACGTATAGCACGTGTAGGAGAACGGAGGTTGATCGGAAGAACGATGAAGAGGCACTTCTCGGCATCGCTGCTGCTGGCACTGCTCCTGGTTTCGATCTGTTCATCCGTGCATGCAGCCACCCCGCTGAGCGCAGACGGTCTTAGAATCCTCTCCTTCACGACGGAGAAGGATATTTACAGTGCGAAGGAGGAGATGAC
>CAYYNW010000085.1:0-6329 GCA_964473145.1 uncultured Halobacteria archaeon
TGGAGTGGCTGCAGCAGTTGAGCGAAGGGATTGAGGAGTTCACGGAGCTCTATCCCTCCTGGCTCATCTTCATGGCCTTCTTTATCGTGATCTTCTTGAATAACGCCTTCACCTGCTTGCTCAACATCGTCGCCGGGCCGCTCATCGGCATCTTCCCGCTCTTCTCCACGGTGATTAATGGCGGGTTACTCGGGTGGTTGGCGCAGGAAGAGGGCTTAATCGTCTTCCTCGCGGTCGTCCCGCACGGCATGTTCGAGCTGCCGGCGTATTTCATTAGTGTTGCTATCGGGCTGCGATTAGCGCGCGAAGCGGTCAAACCGAGAGGTGAGCGGCAGTTGAGGCTGCGGTTGGGAGAGGGGTTACGTGCCTACCTCCATCTGATCATTCCGCTACTTCTTATTGCGGCGCTCATCGAATCGGGCTTGATCGTGATTGGCTTGCTCATCATGCCGTAGGTGCCAGGGTGATGCGAATTAGAGAAGGTGTTTATCTGTACCGAGAGCGGGGCGTGTTCGACTCAAATACGTACGTGCTTCAGGACGAGCTTGTTATGCTGATCGATCCAGGCCTCGAGACGTATCTTGCGCCGAAGCAGCAGGAGCTGGAGCGCGATGGCATCGATCTGGCGGAGATTGACCTAATCGCGATCACGCACCTTCATCCCGATCACTGTGGCGCGACCGCGGCGCTTCGAGATCTTACCGGCGCGAAGGTCGCACTGCATCCCCTACAGGATAGGTATCGCGAGCTCATGAGTGAGGAATCCCGGCGCCACCTTGGCGTTGGTATCACGCGGATGTTCAGTGCAGACATCGAGCTGGGCGAGCGGGTGGAGCTGGGACGCTACGCGGTGGAGGTCATTCAGACGCCGGGTCATTCCCCCTGCAGCGTCTGCTTCTATGCGCAGGGAGAAAAGATACTGGTCTGTGGTGATCTGGTCTTCGTGCAGGGTGTGGGGCGGACCGATCTGCCCTTCGGTGATCTAGAAGCGCTGAAGCGCTCGATCGAGCTCGTCTCGAAGCGGGAGACCGAACTCCTCTTACCGGGGCACGGTCCAGTGCTTCGGGGGCAGAGCGCGATCTCGCGTAATTACGACTTCATCAAAGCGGCCTATTTCAACGCGGTCTGGTGACCGGTGCGCTGCACTGCACCACCTCTGCCAGGTCAGTGAGGAACAACTGAATCGCCTCCTCGTCGAGGTGTGGCATGATCACCATCCGGAGCGCTCTGGGCTTGCGAGTAACAGAGACGCGCCAATGCCGCGCATCCAACGCCTTCGCCACGCGCGACACTTCAGCTTCGGGAAGCTGCAAGGTGAGGACGTTCATTACCGGCTCGATCACCGGTGGTATGCCCAGTGCCTTCGCGCCGTCCACCAACATCACGGTCAAGCGCATGCATTCGGCGACGATGGCCTTCAGGCCTTCCCGCCCCAGGAGCTTAAGCACTGCATAGGTTGCCGCCGCGGATGCCCCACTCCTCGTACCGGTGAGTGAGCACTGCTCCTTCGTGGTGAGATACGGTGTGGAGACGACGAGCTCATCCAGATACGACCCATCGCGGAAGAGCAAGCAGCCTGCGGGAATCGTGCTCATCAGCATCTTATGCGGATCAGCCGAGAGCGCACTGACGCCCTTCAATGAAAAGTCGAACTCGTACCGCTTTTGGAGGAATGGAATAACGAATCCGCCGAAGGCGGCATCGACGAAGAGGAAGAGATCACGCTCCACGGCGAGCTCGGAGAGCGCGGGTATCGGGTCGATCTGCCCGAATTCGGTCGTTCCCGCAATGCCGACCAGTGCAATCGTTTGCTTATCGATCAGGCGCTCCACCGCGGCTATATCGACCCGTAAGGCCTCATCCACCGCGGCCTGCCGTACTTCGAGGCAAAGGATGTCCGCGATCTTCTCGAACGAGAAATGAGCAGTCTCGGGCACGATGATATTCATCGTCGTGAGCCCTTCCTTCCGTTTCCGGTTCCGTATCGCGCGTATCGCCTGGATATTCGATTCTGTGCCACCGGTAGAGAGATAGCCGGCTGCGTGCTCATTGCCGAGCAGCGCGCCGACCATCTGGATCACCTTCTCCTCCATCTCCTTCGTGCCGGGGAAGAGTCCCCAGTCGCCGAGATTCGATTCGAGGAATATGGCATGCGCATACGCCGCGATAGGATGTGGGTAGGTGCACATAGAGCTGAAGATCCTGCTATAGGAGAGATCTTTGAGCTTCTTCTCCTGCAGGAGTGCCTCCACCGCTTCCCTGCTCATACCCCGCTCTTCCATCTGCGATTCACCCCCCTCAGGCACCTGTAGACCAGGAGGCCTCTACTCAGTAGTTTACAGCTCGTACCTTAATAGTTGGGGCTGCGCTGCGTCGCACCGTGTGCAACCGAGAAAGGAAAGCGAAGGTGATTTATGGATACAATGCCTTATTCCAGATCATATAATTCCGGTGAGGTTTGTTTCAACTATCTGGTCTATCGTACCAGGAAGGGGTGATACGCCATGGAAGATTGTAGGAGCTACGTGCGCGCTATTAGCGCGGCACTGGGTTTAGAACGCGAGCCCGTTGGGGTTACCTTCACGGACGATGAGCCCGCGGTGGAGGTCGAGCCGGGCGCTTATACGGTCTGCGGCGCGATCCATAAGGCCGCGTCGGGAGGAGTAATCCGCCTTTCGGAGGAGTTCTGTGCGTGTTCAGGCGGTAAAGCGCATATTGGGCTTACCCAGCGAGTTGAAATCCCGTGGAAGCTGCTCGTGGAGGGTGAGAAGCTCTGGTGTGATGTGAAGACGGCAGTGCGATCACATGCAGCGGTGGAGAAGCGGGCGAAACCGCCCGTCGGGCTTGCGCACTCGGTCTTCCTCTATCCCGTTCGCGCAGGTGTCTTTAAGCCTGACCTGGTGCTCATGCTCGTCAACGCGGAACAGGCGGCGCGGCTCATCACGCTGGTTCAGTATTGGGACGGCAAGCTGCCCTCCTTCGAGATGCGCGGCCCCCTCTGCTGGAGCGCGATCACGTATCCGCTCATCTCCGGCGAGTTCAACCTGACGGTGGGCGATATCAGTGCGCGGCGGATGGAGCAGTGGGAGCCCGAGCTCTTCGTAGCTGCCATCCCCTGGGAGCGTGTACGAGGTATCGCTGAGGCGGTTCCCTGCAGCACCGCTGGCACTGCGGAGCCGTCTGATCGGTTTCGACGAATGACCGAGCGAATGAGAGAACAGCGATCAACTCGCTGAGTGATCACTGCGCTCAACTCACGGACCTGTGGCAAGCAGAGGTAGCTAGTTAGCGACCCAGCAACTTAGAAAGGATCGTCTTTCTGGTCTCGCAGCGCTCGAGGAAGGCGCAGCGATCACAGGGCGGATTCGCGCCTTTCTCGGGGAAGAAGCCAGCCTGTACCTTTTTTACTCGACTCAGCAGTTGAAATGCCAGCGCTCTATCCCGTTTCTTGATAGCCGCCTCCCGAAAGTCTGCAGTTCGGACGTATTCCACGAAGCCGCGCTGCACGATCGTTTCGAACTCCTCCTCAATGAGCATGGCGTAAGCGGCCAGCTGCATTCGATCGCTCGGCCAGACGCCGTACTCCGGACTCCGGCCCGTTTTGATCATGCTTGGGATGAGCTCCGCTTCAGTTCGGATCAACTTATCCACGCTCCCCACCATGCCCAAGCGTGGAGACAGGAGGGTGCGCTCACGATCGAAGCTATACGCACGTTCCAGCTCGATGACGGTTCCTCCTGCTTTGAGGTTCGTGAGCCATGGAGTCTCCCTGAAGCGCTCAACGAAGGAGTGCATGACCTCTTCGAAGAGCGCCATCTCAACTGATTGCAGCTCCGCACGGTAGATCCAGGCAACGCCGTCCAGACAGTCCGCAACGGTCTGCACGAACGAAGCCATCTCCAGTTCATCCTCAGTTTCTTGCACGTCCAGTGACGCGAGCAGCTGGGGCAGGTGAAAGCCCACTTCTTTCCAGAGGAGATGCTCGATGGCCGCTCGCTCTCCACCCGCCGTGATCCCGGGCTGCTCATGACCGCGAGCAGCGAAATAGACGAGTCGAGGGCAGCGCAGGTAGCGGGTTAGCTCCGATACCTTAATGAGTGCTGAGTGATCCTGATTGCTGGCGCGCATCGCTCACACCGCACCGAATAGTTTAAATATATCGGGCTTCATGATATAACAAGCCATAAGGAAGGGGGAGTCAAGAGGGATGTTCGAGGCTAAAATAGATGCGACGGTGTTGAGAGAATGTATTGAGTCGATAACTGCGGTGGCGGATGAAGCGAAGTTACGACTAACCGAAACAGGCTTGAAGCTCCGCGCGGTGGACCCGGCGAATGTCGCGATGGTCTCCTTTGACCTGGCGCGCGATGCCTTTGCGGATTATCAATTTGCCAAAGAGGGAGGTGCGGAGGAAGGTGCGGCCATCGAGATCGGAATTGATTTCCTCAAGCTCCTCGGGATCCTCGGCTTCGGCGGACGTGAGGACGTGCTCTTGAAGCTCGATGAGCGCGCGCAGAAGCTCCACACCCGAATGGGCAGTCTCGCTTATACGATCTCCCTGCTCGATCCCGCGGCGTTACGGAAAGAGCCGAAGGTGCCGGAACTTGAATTTCCCATCCAGGTGGTGATCGAGACGGAGGAGTTCAGGCGAACCATTCGCGCGGCGGAGAAGATTGGTGATCATATCGTGCTGGGCGTTGACGGCGACGAGTTCTATATGGAAGTGGAGGGCGAGATGGACAAGTTGCGGTTAGGGCTGCGGAAGGAGCAGCTGATCCACCTCACTCCGGGCACACTCCATTCACTCTATTCGCTCGATTACGTCGCGGCGATGAGCAAAGGTATGAGCCACGCGCCGCATATCACCCTGAATCTCGGGAAGGATTATCCCTTACAGATCGATTTCGAGGTCGCGGACGGTAAAGGTAAGGTGAGCTACCTACTCGCGCCTCGCATCGAATCTGAATAAGGCTAGTGGTTATACGGCGGGTCGTGGGAGCGTGAGTCTGGCTCAGCGGCCCGTCACAGGAGCATGGAAGAAGGAGTACACGACGGAGTTCAGCTCTGCTTCTACCCGTTTCTGAGTGCTGCAACGCGGTACGCAGCAGCGAGTGGAATCCGCGTGGAGGACTTACTCACCTCCGCGGCCTTCGAACGCGCCCGCGTACGGGGTAGGGACCGAATCCGCGATGCGCTCCGTGAAGGCACGATTCGCACGCCCGTGATCATGAGCACAGCGCAAGCGGAGCTGGAGCTGTTGTCCTACCCCTTTGCGCGCATCCTCGTCTCCTGTATCGGTGATGCGCACCTTCTCCGCCGTTACGCGCTCGCGGAAGCGAAAGGCGCGTACCAGCGTCTGTTGGAGGAGTTTACCGCGGCGGGCAGCAGGGAACCGGAGGTGCTGCACGCGTTTGCGCAGGAGTTCGAGATTCCGGTCCGGTACGTGCGAGCACCGCCCGAGCCGGCGCAGGTGCTCATCCCGTTCGAGCAATACCTGCACCATACCGTGAATCTGCGCGATAAGCGCTGGAAGCTGGTGAATCGCGGTCTGGAGCAGGGTGAGGTGAAGTTGCGGCCAGTCGAATTTCTGCGCATCCTCCAGGAAGCATTTTATGAACGGATCAAACGTGACCTACCGTTGAAAGTACCACCGGATTTCTGCACCTCGGTGCGCACCTACATGCAGGAGCTGCAAACGGAGCTCGCGGCACACCGCCAGCAGCTGGGTGATCGCGAGCTGGCAGGCGAGCTGGGTGTGCGCGAGAAGGACCCGGGCTCCTTCCCACCGTGCATTACCGCGATCCTGGGCAACTTGCGCGAGGGGGTGAACGTGCCGCATACCGCGCGGTTCGCGGCGACCGCGTTTCTCCTGAATATCGGCTTGACAGTCGATGAGGTGATCGAGCTCTACCGTAACTCGCCTGATTTCGACGAGGAGCGAACACGGTACCAGGTGGTGCATATATCAGGCGAGCAGGGGAGCACGCGCTATTCCGCGCCATCGTGCGACACCATGCGCACCTACGGGAACTGTGTGGGAAATGATGAGCTGTGCGAGCGGATCACGCATCCCCTGAGCTATTATAAGCGTAAGCTGTGGCTGAAGCGAAAGACGGCGGCGCAAGCAGGAGAAGAAAAGGCTTAGACTGGATAGGATAGGAGGTGCAAGGTAGATAGATGAAACGGTATACCTACAAAGTAGAGTTCTTCCCGATACAAGAGTTACAGGTAGAAACGGGCATCCATACGGCGAAGATAGAAGCGAAATTGAATGATTATGCTGCGCGCGGATGGCGATTGCGCGAGACCGCCTTATGCGGCCAGCTGGG
>CAYYNW010000086.1:0-6262 GCA_964473145.1 uncultured Halobacteria archaeon
TCTTCAACTATTCCTCCACGGGCAATACGATCGTGGGGTTCGCGCCCGAGGATATCTACGATCAGACGGAGATTGTCCACGGCGTGCGGGTCTCCATCCTTGAATCCCTGACGCCCTCGCTCCAGGTCGTGGAGGAGCCAGGGGTAAACGCCTCGTATCTGGTAATCGCGGAGAATCTCGGTAACGTGCCTGATACCTACAATGTGCGTGTGACGAGTAGCGACGATCACATACTGTTGAACCTGGATCGCCCCAGCGTTACACTCGGCCCCGGGGCGATCTCGGCAACCGTCATGGGGACGGAACTGGATACGATTACGGTCAATGTGACCGGTGCGCAACCTGGCATCTATCGCGCAACGGTCGAGGTGGTCTCGCAGAGCGAGGCGACGGTGAAGGACCGTGTCGAGACTTGGACGATTGTGCGCGGGGTGGTTGGGCCGGAACCAATCAATACCATACACACCAATTCCGCAATCGTTAATTCCGCAATTAATGATTCAACCATACTCCAATCGGTAATTATAGCATCAACACTCACTAACGCGACCATTACCAATTCCATCATAAAGAACAGTGCGGTAACGAATACTGAATTATACGGAGTACTCATCGAGAATGCAATCGTAACAAATGGCTCTATATTTAGTGGCACCATAACAATCAATGATATAGCATACGTCATACAGAATGAAACACTGATATCAGAGCTTGTACGTGGTGCTGATTATAGTAATAGCAATCTCGTTGGTTTCAAGGGCGTTAAACTCCTCACTGTTGATGCCACTAATTCCAGTATCAGCTTCCAGATCAGTGCACTGGGTGATTATTTCGCTGGCTCGCTCAGCACCCAGCAGGCGGTGATACCGCCATTCGGGATACCGGGCTTTAGCAACAATGTCGGCGGCTACATCTATGTCGGGCCCAGTGAGAATCTGGCAAATAGCACGGGGTGGGTGATCCTCAAAGTACTCTATAACCAGAGCGACCTTGGCAACCTCAATGAGAGCACGGTAACGCTTATGTATTATAATGAACTTCTCGGGCGGTGGGAGGCGCTGCCCATTGCGGAGCTGAATAAGGTCGACAACTTCATCACCATTAATATCTCGCATTACAGCGTCTTCGCCGTGATCGCACAGCCCACGGGTGGCGGTCCCGGCCTCGCAGCCGGTGGCGCGGGTGGGACGCGCGACACGGACGGTGATGGCTTGAGCGATCTTGAGGAGCTCTTGAAAGGGACCGATCCGAAGAATCCTGATACTGATGGTGATGGGCTCTCCGATTCGCTGGACCCCTATCCGCTGGATTCGACCTTACCACCCCAACCCGGTGGTACGACCGCACTCTCCCCCGCGCCCGTTACCACGCCATCCGCTCCCCCGACTTCACAACCTCCAGCACCATCGCCGACACCTGGAGCACCTACACCAACACCCAAAGCGCGCATCCCCGCGCCCGGCGGGATTGTGCTCATCACTGCAGTGCTCGCGTCCGCGCTGCTCAGAGCGACCCGCTCCAGGAGCAGGAACCGGCGGACGTAGCGAGATCTCCTCGCTGCTCAGCTCAAGCAAGGAGCTATGGCACCGCATCTGACGTGCTTTGATTAGGTCCAACGACTCGCAGAACTGGCCAACTTATAAAAGGAGAGCGAGCCGATAGAATACAGGGTCTTCCAGTGGGAAACCGCGATGGGCGTACAGAAGGTAGAGGAGAAAGCGCGAGAGGTCGTGCCTCAACCGAGTAAGACGGCAAAGAAGCAGAGCACGTCACCCGGTAAGCCGCTCAACATCTCACCTGCTAAGTTCTGCAAGCGCGAGCGCGGGGGTGTCTGTCCGGGCAACTGTAACGCCTGCGTCTTGCAGTACCTCTTCGGCCAATATTACTAAAATGCGGACTCGCCACACACCGCACAGGTCCCTCGGCGCGAGCGAACGAGCGAAAGCGAAAGGTTTAAGTATGGTTGCGTCCTACCCTTCTGGTAGAGACAGGAGTGAGTAGCTAAGATGAAAGTGAAAGAGCTCCCGATATTTGATGAATTCATACGGGTCAGCGGCGATACGCCCGTCAACGAGGCGGCGAAGCGGATGGTTGAGGAAAGTGTGATGGATGTGATCGTCGTCGACGAACGCGAGAAGGTAATAGGTGTGGTGACGTTGTTCACGCTCCTCGAGAAGGTGCTCGCACAGGGCATTGATCCGCGCGATATCACCTGCCAGGAGGTCATCTCCCGGCGCTTCACCACGATTACCAAAGACAACGACGTCACGCAGGGCATCACCAAATACATGGCGGCACAGATGAGCGAGGGAAGCGACATCCCCGGCCTGATCGTCGTGGATGGTGATAAACTGATAGGTCTCCTCTCCGTCGGCGATATGCTCGCCGCCGTCTCATCGCGGAAGCAGTACAAGTTCTCCATGATATGAGGTCGGCACGGACAGTCTGCCCCGTATTGCAGCTGGTCTCCGGTAGTTACGTCACGCAGCGTGGATCATCGCGCGTACACCCTCAAACACCATGAGGATGGACGGGAGATCATGATCGATGCGCAACGTCAGGGGCAGAACCTTTCGCTTGCCGTTACGGGCACCGATGGCACGTTGCTCCACAGAACACTCCAGCTACCGATGGATACGTACTCAGTGACAACCTCGAGATCATCAACCGCGACTCCTTGTGGCACCACCTCCGAGCCGCGACTGCCCCGCCGCTTCACGGGTTTAGTATAAAATAAAGAACGATGAAACGACTGCGCGTGGAGGATCTGGAACGGATCAGTATCCTCTCCTTAGCTGGTCTCTTTCTCTTCCTCATGCTCCTCTCGCTCGCGGAACTCTCGCCCTTTACTCTCGCGAACAGTGATATTGAGAATGCGCGGTCGCTCCTCGAAGGCGTCGGCGTACAGGGACTCGCGTCGATCTTCGCCATTGTGATTTCGCTCACGTTGATGGCGGTGCAGTTCGCCTCGCAGCAGTACACGCATCGCATTATGGACCTCCATGTCAAGAGCCTGACTTTCTGGTCCGTCATCGCCGTCTATCTCAGCAGCTTGCTCTACAACGTCTTCATGCTCGGGCGATTGGAAGTACCGGTGGAGAGCAAGTATATCGAAGTATCCATGCTGCTCACCACGCTCAGCTTCATCATGCTCATTCCCTTCTTCTCGATCACTATGGTGCGACTCAGGCCCGAGACCGTGATCGATAATCTGCTCACCAAAGTGAATGAATCGTATCTCACCTCACTACAAGGAATGTTTAAAGAAGGTGAGACACGAATAGCCGGCGAGCTGGACAAGATGCTCCCCATTACCGAGATCATCGAGAAATCTATCGGCAATGGCGACCGCGGCACCGTCCGGTTCGGGCTCGGCGAGATCTACCACCGCTACATGGCGAACTTAAGGAAGGAGAATGAATCGTACGTCTCACCGTACTTCCTCGGGCACATACTCGGGATCGGCCGCGAGGCGATCATCGAAGCGGACGATGACACCCTCGTGCAGGTACTGGAAATCTTCGGCGAGGTCGGCACACATACCATTGCCCAGAACATGAACTTCACCACGAAGATCGCGCTCGAGAACTTAGACATCATCGGCTTCAAGGGCTTGAAGGAGTACGATGTCGCCACGCAGCAAATGATCAACTCGCTGCACAGCATGCTGCGGGAGCTCATGAAGCTCGAGGGCGAGAATAGAGAGATACTCAATCAGATCTTCACCCTCTATCACGATACCTCAGACGAACTCTATACCTTGAAGAAATACCGGATGGAGAAATACTTGGCAAATTCGTTCACCGAGCTCGCCGAGACGATGGTCGAGCAAAAGCAGGGCGAGATGATCGATCGAACCGGCGGGCTGCTCGAGAGCATCGGCATCTTCGCCGTGAATCTCGACATCCGGGACGTCCTCTACCAGGTGGTGCACCTGCTCCACGAGATCGGGCTCGCGTGCGCCAGGAATAAGCTGGTGTGGACCGCGCCGAAGGGCACGGTCAATCTCGCCGAACGGATCATTGACCACTTACTGAAGGTCGAGGGCGAGACGCTCAAATACAAATCGAAATCGAAGGAGTTCGATATCATCATCAACCAGATCGAGTTTGCTAGGAAGGATATCGAGAAGTATCTCGAGAAGGGCACGGATTTCTCCGATCTCTGGGCATAGCCAGCCTAACCCGCTGTGTGGATGCGCCTTTACTGCGGCTTGAGCTTCAGAATGAGCTCGTTGCCCTCAAAGATCGGCTCGGTACAGCGCAGCGGCTCGTGCCGCAGCACCGATACGATCCCCTCCAGCTCGCCGATGAGGAAGCCCAAAAAATCCGCACTCGTTGCTAACCCTGAGATTTCCGCAACCTCCGCTGCTCTGATCACCGCGGTGCCCTGGGTGAGTTCAAGCTGGAGATGCTTCAAGACGCGGTAATACTGCGCGACGACTTCAAGCAACTCGTGCTCTTGCTTCTGGTAATACTGCGCCAGAAACTGCACCACGTTCTTGCCGTATTCCTTACCCAGGTCGTAACTGGAGGCGCTGAACAACTTCGGATTCGTGATCAAACTGTTCAGGAGCACGAGGTGGTAATAGCGCAAATTCGCCTCGCTGCCGATGCTAGGCCGGGTCTGGCCGTCCAGGGCGCCCGCGAGTCGTTTCTGCAGCGCGAAGTCGATCGTTGCAGGGTTGAGGTACTGCTCCAGCTCCTCGCCTTTGCCCTTGTTCACTACCATGAATTCGCACGTCGCGCCTCCGGTCGCGCAGCAGACCGTCTCGTAGCAATCAAGCTCTTTGCCCAGCAGCGCGGAGATGATCCCCGTGAAGGTGCCTGCATGGTAGTAGCACACAGGATGGTTCGCCGAGACGCCAAAGCACTCGACACATTCCGCCAACGCCAGCTGTATCTTGATCTCCTTGGGGTCCGTCGAGGCGTTCTCCACACTCAAGAGCCCCTCCTTCGTCGTTCTCATGATCTCACGAAATATCCGGTTGATCACCTTGCTCAGCACCTCAAAGGCGCGCTCGTTCGTCCAGTATTCGAACTTCCAGAAGAAGTCAGGCGGCATATCCAGCTTTCGCATGATCGCATACGCGTTCCGGCGCGCGCCGAGATACGATGCCGTGTAGAGGGAGATGGGGAACCGCGGATTCGCATGCAGCGGCAGCAGGAGCCTCACCTGCGGCACAAACAGGTTCACCTCATCACCAAACGTAGCGCGAATCTGCGGGTGCTCTTTCTTCTTTAAGTCGTCCAGAAAGAGGGACCAGACCTCATCGATCAGCTTCTCCAGATTCGCCGCGCCTTCACCACCCATCGCTCTAGCCTCCTGATAGTGCCTGCTCGATCTGCGCGAAGCCCCACTCGTCGTATTTCTTGTGCACGTAGAGGCCCACGGCAATGAGCAAATAGCTGAAGAGATACAGCGAATCGAGAGCCGAGCCAGTGTGGAAGAGGCGGGGCGCTTCGTAGAGCTGGAGACCCGTGACGATCACGAAGAGGTAGACCGCGATCGTGCTCAGGATAACGCCGCTGACGATGGTGGTGAACGTGATACTTTCCCGGCCCTCCACGCGCATCTGCTGCGCATAGAGCAGCACGACCGGCATCAGCATGACGACGATCGCGACGTCAAGGATATAAATGAGCGTCAACGGCAGCTTATAGACCGCGGGATAATACTGCAAGACGGGTGGGAGGTGATAGACGAGGATGACAATCCCGATGACGAGCATCGCAGCGATGAGGAGCCAGCCCTTGCCGCTGATCTGCCGTACCTCCGTCACTTTCAGCACGTAGATCGAGCAGAGCACGAGCATGGCGTAGGTGACCCATTGTAGCAGGACAACAAAGAGCGGATGCGCGGCATAGAAAGACCAGAGGAAGTCGAAATGCGGGAAGATCATGAGGAAGAGGAAGAGCGAGAGGAAGACGAACGCATTCCGCAGCCAATTGGTATAAATGGTGGATACCCGCATCGCCAGTACACCGCTGACGAGCAGGATGAGCGGATACATGATCTGCGTATAGCTTCGGGCGATCGAATCAGGAAGCAGCAGGCAGATCAGTGCGGGAACCAGCATGAGCAGAATCAGCGCTTTTAAAACTAACCGCGGATTCATGATCGTACATTACGCAGAACCCCTTTAAATACTTACTGCAGCTCGCTTGATCGCATTCAAAGAGAGGGGAGGATTAAAAGGTCCAGCCAGGCAGCCAGCGCAGCTGCTCTTTATAGGCAGACGCGACAGGATAGCCGGATAGCA
>CAYYNW010000087.1:0-6212 GCA_964473145.1 uncultured Halobacteria archaeon
TCCGCGCCTACCGTACTGTTCGTGGCGCAGATAACCTCCGCGTCCTCGAGGACGCTCTCGACCGCCTGCTCCTCCAGTTCGCGCGCCATTATGAAGAGCTTGTCGATCCGGTGCTTCAACTTCAACCAGCGCTGCATGCCCATCACTTTCTCCACCGGGATGCCCCGCACCGTCCTGCTCTGACGTGCCAGCTCCATGATCGCTTCGTCACTCAGGCCGCGTCGCCAGCGCATCTCAGGCACAACCGCAGCATCCTGCATTCGCGCCTTGAGCTCGAATGCACGCGCTCGCAACTCTTGCGCTTCAATGTAATCCGGATCGTCCTGAACAAGGTAATCCAAACTCCGCCGGCGTAAGGCGGGGATGACACGTGCGGGATGCCCGATCCGTACCACGTTCATCCCGAGCGTATCCAAGCGCTCAACCAGGTTATCTACTGCTACGTTCGACTCTGCAGCCGCGAGGATCTGGTAGTTCCGTTTTACCAGTTGCGCGATGATCTCGATGCAGGTGATCGTCTTGCCGGTACCCGGCGGCCCATGAATGAGGAAGAAGTCTTGCGCCGCTAGCGACTGCACCACCGCATCACGCTGGCTCGCGTTCAGCGCACCGTTAGAGAATTCAAGCTGCTTCGGCTGCGAGAACTCCGGAGGCGTGAGCCCCAATAATTTCTCCATTCGCAGCCGTGGCAGGCGCTTGAACCGCTTTAACGCCTCGATCATCCGCTGAAAGGTAATGTCATTGACATAAAGGTCGATTCTGAGTCCTTTGCGGTAGACGAAGCCCGGCGGTGCATCATCGAAGGCAACGGTGATCGAATGCGTGGTCTTCTCCGCGACCGTGCCCGTGGGATTCTCGCCCTCCCACGGTGCCGTCCCCGCTCGGCTGATCAGGACGAGATCACCCACCTCGATCTCGCTCTCCGGGAGCGGGCAGTCAGCAGCGTCTTTTCGAAACCGCACGAGGTGCTTGCCGCCAAGTCCCAGATCCTGCGACTTACCCCGCATCTTCAGGAACGCTCGTCCCTTCTCCTCTCGTTCTCGACCACTCAGGCGCCGCATCTCCTCCTCGTGCAGCCGCATCTGCTCAGCCCGTTCCAATTCCACGAGCTCGATGAAATGCTGGACGTATTCGTGCTCGTTCATTCGTTCCGGTCCTTCTCTGCTCTCACTTCCTCTTTTGATCCCTATTATGAAAAGGAATACCGAGCTTCCTGCGCTTGCGGTGATTGGTGAGGTCAAGCTTTAAATAGGTGTCGGGACATGGGAGTAACGAGCTATCTATGAGTGAGACCGGGTTGATCATCTTCGGTGGCGTGGCGCTCTTAGCACTCTGGCTGACGCTCTACTTCTCCATCGCTTACATCTAGCCCCTTTGATGCGGAGAAGCGAGGGAGTGAACAGGCACTACGCCGCTGCGGATAGAGCGTGGAAGAACATGGTGTGCTCGAGATTGGTCGGGCAAGGTGATAAGGAAGGGCCTGCCCCCTATATGCACAATTCACCGTTCCGCTGCTGCGTGCCTCGCGAGCGCTGGCAGGCGGGTGCTCCGGCTCACCCTCTTGACGCCTGCTCTGAAGTAGCTTCAGGGTTGAGCTCGTTACTTCTTCACCACCGGGGTTCGGAAGAGCGGCAAGTAAAAGAAAAGGGAAAAAAGAGAGGAGGATGGAGCGCTTTACGCGCTCGGCTTCTCCATCAGCTTCGTCTTCTTCAGGATCTCACCCTTTCGCGCGTGCGGCTTCCGCACCAGGCTGTCCGTGTACTTCTCGATCTCACGTGCCTCTTTCGCCAGCTTTGCCGCTTCACTGAGCAGCTCGTGCGCCGCGGCCACGATCGGGACGTATTCCTCGGGCTCTTTCAGCATGAAGCAGCCCTTCACATCGAGGTCCGCGACCTTCTCCGCCATGCTGTACGCTGCGATCGCTTTCGCCTTGGCGTATGGGTTCGTAAAGCCTGCACGTGCCACGGCCTTATCCGCCGTCGCGATGATCTGCGGCAATTTCACCTCGCCGCCTGCCTTGATCTCCGTGATCACACGGTCAAGCTCCTCCTGGATTAACCGCACGACACCGGTTCCTGAGAGCACCGCAAGGACGTCCACATTGAAGAAGCTCATCTCCACCGGATCGAGGAACTCGCGCCGTGCACCGATCATCGGATCGCCGGGTATAATGATGTAGCCAAACCCGCCCTCCTTTAACTTATCCACGGCCTTCATCGCCGGCGCGTCCGAAAGCACGATGACGGGTTTTCCCTTCTCCTTCGCCATCTCACGTGCCATCTTCGGGCCTGGCAGCGCGGCGTTCGGACTCGTCACGATCACCAGATGCGGATCCCACGCAAGTAAGCGAGCAGCGTCCGGTGCAGCTTCTGGCGTCATCTTCGCGCCCGTACCCAGGACGCGCACGTCAATATCCTCCCTGTCCGCTCGCTCGTCCAGCAGCAGATCCACGATCCGCGAGGCCCCAATATTCCCTAATTTAACAATGCCAATCTTTACTACGTCCATAAGAGATCACGCTTCTACCGTAGGTCGGCACCAGATATAAAACCTATCGATTTTCACCGCGAACTGAGGGGGTTTGAAATAAAATGCACCATTACCCAGAATCTCCGAACCACATGAGCTCTTTCGGCAAAACCATCCCTTTAAGGGGAAAGGGGTTGGATTTACCGTCCTTCTCTCGCTCTTATTTGTTGATCTCCACAAATTGTTTCTTTGATCAAATTTTCTTTCATAAAGAAAGTTTAATGGGTGAGATACGCCACGACCGCCATCTCCTCTTCATCGACCGAATCGATCCGGACGAAGCCGTACCGTTCGAACTGCACCACGTTCTCGAGTTCCGTAGCGATCAGGAGCTCGCCGAGGCCTTCATCGATCCCATCGGGTCGCTTCACGGTCACGTGGATCCCACTCGACGGCACCCACTGGATCACCTGCATTCCTGCTGGCGGTGCCGGCTGGGTCGCGACATCAAGCACCTTGCCTACCAGGGGCTCTGTGCTCGCGATCTCCACGGTGCAGAGGTATTTCAACCGGAGCTTCTGACCCAGCTGTAAGGTCGCGGCATCCGTATCGGCAAGATGGACGATATTACCGGTCAGGAGCTCACGATACTCCTTGGCCGCGGGGTGCTTCAACGCCCGTGCCGTCAGATACTCCACTCCGTCTAACTGCATCTGGACCGGGTTCCGCACGAAGAAGTAGCGCGAGGCTTTTGGATCTACCATCTTCCGGTTCTCCGCATAGAGGTTCTTCATGCTCACCGCGATGTCCGTCTGCGTCACGCCGATGGAGACGAAGAATTTACGGATCGCCTCAGGCTGAAAGCCACGTCGTCGCAGCGCTCTGATCGTGGGCAGTCGCGGATCGTCCCAGCCCTCATACTCGCCCCGCTCGATCCGCCTCCGCAGGTCTGAGGTGCTGAATTTCCCGAACTCCTGCACCTTGATCTTCCCCCAGTGCATGGTGTGCGGATAAGTCCAGCCGAGGTGGTCGTAGAGGAACCGCTGCCGCAGCTCCGATTTCATGAGGTCCTTCCCGCGGATGATGTGTGTGACGCCGAGCAGATGGTCCTCGATCGCCGATTCAAAATCGAGTGTCGGCCACACCACGTAGCGGTCGCCAACCCGGGGATGCTCGTGCTTTAAGACGCGCAAGGCCACCCAATCGCGCAGCGCGGGATCGGGATGTGCCATCTCAGTCTTTATCCGCAGTACCGCCTCCTTCTCCTCATAGTCGCCGCGCACCATCTTCTCCCAGTGCGCAAGATTCTCCTCGATGCTCGCTGCCCGATGCGGGCAGGGCTGCCGCTGCTCTTTGTACTGCTTGAACGTCTCCGCGGGGCAGAAGCAGAGATACGCGCCACCTCGCTGAATCAGTTGCTCCGCGTACCGATAATACAGCTCCACCCGTTCCGAAGCCACGATCACCTCATCGGGTTCCGCGTCAAGCCACGCGCAATCCTCGAGGTACCAGATGTACGCTTCGAGCATTGGACGTTTTATGACCGGATCGGTATCATCGAAGCGGAGCATGAATTTCCCCCTGTACCGGCGCGCGTACTCCGAATTGACAATAATGCCCCGAGCGCTCCCGAGCGTCGCCGGACCGTTGGGGTTGGGCGCGAATCGCATCACGACCGGTGCGTCCCTGGCATGTGGTAACTCAGGCAGGCCACCCTCAACCCGCTTCTGCTCACCCTCCTTCAGCCGCACCTCCTCGAGGAGTTCTGGCGCCAGCCGGGTTAATTCCTCCAGTCGCTCCACCGTACTCAGTGACTCGACGTACGCGATCTCTTCCTGCACCAGCACGGCAAGCTGCTTCGCCTCTTTCCTCAATTCTGGCCGCTCCGCGAGCATGCGCTTCAGTACGACCTCTGCCTTCGGCGATGCCCCGTAGCGTACCGCATTCTGCAGTGCATAGTTCCGGATCGCGCCTCGTAGCTCCTCCATTCCCCGCATCAGTGCTCCCACGAATATGATGGTCTGTGCTTAGAAATACCTTCCGTTTCCGCGCACGCGAGCATCACCACCCCACCGCGGGCTATGGTAAGATGAAAAGCTGAAGATTTATTAAGATTAAATACCAAACATCGCTATCGTGACAAGAATGGCGGAAGCGGCCGTGAGGTGCGGCCTGCTACCAGTACTCATCTGCGGGCTGGTGCTGCTGAGCCTCCTGACACTGGTACCGCTCGCCGGGGCGATCTACTCCTTTGACGGCGTGCCCTATTCAGACAGGCTCGACCTGGTCGCTCACGGCACGTTGCGGGGCGGCGTCTACGTGGGCGAGAGTCGCGGGCTCGATTTCCCACCGTATGAGCAGCACTATCAACTGCCCGCGGGTATCGAGGTCAAATGGGCGCGGCTCTACGTCGGCGTCTGGGGCGGCACGGAGCGGTACGAAGGCTGGGTGCAGACAAGCTTTAACGGGCACGACCTTGGTAAAACGGCCCTCCGCGGGATTAATGACGAGAATCCGCACGTCTATTGCTCGAGCCACGGGGTCTATTGGGTCTACTACGACGTCACGGACACGGTAGTTCCGGGGCAGAACACGGGTGTTGCGGATACGAGCAGAGGCGAACGGGGCAGCAAACTCGACGGCCGGGTCTATGGCATTATCCTCGTCGCCGTCTATGAGGCGGAAGATGCGCCGGAAACCTCTTTTTGGGTCTGCGATGGTAATCCAAGCCTGCATGGTAAGGGCTGGGCAGGCTCAATTCCCTCGATCAATGATCTCGTTTCAGTGGACTTCAGCGGCGAGCTCAATCCCGCGAACGTCAACGCCGGACGAGTTACCGTGGTCTATCTTGCCGGGAATCCCGGCGAACCTGACTACCTGGAGTTCAACGGCGTGGGAATAGGCGGGAATGACGTGGCTGATAACCGTGCGGGTGTAACCTATGGCATTGATCTCAAAACCTTTGAGGTTACGCGGTATCTGCAGGCGGAAAATGAGCTCCGCATCCTCAGGGGTAAGGACATCAACGGGGACGGCATGATTGAGACGGACGATGAGGGCAATCTTGAAGGGGAATACTATATGCACCCGGTGCTTGCGGTTCTCGCCGTCGAGCACAAAACTGCGGAGCATACCACACCGGACTTCACTGTCACACTCGACTCGGCAGACCTGAGGGAAGGCGCAAATACGCTTCATGCGGTGGTGAGTAACTATGGCCGCCTGTACGAGAACAATCTCAAATTGACGGTCATTGTTGACGATTCTGAGCTTTATTCGGCTCTTCTTCCCCTGGATGCCCGTGGCATTGTGCAAGTGAGCATTCCCTGGACTGCCGTACAGGGGGCGCACACCATCACGGCGGAGATCGATCCTGAGAATGCGGTACCGGAATCGAACGAGCAGAATAATGTCTTCAGCGCCGAGGTTCAGATCGGTGCCAATCCGGATCTGTCGGTACGGATTCTGACGCCCGTGCGCTCCGGCACGGCACTGGTTAGCGGGCTACTCCTGGGGTTCCTCAGCGTTCTCCCCTTGCTTCTGGTGCTTTTAGCCAGACGGCATGGCAGCAGAGTTCCCGGGGTTCTCGTGATCTTTGGACTGCTCAGCGTCGCGTTAGTTACCTCCGGCTGCCTGGATGCGCAATCGGGAGGAGAGGCGCCCGCCAGTGGTGGCATGCTCAAGTATTCGGTTCCTGTTGAGGTCACGAACGAGGGTGAAATGCCCGCCGCGGACTTCGAGCT
>CAYYNW010000088.1:0-6085 GCA_964473145.1 uncultured Halobacteria archaeon
CTGGCGGAATAATCGTAACTGTTGCAGTGTCCGTATGCCCTTCACCGTCACTCGCTTCCACCGTATACTCGCCGGTAAGCGCTTCGGTCGTGCTGTAAGTCGCTTCAAATTGCCCCTCGAGCACGGTAACGAACTTCGTGCCGAGGTCGATCGGGCCCTTGACTTTGAGGATGATCGTGTGCCCTTCCCGGTTCGAGCTTCCTGCGATGGTCAGATTCTCACCGATAATGACCTCAGCGGGCACGTAGACCGCCACTTCGGGCCGCCGCACGCTCAGTTTCACTACCTTCAGGTAATCGTCGCTGCCCGCAGTTCCGGTCGTCACCTCGACCAGCATCGCCCTGATCTGCTCCTGGGTCTTCGCGCCAAACTTGCTCAGATCGTCGGCGAAATACTTTTTCGCTAAGCCAGTTAGCAACTCAGCGGTCTTCAAGCCGTCGTAGAGCTGGTTCTTGCCCGGCGTGAGGACAAAGATAAGGTACGTACCGGTAGTCGCATCCTCATCCACCTCAACCTCAAGGGACCATCGAGCGGTGCTGCTGCTGACCGCTGCAGTCTCGTAGCTCATGCCGCTGGGCAGGCTGTTCTCTTCTGAGTTCGTCGGATTCATGCCGCGGCCGCCCCCGCCTTTCGGCGACACGATGAGGATATCCACCGCTTGTGAGCCCGGTGCGGTGCCGCTGAGCGTAAAGGTGTCACTGGGCGCGACGACCGCGACGGATGTCTCCGCGGTCATGCCGCCAAGAGTCATCAGGACGAGCGTTGAGCCGTCGTAATCCGCGCCTGCCACATCTTGATCCAAGGTGTACATGCCGTCGATGAACCCCTTGATCTTGATCGCGTCCTCCACAGACGTCCCGGGCGTATCGGGCGTTGGCAGCTTCACCTCGAATTTGCCCGCAGTATCAATTGCGAGATCTACCTTCACGATGTGATCGTTAATTGCAATATCAACCGTCTTCCCGGTGTTCGCCGTACCGTTGATCACGAGATCCGCACCGATCGAGCAAGTCTCCGGGGTCGTGAAGGTCACGCGCTTCTTCGAGACGGAGACGGTCACGTAATCCTCGCTCCCACTGCTTTCGTCCCTCACCCGCACCGTGTAGGCACCTGTCTGGTCGAAATAGACGAGGTATTCACGCTTCCCATCGGCGTCGATCGTGTGGTTGAATGAGCCGCGGTGCGTCGATGCGGGATTGTCATTTTTGCTGGCTGGGAAGACTGCATGCTCCGCGTTGCGCTCCACCCAAACGGTGATATTGGTATCAGGAAGACCCGTTACGGTCAGCTTCAGGTTCTCGAGCTCCACGATCTCCGTCTTTGCCACCACGATCTTCAGCTCGCCGCTGACGATCTCTAACTTGAGGTCCATACTTTGTGCCTTCAGTCCTCGTGCGTAGTCTTCCTCGGTGGAGACTCGAAAGGTATAGGTCCCGAGCTCCCACCCCGCTGTGCTGATCGCCAGATCCGTTACCTGATCAACATTCACGCCGTCGAAGACGGTGCCATCATAATTTGCCTTCAGAATATTACCGCTGGGATCTTTCACTTCTAAATTCACGCCGTCATGCGGATCCAAATTCGTGCTCAACTCCACCGTGAAGGTGGCATTGACCGGTATGCTCGTGATCGATTTGCCACTTCGCTTCAGCGCCAGTTTCAGATAGGGCTCCTCGACGATAATCGTGGTATTGTTACAACCCACGGCACAGGTCGCCAGATACGTGCCGGTTGGTAACGGTGTAAGCTCAGTGTCAAGCCGTCCAGCATCGTCCGAATATTTCTCCACTTTCTTCTCTTCCGCTTCACCTGATACCCCCTGCAGGGTCACGACGCCTGAAGGGCCGCCACTCTGATTGTAAAACTGGATGTCCTGCCCCACGAGCACTTTTGAGGACTTATTACCATCCAGCTGGATGCTCAGGTGCTCGTAGTTGACATTAAAGGCCTGCCCCTGGCTCGTTATCACCTGCGTCTCCTCAATGGTCGTGGCCGTCACGAGCGGCGAGATCGCGCCCACCGTAACAGCCAGCAGCACGGCGAGACAGCCAAGCAGCTGCGGTAGCTGCGTTCTCGCGTCCACACCCCTCTGTTTATCCGCTCTCATCGCTTCTTCCATCCACCCCCGCGCATCTTCCCCACCAGTTTATATACAAAGTATTATTAAAAACCAGTTTATTTTTATCCGTTCGTTATATCTTTATATAAAGGGTCACTATATCACATAAAAAAAGATGAATCGTGTGAGCGCGGCGCCGGCGCGGGGGGGATCAGGGGAGAGGCGAAGGGAACCGGTCAGGTCGCTTTTGCTGCTCATTCTGCTCGCCGCTGCGCTGCTGACCCTGCCGGTGCTGGTCGCGGATGCCGCGGAAGTCACGGGCGTCAGCAGGCATGCACCCGCCGGGCCTGCCCCGAACGCGGAGTTTGAGGTCACCCTGATACTTACGGGCAACGAGCCGGTGGTCGTTGGGCTCATTGAGACGATTCCTGAGGGGTTCAGCTTTGTAAGCACGACCTGCGAGCATTATCAACTCTCCGGACGGCAGGTCGCGTTCGCCGTGATCGATGAGCTGGCGATCACGTACCGGGTGCAGGCACCTGCTTCGGGCGAAGGGACCTTTACGGGATCCTGGGTTGACCTGCTGAGTGTGCATGAAGGGAAGATAGCGGATACGATCGTGATGGTTGGCGGCGGTGGTGCGGGAGCGATCGGCGAGGGATCGGGTGCAGTGCCCACGCCAGCTGTGCCGGCGGTAACAAAAGTCTCGAGAACGATCCCCACGCTAGACCCCTTTGAGGACGTGGCCATGCTCTTCGAGGATATGGACATCACCCTGCTCGCCCTCACGGCCGACGCGCGGGTGAGTGAGGTGAAAATTGAGGTTGAACGAGTGGCGAAGCCGGGCGCGGTACCTGCACCTTCCGGCACGGTCTATGCCTATCTCACTATCGAGGTAACCCACGAAGAGCTGGCGAACCTCGAAGGCCGGATCGAGTGCAAAGTGCCGAGGTCGTGGCTGACTACCCATACCATTGATGAGAGCACCGTCGCGCTCTGCCGCTACGAGCCCACGGTGGGCTGGATACAACTCGCGACCGCGAAGACGAGCGAGGATACGGAATTCAGCTATTACGAAGCGCGAACCACCGGATTTTCACTCTTCGCCATTACGGGCATGAAGGCTGCTCCAAGTGCTGCGACGCCGACACCCGTGGCCACACCCACACCATCTGGCGCGACTTCGACGCCATCACCGAGCCACTCAGCGGCACCGTCACCCACGGCTGCAATACCGGGCTTCGAGGCGGTGGTTATGACGTTCTCGCTGCTTATCACTTGTTTCGGTATCATGAAGAGGCTGAAGGGAGGGGCGAAATAGGATGCGACGTGTGGTTGTGTTCATGGCGCTGTTGGTAGCAGTGGCGATGATGGCGGCGGTACAGCCTGCCGCGGCAGCTGGCATACCGGGCGATGGGAACATCGATAACCAGCTCACCGAGCAAGAACTGGCGAGCTCAATCCTTACGCACCTCGCAGGCGGTGGCACGCTCACCCGGGCTGAGATTCGGGATGCCGCGCACGTCTATGCCTACTGGAACGGGGAGCCACGGAGCATCGTAGATACCGCGGGCAGGAACGTGACGATCTACCGACCCGTAAAGAAGATCGTCATCCTCAGTTCAGATAGCGCGCGCGCGATACAGATCTTGGGCGCCGAGGATAAGGTCGTCGGGATCACCGAGACGATCAAGAACTTCCCCTTTTATTTCCCCACCATCTCACAACGACAAGTGGTGGGAACGTGGAAGGAAGTCGATTGGGAGGCGGTGGCGAGACTTGAGCCTGACATGTTAATTGCACCGCCCACCGGCACGGTCAATGTGAATCTAGCGGCGGATAAGCTCAAGGGGTTTAATATCACCGTGGTCGGGTTCTATCTCTACGTCACCGCGAACTATGACCAGGTCTTCGAGGAGTTCGACGAGCTTGCTTACCTCGTGGAGAAGGAGGAGGAGGCGGCGCAGTTCATCGCCTGGCATGACGGTTACCTGGCACAGGTGGAGGAGTTCGTTGCGGATAGGGAGAAGCCCGATGTCTTTTTGACCTATACGGCCGGCGCGATCGGCAAGACCTCAGATATCAGTAGTTACGGACCAGGCTCGATCTTCTACCAGCTCTGTGTGAAGGCTGGGGGGCGGCCGATCACCGAGAATGAGACGAGCAATCCAAAAGTAAGTGCCGAGTGGGTAGTGGCCAAGAATCCGGATATGATGATCATGATCTGTGGCAACGTCTTCGGCTGGTGGGATACCACCTCCGAGCCAGCGGATCTGCTGCAGCAGCTCCTGGCTGGGAAATCCTGGGGAACACTCAACGCGACTAAGAACAACACGATCTACGCGGTCCCCTGGTCTGTCACGAACGGGTTTGAGCATACCTATGGCATCGTGCTGCTTGCCAAGCTCTTGCATCCGGACCTGCCGATTGAGCCGGGTAAAGTCTCGCAGGAATTCCTCGAGGACTTCTTGCGGGTTGACTATCCGGAAGGAGAGAAGAAGGTGCTCGCGTACTCCGGCTCGACCGTCTTGATGACATAGTGACGGGACGATAACGGAAGACGTTTCAGACCCCATATCACGACGGGTCGGTGAGAATCGCATGAGCATGGAAGAGTTCAAAGAGTGCAGACTGTGTGCATGGGATTGTGGGGTAAATAGGACTGAAGAGGTGGGTGTGTGCACTATGCACCTGCCCGAGGTCGCGTATACCTGCCTGGCTGAATCTCTGGAGAGCTTCTCGATCACCTTGCTGGGCTGCAATTTCCGCTGCCTCTATTGTAACGCCTATCGCTTATCGCAATATCCCGCGACCAACTGGTTCTATCGCGGATACGTGGAGCCTTGTGCACTGGCTCGCGAGGCGGTCGATAAGATGCGGGAAGCGGGCATCACGAAGCTGGGCTTTACCGGCGGTGAGCCCACCATTCACCTGCCGTATATCGAGGCGGTGGTCGAGGCGGCGAGAAAGGAGCTGCCCGATCTCCAGGTCGGCTTCACCACCAATGGGTTCGCCTCGGTCTCGAGCATGGAGCGGATCGTGAAGATGTGCTCGTATGTTACCCTGGAGATCAATGCGTTTCACGCGGATACGCATCTGGCCTTGAGCGGCGCGCCCATCGAGCCCGTGCTCCGGAACGCCGCGTATTTGATGGAGCACCGTGAGAAGATACGCGCCTTCAAGACCGTGGTGATCCCGCGCATCAACGATCGTGAGATCGAAGCGATCGCGGAATTCATTGCCGTTCATGATCCCTCGATACCCTATCATCTCGTGGGAGTTCGACCAAGTTTCATGCTCTACTATCATCCGGGACCGTCGGCGAGCGAGCTGGACGTGATAGGGACCGCCTGTAAGCAGCATCTGGAACACGTCGCCTGGGGTGGCGTTTATCCCGGCGTGAGCGCCTTTGCCGATGCTGGAGCGCAGCTTGCACTCCGGTACGCAGCACTGGCGGGCTGCGTCAGTAAAGACCGTAACTGTGGCCGCTGCAGCTTGAATACCCGCTGCCCGGCGATACTCCGCGAGCCGTGGCTCTGCACGCCGGGAGAGCGTACCAGGGGAGGAAGCGGGCATGCCACCGGGTGAGCCCTCTTCCGCACGGGAGGGCGCAGGCATGTCATCGAGTGAGCCCTCTTCCGGGAGGAGCGTGAAGGGCGAAGAGATCAAGGCGCAGTACAAGAAATTCATCGGGCGCAAGCTCCTCTTCATCGCCTCCTCACTCATCCTCATCCTGCTCATTGCGGGCTTTGCCGCGACGCTCGGGTCGTATCAGATCACCGTGAAGGAGGTCTATGCGATCATCTGGCGCGGGCTCCTGCACGAGCCGGCAACGACTGCGGAGCTGGTCGTCTGGAACTTGCGCCTCCCGCCGATCCTGCTGGGCATTCTCGCGGGCATCGGGCTCGCCGTTGCAGGCGCGACGATGCAGGCAGTGGTCCGTAACCCCTTAGCGAGCCCGTATACCCTGGGGATCGCTTCCGCGGCGGGCTTCGGCGCGGCACTTGCCATCATCTTCGGGAAGGG
>CAYYNW010000089.1:0-6068 GCA_964473145.1 uncultured Halobacteria archaeon
GATTTGACCGAGCTGAAACAGATAGAGACGGCGCTGCGGGTGAGTGAAGAACGGTTCCGTGCATTCTTCGATGCCCTGCCCGTGGGGGTGCTCATGACCGACCTGGAAGGCTACATTCTGGCTGCGAACCGGGCCTTGTGCCAGCTCATCGGCTATCCCCCGGAAGAGCTCGTCGGAATGCACTTTGCCTCACTCTATCACCCCGAGGATATGGCGAAGGTTCGTGAGCTCTTCACCTCCCTGAAACGTGATGAAAGAGACGCCTATTTGATGGAGAGCAGATGCGTGCGCAAAGATGGTAAGCTCGTCCAGGGTCGTATTCACGTGTCGGGAATCAGGAACGCCGACGGGCAGCTCACGCACGCGACCGTGATCGCTCAGGATATCACCGAGTACAAACTCGTTTACGAGGCGCTCTCGACGAAGAAGCTGGAACTCGAAGACGCGATCAACAATATCGTGCGGGTGAAAGCAGCTCTGCGAGAGAGTGAACAGAAATATAAAGAGATCACGGCCTTCTTACCAGATCTCATTTACAAGCATATCCTGATAGAATCCTAAATGTACCCACCAGGTGCTCACCTGCGCGAAAGGTGCCGCTCTGTTGGCTCACTACTGGTTACCCTTCGGTTGCCTCACCGGTTACCTGGTACAGCATACGATGCTTTGAGGCCCCCGCGACGTCCTTTGCCGTAGACCTGCGGCGCCCTGCTCTCGGTCAGCGAAGCGACCATTTCAGTCACGAGGACGAAGATAGCCCGTTTGTGCTCCTCCTTGCTCCGATGCACCTGAAGAGGCGAGATCTTCAGCTGGTGATAGTGACTGAACTCGCTGACAATCCCGTGCTCTTCACAGAACTGCTTGAACTGGAGGAGCAACATGTGGAGTTGTACCAGCTCTTCTTTCTTCATCTGATTAAGAGATTAGGCGGCTGCGTATTTAAAAGAAAGAACCATGCTCCTCCTCGCAGCGGAGGAATCAGCTCGTCAGTAACCGCATTGAGGCTGTGGAAGTAAGAGCATGCCCACCGCAAGAAAGTGTGGAACCAGGTATGTTGCCGTACCCAGTCAGCCAGCCAGCCAGCTACTCCACCGAGTAGCCCAAGCGTGCACAGAGCGCGCGCCGTTCCTGCTTCTCGGCTTCCGTCTCAATTCTGGTCGCCGCGGTGCCGTCAACCACGCCCAGCACAGTGCGTCCAAGCCCCGTCTCAGCCACGATCACCTCTAATTGATTCGCCGAAGCGACGAAGATGGTCGCGACCGCGGGATGCGACTTCAACGCGGGCAGGACGTTCAGGGGGTAGGCGTTATCGAGCATGATAAAAAAAGTATGAGAGGCGGCGATTCGGAGACAGTTCTCAGCTGCTCGCTGCTTCAGCTGCTCGTCATTCCCCGTCACTCTCGTTAGCCGTGGCACCGCTTCGTTCATCGCGACCGCGCATTTGATCCCCGGGACGGTGGTCAGGAGCGTCTTGAAGAGGTCATCACAGGCATAAATGCTGAAATTGCCCTGCCCAATGATCACCTGCTTCTGATCCGGGTTCTCCACGCCCAGTCGCTCGATCCTGATCGATGCGTTACCGGTAACCACGGCTCAGCTCCTTCTGGTGTCGTGAGAGAGGTACACGTCTGAACTACAGGTGACGCTTACTCCGCCTCTCGCATGCTGATTGCGCCCTTTTCGCAGGTGTCGATGCAGGTCTCGCAATCCGTGCATTCCTCAGGGTTGATCTTCGCTTTCTTCTCCTCGCCCTCGCCCACCAGGCTGATGCACTCCACCGGGCACTCCTCTACACAGGTTCCACAGCCATCACACTTCGACTCATCTACTACTGTTGGCATTTCTTCTTCAGCTCCTATCTATGCTATGTCGGTTCTATCCCTTCCCTCTCTTTTTATCCTATATATAAATTGCACTTTTGTGCGGCGCCGAGTGAGCGGTCACTCCTGCACCTCGCTGGCGAGCGGCTTGATCGCGAGGTAGACCTCTTTCTCGCCGATCTTCCAGCTCTTCCCGTACAGCCCTGTGTCCACCGCAGCGCTGGAAGGCGTGCTCTCCGTAAGGCTCACGGCGAGCGTCTCGGTGCAGATATACTCCGAGAAGTGCTTGATTGCTTCCTTTACCTCAGGATCGCACGCGTACAGGATCTCTATCCGCGCGGTATAGTCGAGGTCAAGGTCTTTCCGCATACCCTGGGCCCGGCGTACAATGTCCCGGATCAGCCCCTCCTCCATGAGCGTCCTGTCCGGGCAGCAGTCCAGCAGAAGCCGGATTGACTCGTTGACCTCCACCTGCCGGTACGCTGTACCGCCCTCACCGGGCATCGAAGCGATCGCGTCCGCACCGTCCACGAACGTCACCTCGCGTACATTCAATTCATCCTTCAAAATCTCGACCAGGCATGCGCCACGCTCACGCTTCTCCTCGCAGCAGGCAACGATCACCTCGCGCAAGGGCTGCCGTACCTTAATGCCCGCCTCAGCTCGCGCCCGCCGGCCTGCCTCAACGAGATCCACGATCAAGGCCATGGAATCCTCCAGAGCAACGTCGATGACCGCGTCGTCCGGTGCGGGGAAGTCGCAGAGGTGCACACTCTCGGGCTCTTCGGCTGCCACCTCGCGAACCAGATTCTGGTAGATGTGCTCCGTAATGAAGGGTGTGAACGGTGCGAGCAGTTTGCAGAGCGCGACGAGCACCTCGTAGAGCGTGAGATACGCGCAGTCCTTCTCCACGCTCTCTTCCGCGATCCAGAACCGCCGCCGTGACCGCCGAATGTACCAGTTGCTCAGATCGTTCGTGACGAACTCCTCAAGCTTCCGTGCAGCGACGTGAATCTCGTACGCCTCAAGGGCTGAGATCACCTCTCGGGTGAGCACCTGGAGGCGGGAGAGGATCCAGCGATCCATCGCATGCCGCTCCTGGATGGGGATCTGCGTCTCCGCAGGGTTGAACTGGTCGATGCTGGCATAGGTAACGAAGAAGAAATAGGAGTTCCAGAGCGTGCTCAAGAACTTACTCTGCTTCTCCCGAATCGCCTGAGCGGAGAACCGGATGTCCTCAGTTAAGGGCCCGGCGGTATACAGATACCAGCGGAGCGCATCGGCCGATGCGGTCTTGAAGAGCGCGTTGATATCCACCACGTTCCCTTTGCTCTTGCTCATCTTCACGCCCTTCTCATCCAGGATATGGCCAAGCGAGAGGACGTTGAGGTACGGTGGCGCGTCGAAGATGGCCGTAGCGACACCGAGGAGCGAATAGAACCAGCCTCGGGTTTGATCGATCGCCTCAGTAATGAACTGCGCGGGGAAGTTCTCCTGAAACTGCTCGGGCTCAAAGGGATAGTGCCACTGCGCGAACGGGGCTGAGCCGGAATCGTACCAGCAATCGATCACGTCCTTTACCCGCTGCATCTCGCCGCCGCAGGTCTGACACCTGAGCAGCACCGCATCGATATACGGCCGGTGAAGGTCGAAGTCAGACGGTATCGGAGCGGTTGCTCGCCGCCGCAACTCCTCGATACTACCCACACAGTGCTCCGCACCACAGGAGCTGCAGATCCAGATATTCAGCGGCGTGCCCCAGAATCGCTCACGACTCAGCGCCCAGTCCGCGATATTCTCCAGGAAGTTGCCGAACCGGCCGTGCTTCAAATGGGCCGGATACCACGTGATCTGCTCATTCGTGGCGAGCAGCCGGTCACGGAGCGCGCTCATCCTGATGAACCATGAATCCCGGGCGTAATACAGCAGCGGCGAGCTGCAGCGCCAGCAGAAGGGATAGGAGTGCAGATAGCGCTCCTCCTTGTATAAAAGGCCGCGTTCACGGAGCGTCTCGATGATGGACCTATCCGCGTCCTTGACGAAGGTGCCCGCCAGCGGCTCGACCTCCGCGGTGAATCGCCCGGCAGTGTCCACGGGCTGGGTGAACCCGAGCTCATGCTCCTTGCACGCGTCGTAATCCACCTCACCAAACGCGGGCGCGATATGCACGATACCCGTTCCCTCCTCGAGGGTGACGAACTCCGCCGTAATCACCTTGTGCGCATCGCCACCTTCAACGCGAGCATAGGAGAAGAGTGGCTCGTAGCGGATATCCGCGAGCTCCGTGCCGGTGAACCGTTCCACGAGCTCATACTCATCCTCCAGGCTGTCGAGTCGTGATTCCGCGAGGATGAGATCCTCGATGCACGTGCCATCCGCGGTGCGAACCAGCACCCGTGCCCGGACATACGGGTGTGCGGGATGTACCGCGAGCGCGACATTACCCAGGAGCGTCCAGGGCGTCGTCGTCCATGCCAGCAAATAGAGCGGTGGTTCGGACGTCTGCTCACGCTTCACCCTGAACTTCACGAAGACCGAAGGATCCTCGACATCGCGATAGCCCTGCGCGACCTCGTGACTGCTGAGCGTCGTCTCGCACCGCGGGCAGTACGGGACGACCTTATGGCCCTTATAGAGCAAGCCCTTCGACCAGATCTCTTTCAACGACCACCAGACCGATTCGATATAGGTGTTCTCGAACGTGACGTACGGATGGTCCATATCGATCCAGAAGCCGACACGCCGGGTCGCATTCACCCATTCCTGCTCGTACTTGAAGACTGATGCCTTACACCGGTGATTGAATCGTTCAATGCCGTAGTGCTCGATCTCCGGCTTGCTGCGGATCCCCAGCTCTTTCTCCACCTCGATCTCGACCGGGAGGCCGTGGGTGTCCCAGCCCGCTTTTCGGCGCACGTAATAGCCGCGCATCGTCCGGTACCGGAGCACGAGATCTTTCACCACACGGGTGAGGATATGGCCGGGATGGGGTAGCCCGTTTGCCGTTGGCGGCCCTTCGACGAAGACGAACTTCTCACAGCCCTCGCGCTGCTCGATGCTCTCTTGAAAGGTTTGTTCCCGATCCCAGAGCGCGAGGATTTCCTCCTCCAGCAGCCCAAAATCAGCTTTCTGCGTCTCTTTTCTGAAATACGGCATACTGATCACCATGTCTCTGTGATGGACAGTATATGGTACTGGGCTAAGAAGATATATCTTTCTCCCACCCCTTGGTTCTGCCCTCATTGCGCGCGCCATCCGCTCACCAAGCGCTCGACGCCGCACCGTTTCCGATCGGAGGAGCAAAACGGATGCTAGAGCATAGGCTCCCCCCGACCCGCATCACCACCCACCCGGCACGATACAACCCTATTGGCTGTTTCCTCAAAATACAACCTCTATAGTTGTATAAGCTACAACTCAGGGGGTTGTTTTTTATAGGTACAACTCTTAAGATTGTTTAGCTCAGCCGGCGTCGAAGGTGATGAAACCACATGACCTTTTCGGAGTGCGAAAGCTCGTTGTAGTGTTAGGTGATGTTGTATCCTCACGTTCAATTACGAATAGAGTGGCGTTCAACGAGAAATTGAAAGAAACATCACACGAGGTGAATATCTCGTATCAAAACATATACGCGGACTTCAAAATGTTGAAAGGGTTAGATGAGTTTGGTTGTGTAGTAACCACAATCACCGATAGTTATAACCTAATCTCTACTATTTTTGAGCATTTATATCCTAATTTCGCGCGATTAGCACTAGTTTATGATTATATAGATACAGGACTGGATACGAGGGATGTATCGATGATGGATGGCCCAGCATTTCACAAAGCATCAAACATGTTGTTATCACTAAAAAGATCAAAGCTTCTATTTGATATGGCAGTACAGGACGAAGTTCTCGATTCAGCTATAGCGGGGGTAATTAATTTAATTTTATTGACAAAGAAGAACTGGAGCACAAGGCAGTTTCAGATAGCTAAAGAATACAAAAAAGGGAAGCCACAATCCAAAATAGCGGAAGAATTTGGAATATCTCAACAAGCGGTTTCAAAAGCTCTTAGCCGTTCAATGTGGGGAGAAACTTCTGAATGCCTATACTGCATTGGCGTTAATTTTTGCAGCTAAAACGGTTGTCCGTAAAGAGGACATAAAAAACAATACCTTATATTATCTTGCTGGTACCATGGTCAATGTTACGTATTCAATCTTATTCAGCGTGATCCTAAAAGTAGCGTTATGTTCCTGTC
>CAYYNW010000090.1:0-5984 GCA_964473145.1 uncultured Halobacteria archaeon
TATTTCAGCTATTACCGATTCCGAAGGTCTTCACCGCCCCAAGGAGAAGAGAGGCGATATGATCAGGCAGCGAACGAGTTCAAGACACCACAAGGTAGCCAAATCACCCGCGCGCTCGCTTTTCACCTTCACCCTCCTCCGCGCCTTCTTCTTTCCATCGCCGTCGGCTTCGCCTTCGCCTGTGTCTTCGGGCGGCGGCCTCTGTGCTGGACGAGAACGCCAGGATAACCCCGATTTGATCCAGGTACGCATGATCGGCGTTGTACCACCTCTCAGCGAGTCTGCTGCTCGGTGAATGGGTAAAGACCGCTGTGAGACGCGGGTGAGCCTATGCGGGCATTTTTCACCTCATGCGGCTATATAGAAAAGGCGAAGACAATCATAGCATCAATAGAGCGTCAGATCTCTCGTGAGCTTGTCGATCTCATCTGCTCGTGCCGGTCCAATGCCCAAGGCCGTCACGGTTCCCGGCGGGATTTCTGTTAACCCCGCATCCTCGACGATCGCCGCAGGGAGTCCTAGCCTCTCAGCCTCGTCTTGTAACTGGTAAAGCGCGGCTAGGCTCGGCACTTTCAGCACGACCTTCTTCTGTCCCTGGCTCTTCCACTTGCGCCGATCGGGCAGCGGAGCACGCTCATAGCTGAGCAGCGAGGCGTGAGCGGTCTGCACCGCGGCTTTGCCCTTCGAGAGCTTCAAATCGTCCCGTAGGATGATGCACTGCTTATACTCCTGTTCTCGCTTGCTGCTCGCCGCGCGCATCGCATTCCTCGCTCGTTCCTTGACCCTCGTTCTCCGCAGCCAGCCCGCAAATCCGGCCGTTCTTATATTTAACAGCGCTAAAAATAAAAGCTCATAGCATATTGTACTACCTGGAGTCGTACGAGCTGAGCATGAAGCTGGAAAAGAACTATCAACCGGATATCGTGGAGAAGAAATGGCTGGCACGCTGGGGCGAGACCTTCTACGCGTTTCAGCCCAATTCGGATAAGCCGGCGTACATCATTGATACCCCGCCGCCGTACCCCACCGGCGATTTTCACGTGGGTAACGCGCTTAACTGGTGTTACATCGATTTCCTCGCGCGCTACAAGCGCATGTGCGGGTATAACGTGCTCTTCCCGCAGGGCTGGGACTGTCACGGGCTGCCGACGGAGGTGAAAGTGGAGGAGAAGCACCACATCTCCAAGACACAGATCGAGAAGCAGCAATTCCGGGAGCTCTGCAAGCAGCTGACGCGCGTGAACATCGCGCAGATGAAGGCCATGATGCAGCGGCTCGGGATGTCCATTGACTGGAGCCATGAGTTCGTCACGATGGACGACCGGTACAAGCGGTTCACCCAGCTCTCCTTTCTCCGCATGTACCAGAACGGCATGATCTACCAGGAGGAGCATCCGGTGAACTGGTGTCCCCGCTGCGAGACGGCGATCGCCTTCGCAGAGGTGGAGTATGAAGATCGCGCCGCCTCATTGCAGTATCTCCTCTTTAAGCGGCCCGGTGGCGAGCACGACGCGGAGTACGTCGAGATCGCGACCACGCGGCCGGAACTGCTCGCCAGCTGCGTCGCCGTTGCCGTGCATCCCGCGGACGAGCGGTATACGGGCCTCGCTGGCACCGAGCTGGTCGTCCCCCTTTTTGAACATGCCGTGAAGGTCTTTGTAGACGAAAGCGTCGATCCTGCCTTTGGCACCGGCGTGGTGATGATCTGCACGTTCGGTGATCGACAGGACGTCCGGTGGTGGAAGACCCATAATCTGCCCTTGATCACCTCGATTGACGAGCGTGGGCGGATGACCGCGGCAGCACGGGGCTACGAAGGGCTCAGCGTACGCGACTGTAAGAAGCGGACCATCGAGGATCTGGAAGCACAGGGTCTGCTCACGAAACGCGAGCCGCTCCAGCAGAACGTCGGGGTCTGCTGGCGGTGCAAGACGCCGATCGAGATCATCTCGACCCGACAGTGGTTCGTGCGCGTGCTCCATGAGGAGATCAAGCGCGCCTCGGAGCAGATCAGCTGGTATCCTGAGCATTTCGCTATTCGACTGCGAAATTGGGTCGATTCGATGGAATGGGACTGGTGCATCTCCCGCCAGCGGATCTTCAGCGTGCCCATCCCCATATGGTACTGCACCCGCTGTGGGACGGTGAAAGTCGCTTCGGAGGCCGAGCTGCCGGTCGATCCCACGGTCAGCAGCCCGAAGGAGACGTGCAGCACGTGCGGCAGCACGGCGTTTAAGGGCGAAGAAGACGTGCTGGATACCTGGATGGACTCGTCACTGAGTGCGCTCTGGGTCGCTGGTTGGGACCTCAATGCCGGCCAGCCATCAAGCAGCATCCCGTTCCCCGTCGCGCTGCGACCACAGGGGCATGATATCATTCGCACCTGGGCCTTTTACTCGATTCTCCGCTCGCTAGCACTCACCCATACGATCCCCTGGCAGACGATCCTGATCAACGGCATGGTCCTGGGCGAGGACGGCTACAAGATGAGCAAATCACGCAACAATTTCATCTCGCCCGATGAGGTGATTCGGGAGCATGGCGCGGACGTCTTCAGGCAGTGGGCCGCGATCGGCGGTGCGGTCGGCTCGGACGTCCAGTTCCGGTGGAAGGATATTGTGGCCGCGACCAAATTCATGCAGAAGCTCTGGAGCATACTCCGATTCGCCATGTTCCATCTCGCCGAGTATCAGCCCCCCGCGGCACCCGTGGAGTTCCGGGTGGTGGATCGCTGGCTCCTTTCCAAATTGACCCGGCTCGTTGGCTCGGTGACGGACGCAATGGAGCACTACAAATTCGATGAAGCGCTGAAGGAGCTCCGCGCGTTCGCCTGGAACGAGCTAGCCGATGATTATATCGAGCTGGCTAAATCACGGCTCTACGGACGATCCGACGCCGCAGGTAAAGAATCAGCCCGGTACGCGCTCTACGAGACGCTTGGTACACTCGCGGAACTGCTTGCACCCTTCAGTCCCTTCTTTGCGGAAGAGATGTACTCCTGCCTCGGCCGGGAGCGGAGCGTGCATACCACGCAGTGGCCCGCAGTGAAGCAGGAGTTGCTCGATCCCGAGGCGGAGATGCAGGGTAACCTCATCGCGGAGATCGTCCGCGCGGTGCGACGGTACAAGGCGGATCATGGTGTCGCGCTGAACGCGCCGCTGCGCGGCCTGCGGATCTATGCCGCGGGGCTGGAGACCGAGGATATCGTGAACGCCACAGCAACGGAGGTGGAGCTCTGTTCTCCCGTGGGCGCGGAGAAACCCGCGACGAGTGCCATGCTCGACGTGAGCGGCACGAAAGTGGAGATCATCACGTCATAAATGAAGGAAGTTCGCGAGGATATCGAGAGATTGGTGAGGAACGAAGATGGTAAAAGGACGAACGGAAAAAGCGGAAAAGAAGGAGAAGAAGGAGGAGAAGAAAGGGGGGAGTAAGGGTGAAGAGCGGGGACTGATGTCCTCCGCAGGGTTGATGCGCTATTACGACGTGGAGGAATCGGCACTCAAGGTCTCGCCAAAGATCATCCTGCTCGTGGGCATCTTTATCGGGGTCGCGATCATCGGCCTCGAGATCTATTTCGGCGTCTGGCCGCCATGAGGTGCGCAGGCAATGCAGCAACACGGCGCAGCCATGGTGGATATCAGCGCGAAGGGAGCGATGGAGCGCGTATCCCTCGCCTCTGGTCGGATCAAGCTGCAGCGGAGCACGATCGCGAAGATCCTCAGCGGGACGACGCGAAAAGGGAATGTGCTTGAGACTGCGGAGATCGCCGCGATACTCGCGGTGAAGAAGACGCCTGAGGTGATTCCACTCTGCCATCAGATCAACATCGACAAGGTCGACGTTGGGTTCTCGATCGAAGAGGACCAGATCAAAGCGACCGTAGCGGTAAAATCCGTGGGGAAGACCGGCGTGGAGATGGACGCACTCCACGGCGTCTCCGTCGCACTGCTGACGATCTGGGACATGGTAAAAGCAGAAGAGAAGGATGAGACGGGCAATTATCCGCACACGTTCATCGAGCAGATCAAGGTGGATAAGAAGGAGAAGCGTGCCACAGGCTGAGGGCGGACCATGGCTGACTATGCGAGCGTGGGAAGCAGAATAGTGGCTATCCTGCTGGATCACCTGATCCTGGGGATCTTTGCGGCGATCATCGTGCTGCCCCTGGGGCTTGGAGCTGCGCTCTTCTCGCTGCCGGCCAGGGGTCCTGCGGGGCTGATGCGGGGTGCAGTCCTCGCACCGCTGGGCGCATTGAATTTCCTCCTCTGGCTACTCTATTTCACCTATCTCGAGAGTACCTCGGGACAGACGCTGGGCAAACGGATCATGGGCATCAAGGTGGTGAAGGAGAGCGGGGAGCAACTGACGCCCATCGATGCGTTCATCCGCACGATACTCCGGATCATTGACGGGTTCGTGTTCTACCTTCTCGGCTTCATGCTCGTCCTGGTCTCGGAGAAGAAGCAGCGCCTGGGCGACATGGCGGTTGGGTCGATCGTGGTGAAGGCGTAAGTAAGAGTCCTCCCGCTTCGCTTCGCCTAGCTCCACGACTCGCAGGTTCTTCCTGGCCTGCACTGCACAGAGTGCAGCGGTCTGTCGTGTCTTTAAATAGCCACAAGGAAAACCAGATCCTAAAGGGTGGTGAGTACGAATGAGTGAAGAGTTCAAAGGGTCGATGACCAGTCTTTTTGAAGAGTTCAGAAAGGCCATTGCCGTTGAAACCGTGGTGGGTAAGCCGATTGAGCTCGAGGATAAGATCTTAATTCCCATTTGCAGTGTGGGCTTTGGTGTTGGCGGCGGTGGTGGTACACGAAAAGAGAAAGAGAGCCAGGGCTATGGCATTGGTGGCGGCGGCGGGGTGAGCCCCGTGGCGCTCGTGGTGGTCTTTAAGGGCATTCCGGGCCCTGACGGCTTGAAGGTGCTCTCGCTGAAGCCCTCAGGCACCCTGGAGAAGCTCGTCGGGGAAGCGTTACCCATGGTGCTGGGAAAGGTAAAGGAGCTGAAAGAGGGCAGGAAAGCGGAGGAGAAGCCGTAACCAGCCGGTGAACACCGTTCGAGGGTGTCTCATGCGCCAGTCGCTCGTTGAGCACCGCATGTCCCTTTCACCATGTACTGCAAGGACCAGCCCGTAGCATGGTCGTGAGCCTGATCATCCTGATCGGATTAACCGTTGTCCTGCTCTTGCTAGCCGCTGCGCTGCTCATTCCCGCTACCGTTTCGCTCACGCTCGTGAAGGAAGGCCCCGCCGCGGACTTCCAGGTCGCGTTTGGGCTACTGATGGGCATCATTTCCGGTATTGTCCACGTGACGCCCGAAAGGCGCTACGTCCAGCTAAAAGCAGGTCGTTTCACGCTGCTCACAAGACCGCTGGCGCAGAAAGAGGAGCATAAACGGAAGCGGAAGACGGCGAAGAAGCATACTGAGGTGAAGGATCTGCTGGTAAACGCAGACGTCCTCTTCGTCGCAGGGAAGGATCTGGTGCGTGCTCTCACGCGGCATATTGCCCTGACGAACCTGACCGGTAAGGTGGAACTTGGGCTTGCCGATCCCGCCGAAACGGGCATGCTGGCCGGGCTATTATATGCCGGTAGCGGCATCATGCAGGCGCTCCTGCCTCAAACCCAGCTTGCAATTGCGCCTTTCTTCGATGAGGAGCGGCTGGATGCCCGGCTCGAGCTGCAACTCCGGCTCCGGCTGGGCTACCTTATCCGCCCGCTGCTCCGGTTCCTCCGCCAGACCAGGCAGTTCGTCAACGGTACGTAACGAGGCTTACGTGAGCCGTCAGGATCCCGTGCCTCTCGTTGCCTTCGCGCACCCGGGCGACCTAGCCGGGAAGTTCAGGAGCCGAGCGAGTCGCCGCTGAGCCAGACTCAGCACGATCCAGCGAGGCACGCACACACAGCGAGGAGGAGCAGTTACTCGAGGCTCAACTTCTCTTTCTTGCGATATACCATGCCCTGGAAGGTCGCGATCAGCTCGTG
>CAYYNW010000091.1:0-5944 GCA_964473145.1 uncultured Halobacteria archaeon
TTTTTCTCTTCCTTCTCATTCTCACTATCTTGTTCATTGCTACGCTGGCCAACACGCCCACTAATGCAACGAGCCCGAGCGGTGTGAGCGTCGGTGCTGGCATTGGGATTTGTTATGTGATAGAGATGCTATTCCCATTCAACGGGACATGCTATTCACTGTGATGATAGCACCATCCACGCGGCGGATGGCGTTGATTCAACCGTGCTCAAGCTGCTGTGGTTTGCGGTCGATAAGAAGACGACCTCCGCTTCGAGCAGACGCGGCGAATCAGAACTTCAAGCCCTTCGTCAAGGAAATCATCCCCACGATCATTTGCGGCGATCTCGCCGGGAAGACCGCTTCTGAGTACCTTCGTGGGAAAGGCTCGTTGGAGCGCATACAGCTCGCGTCAAGGCGAATTGGGCGATTCTTCGCCGAGTCTGATGCGCTCATTCCCCTCCTGTATGAGCCTGGGTGGTCCTCAGATCTGAAGCAGTGCTTGCTCAGGCTCTGCCTCTTCGCCAATATCATCGCACTGAAGCAGTATGAACCATCGAAACACGAGGAGTATGCCAATCTGGAGGAGCTGGTGGCGCGATGGACTCGGAGCAGGCTCCCACAGCCCGTGGCAAATCTCATCGAAGGGCTTGAAATCTTCTATCTCAAACTGACTTGCCACAATGCCTGCGCTCTTTATCTTTTGCCGGTGCGTACTGGTAACCACCATACTGGACCTCCGCGGTCTGGTGGTCGAAAAGGCATTCTCCGGCAAAAGAGGCGCGTCATAAGATGGCTGATGTCCTGTTTGTCTATCCTGACATGCTCGAAATTCCCGTTCATCCCGAGTTTGACCGCTACGAACGATTGATGCTGAGCTTCGCGGAAGAACGAGAGTTAATCGGGCTAGCTCGGGGTACGATCGTGCCGCCGACGGCGATGTTATTACTCGCTGCGTTCCTCAAAGAGGCGGGTATATCGACGCGGTTCCTCGATCTCACGGTGGAAAGTTGTGTCGGAAACGCAAAGGATAAAGTGCTGATTTCCGCACTGAAGGCTGAGAACCCAAAGGTGGTGGCGGTGAACGGGATGGAGGATTGTTACCTCTCCCAGCTCTATGATATCGCGTGGCAAGTAAAGCGGTACGACGACCAGATCGCGGTGGTAACGGGCGGTGTCAGTGCAACGGCCCGGGACAACGAGATACTCACCGCAGCCCCGGTCGATTTTATCATCCGGGGCGAGGGTGAGCAGCCGCTCCGCTCGCTTGCCTATGCCCTCCTGCACCACGACGACGTTACAGAGACGAAAGGGCTCTCATGTATGAAAGGGGGGAGACTCATTCGAACCGATGAGCCACCACGCCTTCAGCTCGACAAATTACCACTACCAGACCGAGCGGGGTATCCGTTAGCACGCCTCTATGCATTGAACGGCGGTGTCGATCTGATTTATGCCAGCCGAGGCTGCGTCTGTAACTGCGCCTTCTGTAACGCGCCTGCATTTTGGAAACGGCAGTGGCGCGCGCGGGAACCGAAAGCGATCGTCGAAGAACTCGCGCTCCTCGAGGAGTACGGAGCAAAGATGGTCCATATCTACGATCTCAATTTCGGGATTGAGAAGCGGTGGGTGGCTGATGTTTGCCGTGAGATCAAGAAGGAGAAGCTGGACCTTGTATGGGATTGTGAGCTCGCATTACAGGACTTCACAAGATCGTTCTTGAGCACCCTCGCGGCGGGTAACTGCCGTGGTGCCTTCTGCGGCATCGAGGCGGTGAGCCAATCGGTCCTCGATTCTGTAAACAAGCAGTATAAGAGCCAGGATTTACTGAGATACCTGCGGAATGCGAAGGAGGCGGGCATCCACGTGGATGGCGGTTACGTCTTCGGGCTGCCGGAAGATGATCTCTCGGGACTACGTGCTCTCACGCGACTGGCGTGTCGATTGCTGGCTGAGGATCTGGTCGAGACACCAGCGCCCTTCCTGTTTGTTCCCTTTAAGGGCACGGAGATTGGTGACCACCTCGATCGGTATGGCGTTGAGATCGCGAACTCGAACACCGACGAGTGGCACTTTTTCCCACCGCGGCCCATCGCTTCGACGCGATACGCGAGCGCAGAAGCAGTCCATCGGGAGTGGGTTGCCTGCCTGATCGCCATCAACGATCTCCTGGAGCGGAAACTGGGCGGCCCGTGAGTCGCAGCTAGCGAGCGGTGCGCGATCTTTTTTATCCTCCGTCGCTCTACTACCAACTAGATGCGTGCAACGAGCTGCGATGTCCTCGTCGTGGGAGCCGGGCCGTCGGGCTGCAGTGCGGCACGGGCAGCCGCGGCAGCAGGTACGGAGACGATCTTCATTGATAAAAAGGCTGAGATTGGCGTTCCCGTCCAGTGTGCGGAAGCGATAGGCGAGTATCTCATTCCGTATCTGCCCCACCCCATACCGCCCGAGCAGCTCATCTGGAAGACCAACGGCATGCTGCTCTGGGCGGATAATATCACCATCGAGCGAACCGGCGGGATCTGGTCGGGGTACGCGATTAATCGAGCAAATTTTGATAAAATGCTGGCAAGAGAGGCACTTAAAGCCGGCGCCAAACTCCAGCTCGACTCAGAGTTAATCGGTCTGGAACTCGACGGGCCGTACCACGTTGCGAGCGCGATTATCAAGCCGAAAGACGGTGAAGTGTACGAGATCGTACCCCAAATTACGATCGCCGCTGACGGCGTTCACTCCCGAGTGCTGAACGAACTGGGATTTACGCACCTCGAGGAGAACTGCGTTGAGGTCATGAGTTACGAAGTGGAAGACCTGGAGCTCTTTAAGCCGCGGTTGGAGCAGTTATACCTCGGCGATTTCGCACCTGGTGCGTATGGTTATATCTTCCCCCTTTCTCCAACGCGGGCGAATATCGGCGTCGGCGTGCTCTCTCGCATGAGAACTTTAGAAGTCTGCTACGATGAGTTTTTAGAGCTCCCTCGGGTGAAGCACCAGCTGAAACGCGCGAGACAAGTGAGGGAGAAAGGCGGGTGGGCTCCGATCCGGTACCTCAGCGATCGCTGGGCCTACGGCAACGTGTTCCTTGTAGGAGATGCGGCGAATCAGAACTTCAAGCCCTTCGTCGAGGGTGTTCTTCCCGCCATCATTTGCGGCGATCTCGCAGGAAGGACCGCTGCTGATTTCGTCCGTGGGAGCGCGACCCGGGATACCTATGCGGTCCGTGTGAATGGGCTATTGGGCCCACTCTTTACGGAATCTGATCGCTGCTTAGAAGCATTGTACGAGCTGAGCAAAGCCATGGACAAGAGAAGTCACTTGTTACGACTCGGCATCTCCGCCGGTCTATTTCCTCCCGAACTGGATCACGTGAGGACCCTCGATTATGCGCTCCTACGCCAACAATTGGTAGCGGAGAGCGAGCAGCGAACCGCGGATAAAATAGTAACTTATTTAAAGGTGTAGCAGCAATATAAGGTGGATATGCATGCTCATTATCTGCTGGGTTCAATCAGTTTGTGCCAATCTCACCGTCAGATGCGAGTCGGTTGGTTTCTCGGGGGCATATTAGCGCTACTCATGCTCACGACCTTCGTCAATAATGTCGCGGCACTGCCATACCTAACGGTCGAGGGTATCCCGCTGTTCGTCCAATTATTTGTGATATTCATGGCCATCTATCATGCCGCGATGTTGATCATGCTCAAGGAAATAAAGAAGACCTCCCCGTCACCGATATGGAACAGCCTCAGCAGCGCAAATTATTTGGGGATTGGATTGACACTGGTCACGGCGTCATTGCTCTATGAACTTCACAGCGCATCCGTCGTGGCCCACTATATCTTAATCCTCGCTGCTGGTTTTGATATCGTGACGCATTACCTTGCTAACATCGTTCTCTTTTTCTTAATAACACCAATTCTAAATAAGAAAATCGAGATCTTCAGTGAGAAGTACCTCTTTTATTATGCTTTTTTTGAGATAGGGTTGTACACCGCTGCTAATATCATGTACAATTTCAAGTACCCCCCATCAACACATTTCGTCGTGCTCCTCTTTTTTATTCTATTCTCTATACTAATCATCATTCATTACTCATCAGCATTGCTCTACATCTCAAAAGGATATTCTGAATTAGGATTTGTCCGCAAGCCTTTCTTAATTGGCGGTATCGGTATGATCTCATACCTGTTATCCGTCAGCCTCATCGTCTACTACATCATCCACTATCTCACCACTGCGGCACAGAAAGATCTGTATTATTATATCTCATTATACGCGATTTTCTTCGCGTTTACCATCCTTTATTTCATGCATTTTGTCATTGAATATCCTTCGTTGCTCCAACCACGCTGGAAAGTGCTGATGCCCGTTGATATCCCGAAGATCGCCGCGGCAATCACGCTCGCCTTTCTGGCTACTTCGCTCTTCTTCACGGTGCGGGAATATCCTCATCTCGCGCTCTATCAAAACATCCCACTCTTCTTCGTGTCCGTTTTCTTGCTCCCCGTCTTCCTCGGCGTTATCTTCACCTTCACCCATCTCAAGCTCCTCTCAGCCCGCACGAAACTGAAATACTGGAAATATCTCGCGTACGGGCAGTACATCAACGTAACCGTGACCTTCTATGCCCTCAGTCTGGTCTTTCTCTCCTGGCAGACCGCCACCCCCGGTACCAAGCTGTTCTGTGCATTCTTTGGGCTCGTTTCCGCTGCATTTTACCTCTTCTTCGCACTCGACCTGCGAACGATCCTCCTCGACCAGAATATCAAGCCCGTGTTCCATCGTCTGGACATCACGCGGTATCTCGTGAGCCTCTCCTCATGGTTCATCATCCTCATGCTTGGCGTCTCGACTTCCCTTGATCGGGTCTTTTTCTCGTCCCGAATAGAGCTCATCTCCTATCCCCTCATTCTCTTCTTCATTGCCTTTTTCTTGATTGCGTTTGGTGCCTACCTGAGTGTCACGCACAAAGGATTCGAGGAGATACTGGGTAAAAATATTTGGAGCGAACTCTCGTATATTTTCGCATTTCTCGCGTTTCTTCTAATCTACTTCATGTACTCGTCCATGGGTGCGCAAATCAGTCGATTCCCGTATCACAATCTTGCCTTCATCGGGTACTTTGCCGTGCTCATTATCGAGATTATCTCGACGAGAACCTTGGCTGAAAGCTACAAGTTCGCAAAGAAAGGGGAGAAGGACATCGTTGAGCTCTTGAATCAGCATGCGCGCTCATTTTTAAGAACGGATTATCTAGAAGATCTCTGGAAAAAGACGGTCGCACGCTGCGTTCATGAATGGGAGCAAACAAAAATTAGTTTCGATTCAGCTCGTCGTGCATTCGATCTTACTGAACTGGATGAGGCGACACGGATGAGCGTAGCAGTACGTATGCTTTTACTAATGCATGAGCTCGCACCAGAAGAGAAAATAGCGATACACCGAAAATCACTCACGGAGACGAAAGAGGAGATTGTGAAGATCCTGAGAGAGAAGATACTGCAGCTACCTGAGGAATTACGCGCCGAGTTCGATGAAGATCTCTACTATCCCTTGCTCCTCGAAAAATCCATTAATGATCTCCTCACGCACCTCAGCACCTTTATTCCCGCGAGCGAACACAGAGTGATTTTCGAGGGGTTGAGGAAAAGGGACGAATTATTCGCCTGTGTCGACTTTGAAACGGCCAAGATTCATGTGCGGGAGGGGACGAGGTTCGGTCGTGATAAATTCCTCGAAATGTTCAAACTGTATCTCGAAGCCGTAGGTGACAAGTTCCCCTTCAAGCGCTGCCTCCTCCGCGGGCTGGTCAAAGAAGAGATCAGGACGGATGCTCATGCCCCCATCGCGGCCAGCGAAGTCTTTGATATTATCTCCACAGGGATCAAGGAGCTCAATCTGGTAATGGCCGGGGGATTGGTAAAGGGGAGTATCACGCTGCTCATCACTGAAGAGACGAAGGCAA
>CAYYNW010000092.1:0-3213 GCA_964473145.1 uncultured Halobacteria archaeon
CAATAATCGAAACACACTGCTGAACGGCTTACTTCAGGTTAGCCGCGTCAAAATCAAGTTGTTGAAGCGCTTTATCGGTATCTTCTTCGGCACTGAACCATTTCACCGCCTCTGAAGTATCTACAACAACTCTCTCCATCTTCGTACCGCAGCAGCACCTTCCCACGCCACCGTGCTCTCCTCTCGGAGTTTATCCATCTCCTCTGCCGCCTCTTTGCGCTCTCGTTTCCGTAATTCCTCTTCGAATTCGTACATAGCCCGCTTATGTTCGTCAAACGGTATCAGTCCCATCTGCCGATCCTTTGCCGGATGAGGTTCAGCACTTCGTCGGGGTTTCGCGTTGAGAAGACAAACTCATCAAACCACCCGCGGTTCAGAGCGAGGACAACGCGGGGCGTGCCTGGCGTGTTGTAGACCAGACGCCACTTACCCTGCACCCGCCCGACGCGGATACCCCAGCCGCCGTAGCGGAGATTCGAGGCCTCATCTCGATAGCAGCGTTCGATCGCCTCCCACGGGATCATTCGTTTCGCGATGCCATACCCCACCACGATCGCCTGCTGAGATAGTTCGATCCGCAGCATCCTGAAATTGAGGGCAATGCCCAGGAACAGGAGTGCAAAGAGCATAAAGAACCACGCTGGGGGCGAGTTAGCGCCACCAGGCCCGTTCAAGATCTGATAGAACGCCAGGAAGAAGCATAGCACAGCGAAACCGCTCAAGAGCGCGGTAAAGACCCGCAAATAGAGCGTCTCTTCATAGATGAGATGGTCTGGTCGCATGTTTCATTTCACACCGTGCTTACCTCTTCTGGTATTAGTGGTGATGTGCAGTTCTTGATCGTTCGTTATAAACTTGTCCTTCCTGCCTGAGCCAATTCGAGGTTCAGTTTTTGCGTGCGACTGCGCTTCTACTCGTCCATTACCCACCCGTTCCTCAGGAGTTCACTGAGGTCGTCCTTGAGCACCTCAAATCTGCCCGTTTTGTACGCACGTAAGATCTTCGAACCCTCGGAGATGATCGTGAACCCTTCTAGCTCGTTCCGTAGCTTCGTGCGATCCTCCTGGGCTACATCCACCACCTCGACGTGCAATTCGGCGAACGGCGTGCAGAGCTGCATGAGCGCTTTGATCTTCTTCATACGCTATTCCTATTCGTTCTCTTCTTACATGAAAATTGCGCTGTTCCGCATTCGATTCTACAAGAGTTCCACCTTAAGATCGTCCGCATAGAGATACACCCAGGCATCCTCGGGATGGTAGTACAGCCCCAGGGCTCTCAGGTCCACACCCGTCGCGTACGCTTCCCGGAGCAGCTCGTACAGTCCCGGGTCCGAGGCTCTATTCGGCTTAAACGCGCGGACCACGGGCAGTGCGGCCATAAAGACGAGTGTGCCGCTTCCACCTCTTCGTACCTGAGCGGTCAGCTCGCGAATGTGCTTCCGCCCGCGTTCTGACGGGCAATCGGGATACAGCGCGTACGCGCCGTCTCGTAATACCGCGCTCTTCACTTCGAGATACTGGGCTCCTCCACGGCAGGCGAGCAGGTAATCGATACGCGAAGTGCCTAAGGGCGCATTCTTGCCCCTGAGCTGGCATCCCTTGAGCCACGAGATGAGCTGCCGCTTCACCGCCGCCTCGAACGCCTCCATCTGCAGCCACGTATCAATGACCGCACCCAGGCCGCATTCTTCGATCGCGAAGAGCCGGTAGTCAGTTGCGCCGCCGTGGTGTGTTCGGAAGCAGTATGCCTTCCGGCCCGGGATCATGAATTCCGCAAGCCGCCCAGTGTTCGTGAGATGTGCGCGATGAGCAATGCCATTGACCTCGATCACAACTACGAACCGGTTGAGCCGTTCGATGATCTTGCAGTCCTGAGGTGCTTCGATGCGCATGAGCCGCCGTGGCTCCTTCTCGACCGTCATGAATGGGATCCTCCACGCTACCTGCGAAGTGATACGGGATGATAGTGCGGCACCGCAAAAAAAAGGTGATGAAGGATTTGAAAAGCGGCCTGCAACCGCACAGTCACCGAGGTATCCGGGCAAAGTAACCGCAACGCACTGGCTGCACGGTCATCAGGCACCGCCCCGAAACTTTAATAAGCGCATGCTGATTTCTCTGTATATGCTGTGGGAGGTAGAAGGGGTATGAAAGTAACGAGTCCTGAATTCGCGAGTGGAACGATATTACCCCAGAAGTTCACCGGTGACGGAGCGGATATCAATCCCCCGCTCATCTTCGAGGAGATCCCGGCCGGTACGAAGTCGCTCGCCTTGATCCTCGATGACCCGGATGCCCCGCGCCGGCCCTTTGTCCACTGGGTGATCTACAACATGCCGGTCGTCACGCGACTCGAGGAGAACAGCGCCCCGGGCACGCAGGGGCTGAATGACTTCGGCAGGCTGGAGTATGGCGGACCCTGTCCACCTGCAGGGCCTGCACACCGCTACGTCTTCCAGCTCTACGCGTTCGACACCAAGCTTACGGTCAAAGGTCGGGTGGATAAGGAGACGCTGGAGAAGGCGATGCAGGGGCATATCCTCGCCCGGGCAGAATGCATCGGCCTGTATGCACGGGGTTCACGATTCCGCCGGTAACCGGTCCGCCGGGTCGGCTCGTACGACGGGGTAGCTTTCGGACTGCTGGCGAGGACTGGTACGTCACTTACGTGTAGAGCCCGGGCGAGAGCCCCTGGCTCGTATCCATGCCACCGTAGGGCGGCAGCTCACGCTTCTTTATCTCCGCGAAGAGCTCCTTCACCAGCCCCTCGTCACCTTCTACCTCGATCTCCCAGTTGCTCAGTTTGTACCGAAACCGAATCGTTTGCGGCTTTTCAGTCATGTAGGTGATCACCACTTCTATCTCGGCTCGCGGAGGAAAAAGAGTTTTCGCTTCAAAGTGAAGCGAGCAACCGGGGGAGCTCAGTGATGGACGGAAGGACGTAGTCCGGCTGAATATGTACCCGCTCGATGTCCTCACGCTTCGAGGCGCCGGTCAGGACCAGGGCAGTCTGCATGCCGCCGGCACGCCCCATGAGAATGTCGGTCTGGAGATTATCGCCCACTACGAGAATCTCCGGCGGCGCCAGCTGCAACTGCTCCTGGATGAGCGCGGTGATAAAGGGACTGGGCTTACCGGTAACGATCGCCTTTCTGTCGCTCGCGGTCTCCAGTGCGGCGACCAGGGAGCCCGCGCCGGGCTTGATGCCCTC
>CAYYNW010000092.1:3313-5909 GCA_964473145.1 uncultured Halobacteria archaeon
CGCTCGCGGTCTCCAGTGCGGCGACCAGGGAGCCCGCGCCGGGCTTGATGCCCTCGCTCGTGAGGAGGTAGGGATCGGTATTGGTGGCGATGAAGACCGCGCCATTCAGGAGGAAGGTCAGGGCTTTCTGCAGCTTCGCGTACGTGAATTCCTTGTCCAGCCCGATAAGTACGCCATCGCAGGATTCATCGCAGAGGGTGATCTGGTGCTCGCGAAGCTCCTCCTTCAGGCCCGGCGACCCGAGCACGAAGAACCGGGTCTGTGAGTAGTTCGCTTGCACGTAGCGCACCGCGGCATAGCCCGAAGTGATCAGCTGCTCCTTCACCGCCGGGATGCCAAACTGCGCGAGGCGCTGGACATACTCTGCACGCGACCGGGTCGAGTTGTTGGTGAGGAAGAGCACCGCATAGCGATCCGTGAGACGATTGAGCGCCTCCGCTGCACCCTCGATCAGCTTCGTACCGTGGTAGACCGAGCCATCCAGATCGATCACCAGCGCCTTGAGTGTCATTTCACCTTACTATACGAGCACGCGCTTTTAGTTCTTGGTGGGGGAGGGCGGTCAGGGCGCGGCGACGATGAGCGGCACATGCATGGGCGAAGTAAGTCCGTGCAGGGCTCGTCGAGCTGGCAGATGCGCCTCGTGGTCTCCACAGATGACCAGGATGCCCCGCCGCTTGTGCACTGCGCGAGCGATCTCCTGTACGTTGCTATCGGTCACTCGTGCCGCGAGTCGTAAATCCCCACCGCGGTGCGCGAATCGATCGATGGTCCGCAGGTGCGCGAACACGAATTGGACCTCCTGGTTGCTCACCGCCGTGAGGGTATGCGCTGTGATGAGCGCATCATAGGCGAGAATGTCCTCGCGGTCTTCAACACGGTAGACATAGCTCATTCGCCCGATCAGCGGTTCCGCGCCCGAGGTATTGAGGACCGCTGCGGTCGAGTGGCCAGCCTCATCGAGCAGCTCCAGGATCGATTTGAGCGTCGAGGTACCGACATCCGCACTCACCATAATCCCGTGCGCTTCAGGTGGCAACCCGGTGAGCATCGATGCGATTGCCGGCGTGGTATGACTGCTCACCGGCTCTGCGGAGAAGAGGAGGCCGTCACGGTCAACAAGCGCATGCAGTACGGGTAATTCCGCACGGAACTGTGCATAGAGCTCCAGATCGAGGCTGTCAATCACCAGCAGGACGACCAGCGGTGGCCGTGGTTCACGCGCGTTCATGAAGGCGAGGATAGAGCGAACAGGCGGCTCTGGCGAGGCCAGCGGTATCCCGAAGAACGCCGCGAGCGTCGGCGCGATCCGGAGGAGCGAAATGGACCGCATAGCAAGAGAGAGGTATTCGGTGCGAGGTTATAACAGTTAGGTTGGTTTGGGTTAGTCTGGAGTAGCTGCCTTGGGAAGGCGTACGGCGTAAGTTTATGTACCAAGCGAAGAATGTACCCATAATGAGATCGCACTATCTCGCTCTTGGCGTGCTCGTGGCAGTCTCCGTTCTTGCGCTCATGCTCGCCTGCGGCTGTCTGGAGCAGGGCGGGGAGCCGCAGGCCACTCCTGCGCCGTCAGAAGGCGAGCAGCAGACCTTCTCGCTCCAGGAAGTCGCGGAGCATAACTCCGCTGAGGATTGCTGGATCGCCGTCCATAGCAAGGTGTACAACGTTACCACGATCCCGTGCCACGGGGGTGGTGCTGGGTCGCTCATCCTCCAGCAGTGTGGACAGGATGCTACGGCGCTCTGGGAGTCGAAGCCCGGCAGTGGGGAGCCGCACTCTGAGAATGCACAATCGCTCCTCGATCCCTATTACATCGGCGAGTTAGGGTAAGCTGCGACTCCGGGCTGTCAAACGACAGCCGCATGAAAGGAACGGCTACATATCTGATTGCTTCGTGCGATTTTAGTGGTCTTCCCAGCACTCTCTCAGTTCTCTCAGTCTCGATGCAACGATCACTGCGATTGCTCTCGCTCGCGATAGATTCTTCCTCATCGATCTCTCATTAACCATCGCCATGTCCTGCGAACCCCAGCTGCGAACCGCCAGAGCGAAAGCTGTATCGCGGATTGTACGTGAAGCTGTATGTATTCTCCCAGTAGCAACGTAATCGCTCAATGATACGTGAGCGCCTAATTCATTGCCCGCTTAATGAGCACGTAGACTGTAATAGCAGCAGCAACTGAGCAGTAAACCAGCAAAGGTATTTATAGAGCCCCGGTGAAATGGATGGTTATGGAAAAAGCGAAAGAATATAAGTGCAAGTATTGTGGCGAAGGTTTCGCGAAGCCATTGCTCTTAGCACATCATGTGCGAGCGAAGCATAAGCGGGCGAAGAAGCGAGAGAAGAAGGCCGTCATCGTGGAGAAGATCTCGGACCAGGTTAACAGGACCATCGAAGCCATGGGTATGCTCAAGGGGCTGCAGGTATCGCCTCATCTGAGCGAAGAGGAGAAGAAAGTCCTGGGCGAGGTCTCGAAGCGAATCGAAGAGCTCCTGGCATCTACGCAGAAGAGCAAATAACCTGGATTGAGTAAGTAGCGCGCTCGCCACCTCGAATCCGGTGAGGTGGCTTCCTGCGTGCAGTCCGGGATAGGGC
>CAYYNW010000093.1:0-5901 GCA_964473145.1 uncultured Halobacteria archaeon
GAGAAATCACAGAGATTGTGCTCCAGTTTCTCGCGCTCACGCTGCTCGTAAAACCCGGTGTACGAGGCGATCGCGTCCCATGAATCGATGATCACAATCGGATTTTCCATCCGCTCGGTACGGTTATACACCGCTTTCAGGAACTCCGGAACATTGGTGTACTTGAGCGGCTTGAACGTCACCTCGGTGGATTTCGCGACCCGCTCGCGCTCAGATTGCGTAGCATCAACGATGTTATTCGCGGAGATCTCGTCCTTTATCCACGGATGATGCAGGTACAGCGTGGCGGCATCGACGCGAGTCGAGAGATACGCGCCATTGCCCTTGAGCGTGCTGAGGAGTGTGAGGGCGAAGACGGTCTTCCCGGAGCCCGGCGTCCCCTTGATGAGGAGCGTCTTGCCATAATCCTCACTGAAGAAGGTCTTGATATCCTGAGGAATGCCGGTGTATTCTCCTCTCATGGCCGCCTTAGAGCTTTTCGGTATATTTAGATACAACTTCTGCACCGCTTATATCCTTTTGGCATTAACTCGAAAGCGGCGTCGATGAAGCTAAAAGAAGCAGTACTGGATATTCACAACGACCCAACGCTCGATTCGCTCACGCACTCGTGCGAGATCATCGGCGATGTCCTCCTCATTCGGCTCCCTCCCACCTGCATCGCCGACCGTGCGGCGATTGGAGAAGCGCTCCATCGATGGTATCCACGCGTGCGAACCGTAGCTGCCGTGCCTCTCTACGCGCATACCGATGAGCAGTACAGAACCCGTGAGGTAAGGGTAATCTGGGGCGACGAGCGGTTGGAGACGACGCACCGTGAGGCGGGTTGTAGCTTCATGGTCGACTTGCGCCACGTCTTCTTCTCACCCCGACTAGCCTATGAACGGATGCGGGTCGCCCGAAAGGTGAAACCGGGCGAGACCATCATCAATCTGTTCGCCGGGGTCGGCTGCTTCTCCATCCTCATCGCGAAGCAGCAGCCGCAAACGAGGATCTACTCCATCGATCTGAACCCCTACGCGTTCAACTACCAAAAAGCGAATATCGTCCTGAACAACCTGGAAGGCAAGGTACTACCGATACTGGGCGATGCGCGTGAAGAAGCGGCGAAGTTAGCTGGCCTGGCGGACCGAGTGCTCATGCCGTTGCCCGAACAGGCCCATCTCTTCCTGCCAGTTGCGGTACAGGCACTGAAGCGGTGTCCAGTGACCGATGAAGTCGAGGCGGGGGCGGTGGAGGGGGTGATCCACTACTACGCGGTTGCCACCGGCAGGGAGGATGAAGAGCTCTTCCAGCGTCCCCTGAATCAGGCACAGGAGATCATCGAATCGAGCGCAGGTCGCACGATCCGCGTGGAGCTTGAAGAAGCGAGGATTGTTCGCTCTGTCGGGCCACGGAAATATCATATCGTCCTGGACCTGCGCGTCCTACCTAGATGAGCGCACTTCCTCACTACCCGGGTACCCCACGGGGCTCGCAGCCTCTTTTTAACGGAAGCTCTATACTTACTCCTTCAAGCCAGGGGATGCAGGTGTATGCCAGACGAGACTCTGACGCTCGCGGGAATCATTGTCCAGGGAGATACGTTCGAGCCGGTGGCGGGCTATCTCCTCGTGGAGGATGGTGAGATAGTGGAACTCGGCGAGGGATTGCGAAGCTCGGCACTTCAAGGCATTATCATACCTGCATTGGTCAATGCGCACACGCACATAGGTGATTCCGTGGCGAAGGAGCCCCCGACCATGCCGCTGGAGCGACTGGTTGGTCCGGGCGGGTTCAAGCACCGGCTACTGGTGGAAACCCCGTACGAGGTGTTACGTGCAGCAATGCAGGCTACCATTGAAGATATGGCCGCTGCGGGCACGCAGCTCTTTGCGGATTTCCGTGAGGGCGGCGTTGCAGGCGTTCGCGCTCTGCATGACGCGTTTGAAGCTGCGGGAGGACGACGTACGACCGGCATGAAGATCCTGGGCAGACCGGCTGAGGCTGCGGACTCCGGAGACCTCGCAGAGCTGCTCGACTCGGTCGATGGAATTGGGCTGAGCAGTGTCGCGGATTATCCGGCCGAAGTCGTTCAGACGGTCGCGGACGCCGCGAAACGATCTGGTAAGCTCTTCGGACTCCACGCGGGCGAACGAACTGCTGCGGACGTACGGGGCGCGTTAGAGCTCGAGCCCGATTTCATGGTCCATCTCACGAAGGCCACGGTGCCCGACTTGAAGGCCATGCAGGAGCGTGAAATTGCCGCGGTCGTCTGCCTTCGATCGAACCTCATCACCGGGCTTGGTCTCCCGGCCGTGCCGCAGATGCTCGAGGCTGGCTTAACGGTCGCTATGGGCACCGATAATGTGATGCTCAACGCGCCTGATCTCCTCACGGAGATGGAATTCCTTGCGAAGTTCTTCCGGCTGGACGAGCGCGAGGTGCTGAAGCTCTGCACGCTCAATGCCGCCAGGGTCTTGCGGGAAGCAGACTCGGTGGGCACGATCGAAGAAGGTAAGCGGGCGAATCTGGTGGTAATTCGAACGGACACCCCCAATATGCGGCATGTGATCAATCCGATCAAGGGCGTGGTGCGACGCGCAACCCGGCACGATATCGGCGCGGTGATCTATGAAGGAAAGATGGTGAGGAGCGTTAAGAGCTCCTGCGGATATATGGCGGATACGTAAGCAAGATGGATGCGAAGCTGCTCCATGAATTTTTACGGAGAAGTAACCGCTTTGCCGTGATCGGCGCCTCACAGAACCCTGCGAAGTACGGCCATCAGGTGTACCGGGATTTACGAACTGCAGGCTATCGCGTTTACGCCGTAAACCCCAGTGTTGCTGAGGTTTTAGGCGACCGCTGTTATCCTTCGCTCCACGCGCTGCCGGAGAAGCCTGATGTCGTGAACACCGTCGTGCCGCCAGCCGTAACAGAAGAAATCGTGAGGGAATGCAAGGCTCTCGGGATAGAACGGGTCTGGATGCAGCCCGGCTCGGAGTCCGAGGAGGCGATCGAGTTCTGCAGGCGGCACAACATCAAAGTCGTCTTTGGTGCCTGTTTCATGCAGCAACGGTGAGAGCCGGAAGTTGCTCAATCCTAGCGGTCCACCGAAGGTTGTGAGTGCTGCACGCAGTGGTCGGCTCATCGCGAGACCTTATTCCAGCATGCTCCGCGCCACTCGCAACTCCTCATCGGTATTCACATTGATGGCGAGCAGCGGCTCAGCGAAGAGGAAAGGGATCGAGTCCGGTGACCTCGTAACCATGTTGAGCCCGCACGAGACGAGGATGTGTCCCTTATGCTCAAATACGTGACCTGGCGTAACGCCCTGAGGCAGGAGATCGAGCGGCACAGCACCGGTGATACTCATGCGGTGTACGTGATACGCCTCGATGACCGCGTTAATGTGCTCGCTCTTGACGAATGGAGCATCGCAGACCACCGAGACGAATGCGGGATACCGGGTCAGCAAAAACCAGAGGTCCTCGACGTACCCGTCGCCCGGCGTTTCCAGGGTTTTGTACTGCATCTGCTCGCAATACGCCGCGGTCCGCGGCGTCCTTTTGGTGACCGCGACGAAGAAATCATCCACGGTGGAATCCATCACGCTGGCAACTACCAGCTCAATGAGCCGTTTCTCATTTCCGGGCGCGCCGATCGAGATGAGCGCTTTTTCTCGCGGCTCGACCGCCGTGCGCCGCATTCTGCTGCTCTTGCCACCCGCAAGGATGATCGCGATCATTGGACTCAAAAGTGCTGATACCCGCGGAGCTCCAGCGGCTCACGCTGGCGCCCTCGGCGAATCGCGAGCCCCTGCTCCGCTGGAACCACTTTCCCGATCACGGTCAGCTTCACCACGCTTCTCAGCGTGCGCAGCAACGCCGCATCGTCACCTGCCCGTGGCTCGATCATGAAGAGCAATTCGTAATCACCGCCGCAGTAGAATGCCAGCTCGCGGCGTTCCCGGGCTGATAGCTTCACCGCGTCATCAGCGCGGAGCTCCTCGCAGAAGATCGGCACCGCCTCTTCATAGACCTCCATCCCAACGCGGCTCCGCTGTGCGATATCCGCGAGCGAGAGCGCGAGCCCGTCGCTGATGTCCATCATGGCAGTCGCTACGCCTGAGTTCGCGATTGCCATGCCTTCCCGGATGCGCGGCTGCGGCTGGAACAACGCCGGGTTCACGAGTTCCTCGGCATGCTCAGGAAGTGCTATCTCACCAGTAATCGCTTTCAAAGCGAGCGCGGCATTCCCGAGCGAGCCAGTCACGCAGATCAGGTCACCAACCTTAGCGCCTGCTCGCCGTACCGGATTTGTAGCGAACCCGAAGCACGTGCCGGTCAGCATGAGCTCGGTACTCCGGGTCATATCACCGCCAACGACCGCGGTCTCATACGCCGCGGCGCACGCTTGAATACCATCGGTGAGTTCATCCACGAACGCGAGGTCGGTCCCTCCGGGAAGGCCCAGCGCGATCGTGATCGCAAAAGGCTGCGCGCCCATCGCCGCGATATCGCTCAGATTCACGGCAACCGCGCTCCAGCCCATCTGGAACGGCGTGATGCCAGCTGGTAAGTGCCGCGACTGCAGGAGCGTATCGGTGGTCACGACGAGGAAGCGATGACCCCCTCGCGCTTTTTCAAGCTCGACAACAGCGCAATCGTCCTCGCCAGCGCCCACGGGGACAAGCTCCTTATCAGCTCGAAACTTCCTCGTGATCCGGTCGATCACCCCGCGCTCGCCCAGCTCTTCCAGGTTCATTTATTTATCTACTCGATCGGTACTCCCGAGGAGTCATAAAGCTATATGCGGGCGGTCAGTTCTCTCCGCACTTCTACCGGCACCCTGCATGCACCACCGCTTTTTCTGTGCCCTGAGCGTGCCGCGGCAAGGCGAGCTCAGCGTTGCAAGCGGTTCGTGCCCTCATTGGAGCGAAAGCACAGCGAGTGGTGCGAGTATGCCCGCGAGCCCAAGGAGCCTTCGGCTCGGTCGTGGGATGCTAGCTACGGCACCTTGGCGAGCAATCGCGCAACCTCCGTATCGCTCCACGCTTTCAGCGTGGTAGTGCGAACGTACCCGAGGCTGCGGACCTCACTGAGGAATCGGAGCATATTCTCCTCGGTTGCCAGGTCGACGATCGCCACGAAATCGTACTCGCCCATGGTATAGTAGTATTGCATCCGCCCACCCAGTCGCTCCAGGAGCCGTCGAGCGTCCTCAACGCGTTTCGGCGAGTCCTTTATCTCACGGAAGCCCTGCTCAGTCAGGTTGCCAAGGATGATATAGTGATGCATGTTCTTTTCGGTTCACCTCCTGGCTCTTAATGGAGTACCGGCCTATTTAATACTATTCCGAACGACCGATGGACGAGATCTTGAAGAGACTCGCACGCGGCGAGCTGAGCGTCGAAGAGGCGAGCAGGGCGCTCAAGGCTGACAGGCTCAAGAGGTTGCAGGAGTTCGCACGGATCGACCTGGAGCGGGCGCAGCGAACGGGTATACCGGAGCTCATCCTTGCACTGGGTAAGAGCAGCGCCGAGGTGGCGGCTATCGCGCTCGCACAGGCGACGGCCGCGGGGTTTGCACTCATTACCCGTGCGCGGGACGCGGATCTCGCTGAGCTGCGTAGCCGGTTGGCCGCGGAAGCACCGGGATTCGAGCTCGAGTATAACCCCATTGCGCGGACGATCCTCCTGAAACGGCCGGGGTATACGTTCCCGCGACGCGGGAAGATCGGAATACTCACTGCGGGTACCGCGGACCGACCGGTCGCGGAGGAGGCGCGGGTTGTGGCCGAGGTCTGCGGCTGCGAGGTGATTACCGCGTATGATGTAGGGATCGCGGGCCTGCACCGGCTCGCCGCACCGCTTGAGCAGATGCTCCAGGAGCAGGTCGCGGTGCTCATTGTGGTCGC
>CAYYNW010000094.1:0-5863 GCA_964473145.1 uncultured Halobacteria archaeon
GGCGCCTCGATGCCCAGCACCGCTAAGACCGCTTGTAAGACAATTCGTGCGCAGTCCACGAGCGCCAGGCGCGCGTTCCTGAGGTTATCTTCCGCATTGAGCACCGGGCAATCCTTGTAGAACATATTGAACGTCTCCGCGAGCTCACGTGCGTATTTCGCGACCTGATGCGTCTTCAAATCCGCAGCGGCCGTCTCAATGACGTAGCTGAACTTGGCGAGCTGCTTGATCAGCGCTGCTTCATTCGGGTGCCGTAAGAGTGAGGCGTCATACGCATCAGCCACGGCGTAGCCCTTCACCTGCGCGGCCCGCAGGATGCTGCAGGCACGCGCATGCGCGTACTGGATGAACGGCGCGCCCTTCTTCTCGATATCCACCGCCTCCTCCATATCGAAGAGGATGTGCTTGTCGGGCGAGACCTTCACCATATCGTACCGTAAGGCACCAATTCCCACCTTCCGCGCTATCTCCCGTTTCGCGTCGTCCTGCAGGTCGCCCCGCCGCTTCGCTACCTCGAGATATGCGCGCTCCACGATCTTCTCGATCAGCTCATCCACGGATATATAGCGACCCGCGCGCGTGGATAGCGAGCCGGTGGGCAGCGAGACGAAGGCAAAGATCACGAATTCCGGCACACGCACCCCGATGAGTTCCAGTGCTTTCGCCAGCTGCTGCGTGACCAGCTCATGGTCCTTCCCGAAGACGTCGATCACCCGGTCGCAGCGTTCACCTTTCCACCGGTGGTACGCGAGATCACGGGTCGTGTAGAGCGAGGTGCCGTCGGTCCGCTGGATCACCAGTGCTTTCTCAATGCCATCGAGCTGGAGCAGGAGCGCCGAGCCCTCGTGCTTTATCTCGCTCTTCTGCTTCAACTCCTCGATCACGCCCTTCACCGCGCCACCGCGGACAAAGTCGCTCTCCCAGACGAAGCGATCATGCTCGATCTGCAGCTGTTTCAACGATTCCTGGATGCCCGTGAGGCATTTAGTCACCGCGGCATCGTATTTCTGCATGATCGCCGTGTCGCCAGCCTCGTAGCGCCGCATCAGCTCCTCAACCTCGGCTCCCAATTCAGGCTGCGCCTCTAACTGCCGGTTAGCCGCGATATAGACCTCTGCCACGGCGTGGTCTGCCTTTTTACCGTTGTCATACACCATGCGGTCCCCACCCCAGACGACGACCGCGATCTGCCGTCCCATATCGTTCAGATAGTACTGCGTCTCCACCTCGTACCCCGCGCAGCGTAATACCCGGGTGAGAACGTCGCCGAGTACCGCGTTCCGGAGATGGCCGATGTGAAGCGGCCCGTCGGGATTCGCCGAGGTGTGCTCGAGGATGATCTTCTGGTGCTTCTGCGCAGCGAATGGCTCGTCACCCCTGAGCCGCTCCAGGGTCTCCTGGAAGAAGCGGTCGTTCACCGCGAAGTTGATATACGGGCCGACGGCTTTGGCATCGGCTATCAAGGTCTCCTCCGCGGGCAGCTGCAGCTGTTGCACAATCTTTGCGGCAATGGCCGCGGGCGACTGCTGGTTCCGGCGAGCCAGGGAGAATGCGATTCGGGACGAGAGGTCCGCATGCTCGCTCTCCACCAGCTCCAGATCGCTCTCGTTCACCGCATACGAGGCGTCCGCCAGTGCTTGTTTCAAAATCCGCTCAGTCTCCTGCTTGAAGGCGAGGAACATGGCTGTGCTAGTAGTAGGGCAGTGGCTTTAAAGAGCATTCAGCCCGCCGAGCTGGGGCGCAGCGCGAGAGCAAGCAAGCAGTCAGAGCCATCTTTTTCTACAGGCAAAGGAGAGTCTTCTGCATGCTTACCTTTGTCGGGCTCGGGTTGTATGATGAGCGTGATATCACGCTGAAAGGGCTCGAGGCGGTACGGAACGCGGATATCGTCTTCCTCGAGCTTTACACCTCGCCACTCGCGGGCCGCAAGCTCGAGACGATGCAGGCTGCATACGGCAAATCGCTCATCCTCGTGGACCGAGAAGACCTGGAGGAGCGAGCGGGCGAGCGTATCCTGGAACCGGCGAAGCAGCAGAACGTCGTCCTGCTCAGCGGCGGTGATGCGATGGTCGCCACGACCCACATTGACCTCCGGCTGCGGGCAATCGACCTGGGCATTGAGACGAAGCTCATCCACGCGCCCTCTATCGGGTCAGCCGTGGCCGGTATCTGCGGGCTGCAGAATTACCGGTTCGGGAAGTCCGCTACGGTCTCACCGCCGTATCGGGGCGTTATCTCCGAGGTCCCCTACGATACTATCCGTGCGAACCGTGAGCGAGGGCTCCACACGCTTCTCTTCCTGGATCTCGGGATGCGGATACCGGACGCCCTTGCGCTGCTGGAAGCAGTTGAAGCGCAGCGAAACGACGCGCTGCTGAAGGACCTGCTCATGGTGGGTATCGCGCGTGCAGGCTCTGAGACCCTGGTGGTGAAGGCAGAATATCCGACGGCATTGAAGCAGTATGAGTTTGGCGAACTTCCGCACGTCCTCGTCGTACCAGGCGAGCTCCATTTTGTGGAGCGCGAAGCGTTGATCAAGCTGGCACACGCACCGCTCTGATCCTGCTTTCTCGGCCAGCGGCGAAGAACGACGCCACGGTGATCTGATCCGCCCTTATTCGCCGGTCAAGAAGCTTTATTAAAGTGCGACGCGTAATACGGAAACCAGGGGGTGACGTTATCATGGCTCGTGATTCTGCTCAAACCGTGAAAGCGGCTTTTCTTGACGCATCGGACCATAAGCTGAGGATCGAGCACCTCCCGCTTGAGGATGCGCTCGGCCCCATCAGCTTCGCCCTGCAATGCCATCGTGACCGGTACCGGAGCTTTGAAGTCGACCCCTATGATGCGCGCAATGCGCTCTGCTTCGGTGCGGGTTCGCTGGCAGGCGCGAAACTGTACGGGTTCCACCGCTTGATCTTCGCGGCCAGATCGCCGCTCTGGCACGGGTTCTTTATGAGCTCGATGGGCGGTGCGGCCCTGCCACTCTACCATACCGGTCTGGATTACGTCGCGATCGAAGGCAGATCGGATGAGTATACGCTCGTGGCTCTGAAGGGCGCGGCCGATGGATCGGTCGAGGTGCAGTTCGAACCGATCACCGCACGAGATCTGGCTGAGATCTTCCAGGGCTATCAGGGTGCGCGGGGCTTGTATGCGCTCCAGCAGTACACCTACGACCGGTTCAATGCGCTCTACCGGGCTGAGGGGCAGGACCGGTACCAGGATTTCAGGATTCTCGCCGTCGGGCCGGCCGCGGTGCAAACCAACTTCGGTGCTATTGGATCCACGGTGATCCGCACCGGTAAATTCAAGCTGGGCAATGATGATTGGGCGGGCCGGGGCGGGCTGGGCTCGCTCATGGCGCAGGCGCACCGGGTGGTTGCCATTGCGTACGGTGGAACGTATGACGGAAAGACCTTTCAGGAGAACTTGAAAGATCGTACGGTGGTCGATGCGCTCTTCCAGGAGCTCGTGCACGAGCGGTACGTGGATCTCGTGATCAAATCGGGCAAGAAATACCGCTACGATGACGCCGTGAAATCCGCTGGCACCTTTGGCGTGAACATGTCAGTGCTCGGCGAGTGGCTCCTCTCCTTCAACTGGGAGTCAGTCAAGCTCAGCGTGGAGGAGCGGAAACGGCTCTACACGCTCATGAAAGAGCATTATCTCAAGCAGTTCAACGAGGAGATCGTCGAGCCCCGAACGTTTGCTACCTGCGGCGAGCCCTGCCCGCTCACCTGTAAGAAGCTGTATCATGAGCACAAGAAGGATTACGAGCCCTACGAGGCGCTTGGCCCGAATGCAGGCATCTTCGATCAGCGAGCGGCCGAGCGAGTGGTGAAAGAGGTCGAGGTGCTCGGCTTCGATGCGATTGAGTTCGGCAACGTGAGCTCGTGGCTGCTCGAATGCCTGGCGAAAGGGCTGCTCAGAAAGGAGGAGCTCGGGATCGAGGCGGAGATCGCCTTTGATCCGCACACCTTCAGGATCGAAGACTCGGCGCGCAATGCGGAGGCGATCCTGAAGCTCGCGGAGTTCGTAGCGTATGGTCAAGGCATTGGCGCGACACTCGCGAAAGGAATTCGCGTCGCGGCACAGGACTTGAACAAGCAGTTGGCGAAGCGTGCCAAGCGCGTTGGCGAGACGTTCAGTGACATGGCCCTTTACCTTGCCTACGGCGAGAACGGGTGCATTTCACCGGTCCAATACTGGGTGCCCGGCGCGTTTGCCCCGATTCCGGTGCAGGGGAAGTACCTCACCAATTACTGTATCAATTCACTACCGCCCCGGGAGCTGGGACGAAGCTGCGCGGACCGTGCGATTAAGGAGCTGTACTCCGAGGAGCTGGGGATCTGCCGGTTCCACCGCTGCTGGACCGAACAGACGGTTGAAACTCTCATGCGGCGTGGCCGCGGGGTCGATCGCAGCCAGTATGAGCACTGCCGTGGCCTCATGCGCCAGATCGTGGCGTACGACCGGAGCGCGAATCAGCTGCCGGTATTCTGGGAGACGAAGAAGACGCGCGAGGTGATCCGTACGTATCTTGCGGAGGTGCTTCGGCAGCTGCCTGCGCAAGCGGGCGAATTGGACCACTGGGTAACCTGGTTTGCCCGCGATGCGGAAGAAGCTGCGCGAGCATACTGGGAGGAGGTTTTGCGCGGGTACGAAGACCTGCTTGGCGAGTGAGGAATGCTGCTCGCTCACTGGTACATACCTCGGAACTGAATCGCCCGCATGAGATCCGTGCGGGAGACGATACCCTGCATCTGGCCATCCTTCATCACGATCAACCGGCCGATATTCCGCGTGGACATCAGTTTGAGCGCGTCATAGGCGTCTGCTTCTGGATGGATGGCAACGACCTCCCGCGTCATAATGTCGCCCACCCGCACCGTCCGCTGCTGTGAAGCGGGCACTTTCCGGACATCCGCGAAGGTGATCACGCCGAGCACCGGTGAATTCAGACTCTCCTGCACTGGATATCCCATGTGCTTCACCATGAACATCACCTCGATCAACCGGTCGATCGTCCAGTCAGGAGGCACGTAGATGACGTCCGGCACCCTGGTCATAAGGTCCTTCACTTTCACACCCTCCAGCGTAACGGAGACGACCGTTGCGCGCTCCTCCTCGGTACCACCGAAGTAGATGAAGAAGGCGATGAGGAGCAAGAAGAACTGGAGCGTGAAGAGCCCGAAGATGCCCATGATAAAGGCGACGCTCTTGCCCACCGCTACGGCGCGTCTCGTCGCATCGATATACGGCATGCGCATGGCGAGCCAGGCGCGAAGCAGTCGCCCACCGTCCATGGGAAACGCGGGTATGAGATTGAAGAGCCCGAGGATGACATTGTAAAAGGCGATGATGCCCACGATGATGAGCGCTGCGTTCAGTGGTGTCGCCTCGATGACCCGTAGCTCGCCGACAGTGACTCGTGTGATGGGCCCGAAGAGATAATAAACTAGGTACGAACCGATCCCGATACCGAGACTGAGACCCGGCCCGGCGGCCGATATGCGTGCCTCCATGCCGGGCTCCCGTGGGATCTCCTCCATCTGCGAGACGCCACCAATGATGAAGAGGGTGATGCCACGGATCCGCGCGCCAAATCGCTGCGCGACGAAGGAATGGCTGAGTTCGTGGAAGAGGAGGGTAGCGAAGAAAAGGATCGCGGCAACGGTGCTCAGCAGGTACTTTATACCGGTCGAGAAGGCCATACCGCCAAACCCGATGGTCATCCCCAGTATGGGAAAGTCGTTCGCCGCGAATAACCAGATCACGAAGAGGAAGATGATCAAGAACGTGACATGGAGTTTAATAGGAATGCCCCGAATACGTCCAATTTGAAATGACCACTTCATCA
>CAYYNW010000095.1:0-5786 GCA_964473145.1 uncultured Halobacteria archaeon
GATCGGCTCTGACGTCTGCGTGCCGCTCGACATTCCCACGCCGCCATACGCGCCCCGGGAACGGGCACTGGCAGATCTGGAGGAGACGCTGCGGCGGCTGCGCGAGGCTCGCGGGATCGTCCAGAACGGCCTGCTTGCCGGCGTCGTGCAGGGCGCTAACTTCATCGATCTGCGGGAGGAATCCGCTGCGCGTGCGGCTGAGCTGGGCTTCGAGCTCTACGCCATCGGCGGGGTGGTGCCGCTGCTCGAATCCTACTCCTTTGAGACACTGGTGGATATCATCGTGGCTGCGAAGCGCCATCTGCCGGTCAATGCGCCCGTGCACCTCTTCGGGGCCGGGCATCCCATCATCTTCCCTTTAGCCGTCGCGCTCGGCTGCGATCTCTTCGATTCCGCGGCCTACGTGCTCTACGCGAAAGGGAAACGGTACATCACGAGCGAAGGTACGCGGAAGGTGGAGGATCTCCAGTACCTCCCCTGCTCATGCCCCGTATGCTCCTCGCACAGCGTCAAGGAGCTGCAGGAGAGCGTCGAGTTGCTGGCCGCGCATAATTTGTGGGTCACCTTTGAGGAGATGCGGATCGTGAAGCAGAGCATTGTGGAGCGTAACCTCTGGGAGCTCTGCGAACGGCGCTGCCGTGCCTATCCCGCGCTCCTGAACGGGTTGCGGCAGATGACGCGCTATGCCGCGCTGATCGAGCAGTACGATCCTGCGACAAAGCATCCCTTCTTCTACCTCAGCGAGTGCTCCGCGCACCGGCCCGAGGTGCTCCGCTACGCCAACCGGCTGGATCGCTTCACCCTCTCCGGCAGGGTACTGCTTACCACGGATCTCACCGGAGCTGTGCAAGCCGGAAGCGAGCAGTTTGAGCACGTCCTTGCCGTGAAGCCGCCGTTCGGGCCGTGTCCCGTGGAATTACTGGAGAGCTATCCAGTGGGGCAAGCGGAGCTCCCGCAGGAGGTGGACGACGGAGCACGGAAAATGGCGCTGCTGCACGTTCTCAAGCTCCTCGAGCTCAACCAGGGAGCAGCACAGTTTGTCTTCCACTACGACTGCAGCTGGGCGGGGCAGCCGCTGCTTGAGGAGATAAAGAAGTACGCCGAGGTGCGGAATTCGAATGGAAACAAGCCGGGAGAAGATAACCGATCGTGATATCGCGGTCTTTGAAGCGGGCATCAAGCTGGGCGCGCTCTATCACCAGTTCATCGGCACGCCGGTTAGTCCTGAGACTGCGGGAACATTGGAAACGGCGATCGAGCGGAGCGTATCGCTCCAGCCGTGGGTTCGCTCGGTCAAAGTGCGAATCGACCGCGAGCGGGTGCGTGCCTGCGCGAACGAGTTCAAGTACTGCGAGTTACAGGGCGAGATGCTGGACGTCACGGTCGTGGTGCGCTACAAGGCCGTTGAGGTGCGGGCACGGGTGAGCTATGACGCAGACCTGGCCTATCCGCTGATGCGACTTGAGGAACTCGTCCTCGAGTAGCTCACGCGCCTTTGCCGCTCTCGGGCTGCACGGGTTTCCGCAGCGGGAGAACGACCCGGAAGAAGTCCTCGATCACGTCCAGCGCCTCCGGCAGGATGATGAAGACCGCGTAGGCGACCGCGATGAGCGAGACCATCACGAAGATACGCGCAATCACCCCGTGGCCGATCTCAAAGCTCCGGAGCGGCGGGCCGAACCACTCGCCGAAGTACGCCGCGGTCACAAAGACGTTCCGCACGAGGTTGAGCGCGTAAATGGTGGGCACGGAGGCGAGAAAAGCCTTGAACTGGCGTTTCCACGGTGCTGAGACCCCGAAGACGAGCCCCGTGAAGAGCACCATGCTCTGGATCGCGGTACACGCCAGGATAATCTCGATCGGCTTGTAGACCGCGTGAAATGCGCTGCTCGTGGAGTAAATGCTGGCGGGATAGACCATGTACACCCCGACCTTAAAGAGCGTGAGCGTGGCCACCGTGATCCTGGTGGTGAGCGCGATAAGCGCAGTTTCCAGCGCGGGTAGTAACGCGAAGGGGAAATAGAAAACGGCGGTAATCAGCGCGATTTTGGTGATTGTGAAGACCAAGCGCTCTTCCTCCGCACCGGCCATCCGTGGCGTGACGATGAGCACCCCGAAGAAGACGGTAAAGATGAGGAAGACGATCGCGATCGAGGCGTCAAAGTATTCGCCCCTGGTGAGGTAATCCGCGGCTTCAAAGGCGGGATACACGGCGAAGATGAGCCAGCCCAGGGCACTGATCGCGCGCCGGTGGAGGAGCACCCCCGGGAAGAAGAGCAGAATGGCAATAAAGGGGATTAAGGCTACAAGTGTCATTTTTTGCTTCAGGGCTTATATGCATTTTGAATTTGGAAGATAAAAGACAACCGTCAACTTTATTTACAACCACGTACTAGAGCCGAGTATGATAACAAACCTGAAACTGATGAATTTTCGCGGGATTAAAGAAGGGGAACTCGAATTAGCGCCGCTGACCATCCTCCTGGGCGGCAATAATTCCGCAAAATCAACAATTCTTGAGGCGCTGTTCTTAGCGCCCAATCCATTCCGGAGAGTTCCGTATGTGGTTGAGGGACATAGCTCCGCGGCAGAAGTTATCCATTCACTGCATGAGACTCTTAACAGTAAGGGATATGCATTTTTGCTTAATAATTACACGGTAGATCGAGCAGATATTGAGTGTGAGGTAGAAGGAAAAATCTATCTACTTCTTTTCAATAAAAGCGGTTTAGATATTAATGTGTCCACAAACAGGAGAGACACAGGGGCGATTTTTACAGTAACGCGTGGAGGTGTAGAACTAAAGACACATTCTATTGGACATTTGGTGATGTCTGTCTCTAGAATTACTCCAGAAATCTCTGATCCATTCATAGATAATACGCTCTTAATAAGCTCACGGTTGATCAAACCTGGTTATGAATACTTAAAGATGAATTGGGCGTCAATCATCAATCTGGGCGTTTGCAAAAGCGTCGCTGAGAATGTCTCAAAACTTGTTTATGACAAGTATAAAGACATAACAATCGAGCCTTTTCTTGGTGGCGAATTGGCGATCTATGGATTTTTGGATGATGGGAGAAGGATATGACTCGGTGATCTCGGCGAAGGTGTCCAGAATTACGTCGTTGCACAAATTCTTTACGAATTAGAGCACCCGAAGGTCTTGCTCTGGGACGACATTGAAGCCCATTTCAATCCCCGAATGCTGCTCAGCATTGCTGAATGGTTCTTCGATATCTTAGAAAAAGGCGATCAGGTCATTGTAACCACGCACAGTTTAGAGGCTGCGAGAACAATCGCAGGGGTTAACGAAGAGAAAACCACGATTTACCTAACCGCGTTGGAGAAAGGCACGCTTAAGACCAGAAAATTCACGTTACAGGAGATAGAGGAGTATCTCGAGGCTGGCATAGATGCACGGGTTGCGGAGCCGATCTTACTATCGAAACAGATTTGGAAAAACTTCGACCGAGTAATCTAGAAGTTATTGAACGTGAGGGTGAAGAAAGGGTGAAAATTTACAAAGGTAAGTACGGCAGCAAGGACTTTGAGTTGATAGTCGTTATAAACGGTCTTGAAAATACCCACACGGACAAGCACTGCATAGAGGATCATGTAGTAAGTGCTGCCGAACAAGTTTCGATAGCCATAGGGGATTTTGAGAATTCCAAAGCGGCATGGAGGTCGCTCTCCAACGATCACCAGCTCAGAATTTACAAAGAATTGAAGGAACATGGAAGACTTCTGGAAAGCGTGTGCCCACAGCAAATTCGGGGTTGCCGCTATCTTGAGGTGCAGTAGACGAGCGTAGTTTTTAACTTAGAGTCGGCTTTCCACCGCTTTGATCAAGCCCACCGGGCCGGTCATCATCATGTCACCCGCGGGTGCGGCTAAGAGGCCGAGGCCGGTCATCTTCGTTCGCCCCGGGCCCGTCACGGTGATCAGCTCAGGTTCGTTCGCTTGCCTCACCAGTGCGCCGTGCCCGCCGTCATCAAAGACCTCTTTGAAGCTGAGCGATCCCTCTGCCAGCTTCTGGAGGTAATACTCGAGCCGTGATTTATCGAGGAGGTGCGTGTGGTGCTCAAAGACGCCAGCGATCTGACCTTCGTTCAGGGACATCGCGATGGTGTGCGCATTGCCCACGTTGACACACATCACCCGTTGCTTCGCTTTCACGCGCTCGTCTTCCAGTGCGCCGAGCACTGCCGCAGCTCCAGTGTCCATGATGAGGATATGCCCCTCGTACCAGCGCTTCAACGACCGGTAGACCGAGTGCATTCTGCTGAGGTAATCCGGCACGCCGTCGAGATACGCCAGGGAGGCCACGCGTACGCCCCCGTCCCTGCTACTGTTACCGCTGCCCCTGAGCCGCTCCTCAAGCAGTTTAAACCGGTTCTCGCGATCGGTCATCCCCTTGGGTGCGACCCCGTGGTCCTGAACGGCGATCGCGATCGCGTCAAAACAGGTATCCACGCCGAACGATTCGAAAACCGGGAAGAGCTGGAGATTGAAATCGGTGATCTTGATCGGCGCCGCCTCTTCGCTCAGCTTCTCGAGCTCGTCTTCCGCAATGATCTCGATCCCATAGCCGCGTACGACCTCTAAATCGTCCCGGATGGAACGCGCAGCACTCTCAGTCATGTAGACCTTATAGTCACGGAGATGATCGAGGACCGCACGGGTAAAGGGCCCGCCACCGATGGTGTCGCCGAAGATGAGCACATCCTCCTGCGTCTTCCACACCTCGGCTGCAAAGATGCGCGTGGGCGAGGGCAGCACGAGCTTGTACGCCTGCTCAAAGCCCTTATCCGCGTCATAGACCATGATATCCTGCGTGCCCACGCCGATATCGACCGCCAGAATGTGCATCTTACTTACGGTACTCGCCTCCCTGAGATCTCACCTGCCAGGTTCGTGCGCATCAGCGCGCGTATCTGCTCCATATCCCGCGTCTGGCCCAGCACCCACATCAGCTTCACCAGCGCGGTCTCCGGCAGCATGTCCTCGCCCTCGATGATACCCGCGTGGAGCAGATCGCGACCGGTATCATACACTCGGTCACAGATCGCGCCATATAAACATTGAGAGGTCATCACGACCGGTATGCCCCTTTTAACCGTTTCCGCCACGCTCGGGATCCATGCCGCGGAGACGTGTCCCAAGCCCGTGCCTTCGAGCACGATGCCACGGTAGCCACGCTCCACGTGGTACGCGAGGATCGCGGGATCGGCGCCGGGAAAGAATTTGATGAGCGCGCACTTCTCCTCGAGCTCGCCGTGCAGCTCCAGCTCGCGTTCGCCCCGTTTCATATAGCTGGTGAGCGGCTCCAGCCTCAAATTCGTTATAGTACCTGCAGCGTAGTGCAGCTTGCCGATCGGCGAGTCATTGATCGATCGGAACGCGTCACGTGCTGAGGTGTGCATCTTCCGCACCTTCGTGCCACGGTGAATGAAGCAGAAATCGTCCGAGGTGCTCCCGTGCATCACCACCACGACCTCCGCAACATCACTGCAGGCGACGGTAGCCGCGCAGATCGCGTTCATACTCGCATCGCTCGAGGGACGATCTGAGCTGCGCTGCGATCCGACAAGCACGATAGGGACAGGGGTACGCAGCATAAAGGCTAACGCGGCCGCGGTATAGCCCATGGTATCCGTGCCGTGGGTGACGATGATCCCCTCCGCGCCATGCTGTATCTCTGTATAGACCTCATGCGCGAGCTTGCGCCAGTATTCCGCACGCATATTCTCGCTCAGGATGCTGTACACCACCTTACCCTTGAT
>CAYYNW010000096.1:0-5761 GCA_964473145.1 uncultured Halobacteria archaeon
GTTCCGGGTGAACGATGCAATTGGCGAGCTGAAGCTGACGTCCTTGAGCCTCGGCAACCCCCATGCGATTCTGATTCTCAACTCGTTCGAGGATGTTGACGTTGACAAGGTTGGAAAAGCGATCGAGTCGCACCCCGCGTTCCCGAATCGGACGAACGTCGATTTCGTCGTGCGGAACGCGGAGAAATCGAGTGAGATCAGCGTGCGAACGTACGAACGCGGCGTTGGTGAGACCTTATCCTGCGGCACGGGCTCAACGGCATCCGTAGCGGCATTGCATGCGCTTGGATATGTACCGCTGCACGAGCCGGTGGTGGTACATACGCTGGGTGGTGATTTATTGGTCGAGGTAACGGAGGAAGGCGCGTACTTGCAGGGGCCTGCGGAAGTCGTGTACGAGGGAGAGGTTGACGTGGGTTGGTAAAAAAGGTGCGGCAGCTCTGGATTCCACGGGAGATCCGTTGGGTTTTATCCAAGCACGTTTCTTTATGGGATAAGGAATTCAGGAAAGAGCGGTTCGCCTGAGACGGGCGAGATGAACTCTCCCACGTGAAGGCTATGCTCGTGCGAAGACGATCGTTTCGTCCGCAACCTCAGCCTTGATCGTATCGCCCTCCTTGAATTCGCCCTTCAGGATCTTCAGCGAGAGCGGGTCTTCGATCAGCCGTTGAATGGTTCGTTTTATCGGTCGTGCCCCGAAGACCGGGTCGAACCCCTTGCTCGCGATCAGCTCCTTCACACGGTCGCTCACCACCACGCTCATCCGCCGCTCCGCGAGCCGCTCGCGGAGGTACCGCATCTGGATATCCACGATCTTCGTGATCTCCTCCCTCCCCAGTGGGTTGAAGATGACGGTCTCATCGATACGGTTCAGGAATTCCGGTCTGAAATGCGCTTTCAGGACCGCCAGGACCTTATCCTCCAGCTCCTTGCCCCGCAACTCCTGGATGTACGGCGTGGCCACGTTCGAGGTCATGATGATCACGGTGTTCTTGAAGTTCACGGTTCGGCCGTGGCCGTCCGTGAGCCGGCCATCATCGAGGATCTGCAGCAGCAGGTTGAAGACATCGCTGTGCGCCTTCTCGATCTCATCGAAGAGGATGACCGTGTACTGCTTGCGGCGCACCGCCTCGGTCAGGAATCCACCTTCCTCATAGCCCACATAGCCCGGGGGTGCACCGATGAGCCGCGCGATCGAATGGCGTTCCATGAACTCCGACATGTCCATCCGCACCATCGCACGTTCGTCATCGAAGAGGAATTCCGCGAGCGCCTTCGCCAGCTCGGTCTTGCCAACGCCCGTGGGGCCGAGGAAGATGAACGAGCCGATGGGCCGGTTGGGATCGCTGAGACCCGCGCGTGCACGGCGGATCGCGTTGGAAACCAGTGCGATCGCCCTGTCCTGACCGACGACACGCGCCTTTAACCGATCTTCCATCTGCAGTAGCTTCTCAGTCTCGCCCTCCAGCATCTTCGAGACCGGGACTCCCGACCATTTCGCGACCACCTCCGCGACGTCCTCCTCGTCGACCTCCTCCTTGAGCATCATTTGATCCTTCTGGAACGCTTGCAGCTTCTCGTTCTGCGCCTGCAATTCACGCTGCAGCTCGACCAGCGTGCCGTACCGGATTTGCGCCACGCGTTCCAGCTCGCCACGCCGTTCCGCCTGTTGCTCCTCGAGCTTCGCCTGGTCGATCTTCGCCTTGAGCTCGCGCGAGCGCTGGATGATCTCCTTCTCGCTCTGCCATTGCGCTTTGAGCTGGGTGCTCTTCTCCCGTAAGCCTGCCAGATCCTTCCGCAGTTTCTCGAGCCGTTCCTTAGACTGCTTGTCCTTCTCGCGTTTCAGTGCCTGCTCCTCGATCTCCAGCTGCCTGATCTTTCGCTCTAGCTCGTCGATCTCCACTGGCATACTGTCAATCTCCGTCCGCAGCTTCGATGCCGCTTCGTCGATCACGTCAATCGCCTTGTCCGGCAGGAATCGATCAGTGATGTAGCGGTCCGCAAGCGAGGCCGCAGCGACCAGCGCGGCATCCTGGATGCGGACACCGTGATGTACCTCGTACCGTTCCTTTAAGCCGCGCAGGATCGAGATGGTATCCTCGACTGACGGCTCGCGGACGGTAATCGGCTGGAACCGTCGTTCCAGTGCTGCATCCTTCTCAATGTATTTACGGTATTCATCGGTCGTGGTGGCGCCGACGCAGCGAAGCTCACCACGTGCCAGTGCGGGCTTGAGCAGGTTCGAGGCATCCACGGCGCCTTCAGCCGCGCCCGCACCGACGACCGTGTGCAGCTCGTCAATGAAGAGGATGATCTGACCTTCCGCGTCGTTGATCTCGCGCAAGACCGCCTTGAGCCGATCTTCAAACTCGCCCCGGAACTTCGTGCCCGCGATCAGGGCTCCCATATCGAGTGCGAGGACACGCTTATCCTTCAGCGTCTCCGGGACATCCCCGTTCACAATGCGCTGCGCCAGCCCCTCCGCGATCGCCGTCTTGCCCACGCCCGCATCGCCGATCAGCACGGGATTGTTCTTCGTGCGGCGCGAGAGGACCTGCATCACCCGGCGAATCTCCTCGTTACGGCCTATCACCGGATCCAGCTTGCCGCGGCGCGCGAGTTCGGTCAGATCACGGGTGTAGCGTTCCAGAGCCTGATACTTCGCCTCGGGCGTTTGGTCCACGATCCGCTGCCCGCCGCGAATGCCCGTTAGAGCCTGGAGAATCCGGTCCTTCGTCGCGCCCAGCCCCTTCAGGATCTGCGGTGAGCCCGGAGCGGCCTCATCGGCGATCGCGAGCAGCAGGTGCTCGGTGCTCAGGTACTCATCCTTCATCGTCTGCGCTTCTCGCCACGCGGCCTCCAGCACCTGGTTCAAGCGTTGTGAGATGTAGAGCTGGTCAATGCCCCCGCCACCGTAGACCTGCGGTAAGGAACGTAAATATTCATCCAGCCGTGCTTTGAGCTGGTCACGATCCACTCCGATCTTCTGCAGGAGCGGGGTGACGATACCTTCAGGCTGCTCGACCAGCGCAAAGAGCAGATGCTCCACCTCGATCTGCTGCTGAGTGTAGCGATCTGCGAGGTTCTTCGCCTCCTGGAGCGCTTCCTGCGCCTTTACCGTTAGCTTGTCGAGCCTCATCTGATCAACAAACACGCTCCCGCTCGGGTGTGTGAAGTGTTCTCCTCCGTTCACTCGTTAGGTAGGTCGAACATCCGTCCTAAAAGGCTGATCTTCAGCGGGCAGTGGTCGTGAGGCGGAGGGACTGAGGGATACGCGCTGCTGCGCTCGCTCACGCAGCTACCGTGCCGACTTTGCCACCCGTTCCTTCTCCTCGCGCTTGTTGATTGAGAAGCATTTCTGGTTCCGGGAGGCGGCGATGAGTTCATCAGCGAGGCACTGCTCAATGCTCTTCGTGCTCTTAAACGCGCATTTCTGCGTGCCCAGCGCGATGAACATCAATGCCTGGTTCACCCGTCTCTGGGAAGAGACATCAACCGCCTTGGGGACCATGATACCGCCGAACCGCAACCGGATAGTCTCTTCTCGTGGCCCCGCGTTTTGGATCGCATTTACCAGCACCTGGACGGGATTCTCGCCCGTTGCCTCGTAGATCAGCTCAAACGCGGTTTTCACGATCACATACGCCTTCAGTTTCTTCCCCGAATTCGCCTCCTTGCGCATCAGCGTATTGATGAGCCGTTCCACGACGCAGACCTTCGATTCTTCAAATTGCTGCTGCGCGTGCCGTCCGCCGGTATGGAGTGCGGAGACGGGTCGGAAACTGATATGCTGCTTCAGGCCGAGGTCCTCGACCCTGACCTCCGAGGTGTCCCACGTATCAAAGATCTTGAAAAACGGCATTCCTGCCTCCGTTGGTATCTTCTCCGCTTCCATCGCGCTCACCTCAACGTCTTCTCCTTTCGCCCGCGTACCAGTTCACGGAGCGTGATATCGTTGACCGCGGCTACCTTGAACCGCACACCGGAGAGATCGCCGTAGGACCGCCCTTTACGGCCGCCAATGCCCTCGATCAGCACCTCGTCGTGCTCATCGATGAATTTGATCGCACCGTCACCGGGTGCAAAAGCAGTTACCTGCTTACCATTTTTGATCAGCTGAACGCGAACACATTTCCGTATCGCGGAGTTCGGCTGCTTTGCCTCAATCCCCACTTTCTCGAGGACGATCGCGCGAGCCATGTGCGAGCCTTCCAGCGGGTCCGTCTTCTCCTTGGAGTGACGCGCTTTCCGGGCATAGCTCGGGCTTTTCAGCCTGAAGACCTTCCTCCGCTTCTTCTCCTTCCTCGCTGCGTATAACCCTCTTCCCATCGCTTTCTCTCCACAGGACTATCTCTTACATGTACCTCTCATGATAAAATGTTTTAGACCGTGGCGTCATTTGATGATCACGTTATCAATGCCCTGATTCCGTTTCACCAGCAGCTTTACCCGCTTGATCCGTTCGCCATCACGGCCGATGGCGATGCCTTTGTGCTTCGTCAGCACCTCGACGTACGCGCAGAGCTTGTCGTTCTTGTTCAGCAGCTCGACACTCTTCACAGAGGCGGGGCGGAGCAGGTTCTCGATGAACTCCTTGAGATCTGGCGAATGCTCGACGACCTCGATCTCCTTGTTCAGCAACTTCTTCACCTTGTTGATGTTCACGCCGTTCCTGCCGATCGCGAGACCCATGTCGCCCTTCTTCACGACCATGATCACCTTGTTCGCCTCGTTATCCACGAGACAATCCTTCACGCCTGCACCCGTGGAGCTCTCGAAGATCCCTATATACCTGATCCCCTCGGTATCCAGCTTTACGGTCAGTTTCACTCACCTGCGCTTTTCTTTAGCGGAGCGAGATATTCAAGCTTTTCTCTTTCGCGTGGGGATTGGGCGAGAGGAGCCGAACAATCTCCGAATCACCCGGCTCGGTGATGCATGCCGAAGCCACTGCGTACGGCTTGCCGCACGCGAGCCCGAGCTCAAGGCTGTTCGCCGGATAGTCGTAGATGCGGGGTTCCGCACCGCCCGTACCACCAAGCGCTTCAACCTCACGTCGAATCGCGAGAGGGCAGTTGGAGGCGTGGATGATCACCTTCGCCGCTCTCGCCTTGCAGGCCTTGATTGTCTCCTTGGAGCCGATCAGTACCGTTCCCGTGCTAAGTGCCTTAAAGAGTTCACGATTCACCTCTGCGAGCTCAGCTGAACCCTTCGTCGCCTTTTCCATCTTCTCTACCTCCCTCTTCTCGTTCCTACCCTACCTCTCTCTATGCCTCTGAGTGTTTAAGCTTCTGCGGCACCCCTGCGATCAGCTCCACAGCGCCCGTGCCCAACTTTATCGGCTGTCCCACAATCACGTTCTCGGTCACGCCTTTCAGTTCGTCCCGCTCGCCATAGACCGCGGCGTCCAGGAGGTTATCCACCGTGACCTCGAAGGCGGCCCGGGAGAGGACCGAAGCCTTCTCGCCCGCTATACCGTGCCGTCCAATTTGCTTCACCTCGCCATCCATGGTCATGGCATCGGCGATCAGGGTGATATGGCGTGGATCGACATCCAGCCCCTGCTCTTTCAGGGTACCCAGCATCTCTTCGATGATCGCATTGCGAGCAGCCTCGATACCGAGGATCTCTGCAATCTCGGCGATATTGTTCGTGACCGTTCGGTTAAAATCGACACCCTCGATCTTCTGATTCTTCAGCTTCTTCAATTCAGAACCCACCGTGTAGAGCACATACTCGCCACGCGGTTCGCGGCGCGCTA
>CAYYNW010000097.1:0-5568 GCA_964473145.1 uncultured Halobacteria archaeon
CCCCACCACTCGCACGCCGCGCTCAACCAGCACCTTTGCCGCGGAGAGCTCGAGCGAGACGTACTCCTCGTGGAATGCCTCGTCCCGGAGCAGCTCGGAATTCCGTGTCTTGAACAAGATTCTGCGGTACGTGGTAACGTCGATGTCACGCAGCACGTCCGCGGTGATCCGATCGGCATCCACCTGAACCACCAGCGCTTCTCCGATCAACTCGTTCAGGCTCACCTGGTCAATGGTTGTACCGTGCTCCGTGAAATGGTAGGGCGCATCGATATGCGTGCCGCTGTGCGTACCGCAGGTGAATTGTGAGAGGGTATACGGGTCACCATGCTTGATGGATGCTATTTGCGTGATCAGCACGCGTGGATCGCCCGGCCACTGGAGCATGCCCGGATACAGTGAGACCGAGAGATCGTAAATTCGTAGCTTCCGATCAATCCTCCGCGAGGTTCTGCTCGTGAATACAGTTTCGGTTTTATCCATCACTCATAACCTCTGTATACCTGGTAAGGCCTCCTGTTCTCTTATTCCTCAGTCTTCGTGGATACAAACGAGAAGCGTAGTGTCAAAGAGCTCGCGGAGGTTTTGGCCTTTACAGACTGCTCACTTCATGTTTCACCTCTGTTCGTTCTTCTCTGAGAATGCAGCGATGCGGAAAAGTTATAAGCCCGCTTTCCACTCTTCTTCACTATGAAATGATACCGCAGGTACTGGTGCAGACCGTTATTCCCATCTTCACCGTTATTCTGGTCGGGTACGCAATCGGCAGACGGCACAACGTGGATGTGCAGCCGTACCTTGGGCTCATCGTCTACCTCGCCGGCCCCTGCTTGATCTTCTCGTCCGTCTCACGGAGTACGATCAGCCTCACCGATTTTACCCTACTTGCCGGTGCCGCCCTGGCGATTATTTTCTGTATGAGTGCGTTAGCGTTCCTCATCCTCAAACTCACCCGATCCAGCAAAAAGGGTCTGTACCTCCCGCTTGTCTTCGGCAATACGAGCTACCTGGGCTATCCCGTCGCGCTCTTCGCCTTCGGCATGGACGGCCTCGCACGTGCCGTCATCTACGACATGATGAACTCGCTCGTGATTTTCAGCCTCGGCATTTACGCTATCCAGCACAGGAACGAGCTCCGCGAAGTCGTCAGGATACCACTGCTCTACGCGGTCGTCATAGGGTTAGCCGTCAATCTGCTCCACCTTCCCGTGCCCGAGCTGGTCTTCAAGCCAATCGAGCTGATCGGCATGATCACGATTCCACTGGCGTTGCTCGTGCTCGGCTATAAATTGACGGAGATCAAGCTCAGTGCGGTGAGTACCGCGCTACTCGCCTCCCTCTTCAAACTCGGCGGTGGTTTGCTCGTTGCGCTCGCGATCGTCCATCTGCTCGCGCTCGACGGACTGGCGAGGAACGTCATCCTCCTCCAGGCGGCGATGCCTTCTGCGGTGATGGGGATGATCCTGGCTGCGAAATATGACCGAGACGCCTCGCTGGTCGCGTCTGTCGTCTTCATGACGACGGTACTGAGTATAATCTCGATACCGCTCATCCTCGCCTTCTTCTAGATCCGAGCGCTCTTCTTAGCGTGCTTTTCCCACAAGGTGGAGAGCAGCAGAGAAGGCGCTGCACTGCCATTCTTATGAGCAGCGTCGAAAGATTTAGGTGTGCGTGGATAGTAACCAGTACGGTGCTGAAGGAGATGAACCCGGAGTATTTCGGCGCACGGAAGTCAGGACTCGTACTTCTGGCCCTCCTCGTCCTTATCGGCCTCGGCAGCGCCCTGATCACGCCGGCTCTGGCACATCCGCCGTCCGCGATGGCGCTGGAGTACGACACAGCACGGCAGATGCTTCTGGTTGCCATTACGCACACCGTAGACGACCCGAGTGACCACTATGTAAAGAGGTTGGAGTTCACGAGAAACGGGAGTCCATACCTCCTGAAGGACTATGACAGCCAGCCCACGAAGTCCGAGTTCACGCATACAATTGCGGTTGAGGCGGTAAATGGTGACGTTCTTGGGGTTACCGCCTTTTATAATCGCTACGGGAGTATCAAAGCGGAGCTAACCGTCTCGGTGCCTGCGGGGCCAGCGACGTCTGTACCATTGGCAACAGCAACGGCACCAGCGACACCTGCACCGACAGCAGCGCCTGCAGCGAGTTCCACGCCAGAAGCACCCGGCTTCGAACTGCTCTTCGCACTCGCGAGTGCAGGAACGGTATGCTGGCTGCTGAGAGGGTGATTTCCTGGAAACTGCCCGCTCTGCAGGGATTTAACGGCCGCATCAGCTATTTAAGTAGTGCTTCGTCAATATATCTATCCTGAGTTATCACTGCGCGGGGCAGTAGGGTAGCCAGGTCTATCCTCGTGGCTTTGGGAGCCATGGACCCCAGTTCAAATCTGGGCTGCCCCATCAAACTATCATAGTTTGAAAGAAAGTTTGATCAGAGGAAAGCGCCATCAGAGTGGTTTCTTTCCCGTGACCTTGATGCTCAATATCGTTGTGCCAAGCTCATCCAGGTCCTCTGGAGTGATATTCGCCTTTTTTATGCGTGTTTTAACCGTTTGATCGTTTGCCATACACTCAAGCGGGAAATAAGTCTCATCAACTATCTCGACATCCTGAAAGCCCGCTGCTCGAATCATGCTCAGATACTCATCCCGCAGCAGTGCACCGGCGAGGCAGCCAATATACGCATCGATTGAATTCTTTATAACCTCCGGGAGCTCGTGCAGCAGGACAATGTCCGATACCATCAGCCTGCCGCCTGGCTTCAAGACGCGAAAGGTCTCGCGAAAGACCTGGGCTTTGTCCGGCGAGAGATTGATGACGCAGTTCGAGATAATCACATCTACGGACTGGTCAGCAGCGGGTAGGTGCTCAATCTCACCGAGCCGGAATTCGACATTCCCGTATCCGCCCTTCTGGGCGTTTGCGCGTGCTGTATCGAGCATTTCCGGCGTCATGTCCACACCAATGACTCGGCCCATCTTTCCCACTCGCTGTGCCGCAAGGAACGAATCGAACCCGGCACCTGAGCCAAGGTCCATGACGGTCTCTCCTTCACGCAAGGACGCGAGCGCGACGGGATTACCGCAGCCAAGCCCAAGGTTCGCACCCGCGGGAACCGATTTGAGCTCGTCATCCGAGTAGCCGATCTTCTTGCTGATCGCCTCCGCCGGATCTGGCCGCCCACAACAGGAGCTCATAGGTGCACAGCACGTGCGCTCCTTTCGAACAATCTTCGCATACCCCTCACGTACCGCTTTTTTTATGCTGGCTTCACGCATTTCTCTTCGCCAATTATGCTGTGATAGCGGTCACAGATGAAGTTTCAATAACGGCTGAACGCCTTCAGCCACGCACCTTCACGCCGTCGCAGATAGAGCAAGCCCGAGATGTTCACGCCGATCTGGTCGCTCAAGGCGAAGAAATAGGGGAGGGTAAAAGCCTGCCACACCGTACACTTGAACTCGCCCTCTGCCCCCTCCTGTCCGCGCATCTTCACGGGCGTTTGCTATGGTGCTGTGGCCATGCTCTCTGACGATCAGAATCTCTCAAGACATGCACCGGCCTACGTACTATACTGCTCGATTCCCATGTCAACCGAAAAAGGAAGGGGGGAGAAGGAGCGCACGCGGCATGAAGCAGCTGCGAATCCTGCACGATAGGGAGAGCAAAGCAGCGGTCGCCGCAGTCACGAGCGCCCTGGAGGAGGTGCTCGGCCTCAAGACCACCAAAGTGCTGCACCGGACCCCCGCGGCGATACAAGGTGCGTGGAACGCGCGCCGGAACCAGTACAATGCCTCCAAGCTTCTGGCGCACCTCGTCGGGAGCATGGCCGCCGCAACGTTGAAGAGCGAAGGTGTCTCCTTATGGCTCGTCAGTGCCGATCTCTACGTGGCGGGCATGAACTTCGTCTTCGGGGTTGCGCATCCCGGGAAAGCCGCGGTGCTCTCCACCTTTCGGCTTCCCGCGATCGAGCTGATCATCAAGGAGGCGATCCACGAGCTGGGGCATGTCCTCGGGCTCGCGCACTGCACGAACGAGTGTGTGATGCAGTTCTCCAATTCGCTGGCCGAGGCGCAGGCGAAACCCGCCACGCTCTGCGAACACTGTCGGGCGCTCGTAACCTTTTTATAGCTCGCCTGCGGATGTACTCTACGAAGACGCGTCGGTAAGGTCAAAGGAGATGAAAATCAAGACGCTGGTGGCAATCGCGGCAATCATTCTGGTCTTTTCGGTGGCCATTATCCTGGTCGTGAGGTTTGCAGTTCCTCCTGAGGAGGCGGAACCTCCCGCGCAGTCGATCGGGCTTGCTCTGGTGGATATCAAGATCGAAGAGCCGAGACCTTCGATCCTGAGCGGTCGGTCCATCACCATTGAACACGGGGATTCGGTCACGCTCAACCTCACGGTGAAGAACAAAGGTGGGAATATCACCCACGGCGATGCCTATGCGGTCGGTATAGCGGTGATCACGCCTGATGGTGCGCAATACTGGCGGTTGCCCCCCGAGCAGTACCTCGGGATCGACCTGAGCCCCGGCGGAACCTCACGGCACACCTTCATCGTGACGAATAAGCGCGAGCTCGCGGTTCGCGGTAAATTCGAGCTGCAGGGCTATATTCGAGCCGTGGCAACTGATGAGGAGGTGGCCACCAGCAAGCTCGTGACCGTGGAGATCCGGTATCCCGCGTAGCGAAGCTCAAGCAAGACGCATAGTTCGCGTTCCACAGTACCGGTACCACGCTCTTTACCGCCTCTTCCCGCGTCCCTCGCCACGATACTCGATGAGGACGACCAGAGCGATGACGAAGAGGCAGCCGAGGAGGAACCAGAGCCCGGGATGAGCGAAGAAGTCGAATCCGAGACCCGCATCCAGACCCTTATCGGCTACCGGCGCGGGTAGTGGTGCATACAGGGGTGTGGATGCTCCGCCTTCGCCACCTGCTTCCGGTACCGACCTGATCGCGAAATCCTCGAGGGGACGCCCCATGCGACTCGCCAGGAACTCGACCGCGACGGAGCCAACGACCGCAACGGCGATCACGCTCAGGTAGCGCTTCAATGCCGCGATCACGTCCTTCTTAGCGGTCTTCACCGGCGCGATGACCACGAACTTCCGCTGCGGCGCGTAGAGCTTCATGGGCTTCATCTTCCTGCTGTACCTCGTCCGCTCGACCTTCACGAGGCCCGCGTCGCAGAGCTTCTCCAGATTGTACTGGACCGTGGTCAGGGGAATCCCGAGCTTAGCCGCGATCTCCGAGGTGGACCGTGGCGCGGTGGCAATTGTCTCGAGGATAGCCCGTGCTGTATCGCTCGCGATGATCTGTGAGATCTTCTTCGAGCTGGCATCGTTCAGGGGCAGGATCAGCAGTTTCTCCTCGTCGAGCTCACCAAGCAGTTTCTCGTCGCCAATATCGCTCTGCAAGTTCTCCTCCTCGAGCTCACCCGCCTCCTGCCCGTCATCCCGTGGTGTGCCCGGTTCTGAACTCATCACTTCCTCTTTGCCCGGGTAGCTTTAAAACACCTTCGATCACTGCAAATCCGTTCGTAGC
>CAYYNW010000098.1:0-5508 GCA_964473145.1 uncultured Halobacteria archaeon
TTGCATTGATTCAGCAGCTGCTGGATTATGCTGCGCTCTTTCTCCAGCAGATTCAACGCCTCATATTCCGCGGTCCAGAGCATCGCATCTTGATCATCTCCCGCAAGCCCTTGCTCGAATTTCGCATAAAAATCCTCGCTCCGCATCCCCATCCGCGCCTCAAACTCCTTCAGCTTCAGTCTTGTTGCGCCGATGCTCTTATCCAGCAGAAATAGCTCGCGGTTGAGCGAGGACTCTAATATGCCAAGCGCGGATACCACATCTTGAACCTTAAGCGTTATCACTTCCATGTCGATTTTCCCCTCACCACGCTTCTGTTCATTTCTTCAAATACTCCTTCACCAGCTTGATCGCGCAGAGCTCGCCGCAGATCGAGCAGGCGTCACTGGCCGTCGGTCTGCGCTCTTTGATGCTGCGCGCCTCTTCGGGCTCAATAGCGAGCTCAAACTGCCGGCGCCAATCCAGATTTTTCCGGGCGTGCGCCATCTCCTCGTCCACCCGCCGTGCCCGTTCGCGCTGCCCGTCCTTGACGAGATCGATCGCATGTGCCGCGATCTTTGTGACGATCGTGCCTTCCTTAATGTCCTTCACCGACGGGAGCGCTAAATGCTCGGAGGGCGAGACCATGCAGAGGAAGTCCGCGCCGTACATGCCCGCGACCGCGCCGCCAATCGCGCTCACCAGATGGTCGTAGCCGGGTGCGATGTCAGTCACGAGCGGCCCCAGGAGATAGAGCGGTGCGAACTTCGTTACTTGCTTGATCACTTTGACTGAGGCTTCGATCTCGTCCAGCGGCACATGCCCGGGCCCCTCGACGAGCGCCTGCACACCTGCTTCGCGCGCACGCTGCACGAGCTCACCGAGCGTAATGGCCTCCATGAATTTCGCACGGTCCGAGGCGTCTGCGATGCAGCCGGGGCGCATCCCATCGCCCAGGCTGAGCGTCAGCTCGTACTCCTTCGCCAGCTCTAAGAGGTAGGTGTACTCCTCGTAAAGGGGGTTCTCCGCTTCGTTATGGATCATCCAGGCGATGAGGAACGCGCCGCCGCGACTCACCACGTCCAGGATGCGCCCGCTCCGCTTCAATCGCTCGAGCGCGTTAAGATTCACGCCCGCATGGATCGTGACGAAGTCGATACCGTCCTTCGCGTGCTTGCGGATCGCCTTGAACATATCGTCTGACGTCATCTCCACCACGGCTCGTTCGCCCGCCCTCTCCAGCGCGGCCTGGTAGATCGGCACCGTGCCCACCGGCACGTTCACAGCCTCAATAACCGCCCGCCGGGTCGAATCGAGGTCACCACCAGTTGAGAGGTCCATGATCGTATCCGCGCCGTGGCGTACTGCAACACAAGCCTTCTCAACCTCCTCGGCAGGGTTCACGTAATCCTTCGAGGTGCCAACGTTCACGTTCACCTTCGTGCTCATCCGCTCACCAATCGCCTTGAGCAGAAGTATTTCAGCCCGATCAGCCGCGGCACGCTGCGCATTGCGCGGAATGACCACCCGTCCGGTGTCGAGCAGTCGCTCCAGCTGCTCGATGCTCACGCCTTCCGCGGCGGCGATCTGCTCTAACTCGCGTCTCTCAAACTTGCTGGTAATTGACGTGCTGCTCATTTCGCGCTCATGCGTCCTTTAAGTATCGCTACTACCCCACTAACTAAATTCGAGCCTGCGCGTAAGAACTTTTACTTATCACTCAGGCGCTGCTGTAACGGGCTACTTCGTCCTTACGATCTCCGGCAGTCTGCCCCAGGTCGCCAGCACGTCCTTACAGATCACCAGTGCACCCTCGAGCTCGGGCACATGACTGATCGCATCGAATGCGGTCGCCGCCGACTCAGGCGAGGTGACGGCGTTGCCGAGTGCGGTCGCCGCGGCATCGGCGAGCGTGGCGCTTGAGCTGAGCACCGTCGCGGCATCGGCGATCCCGAAGCTGATCGAGTGGCCAACCGTGCCCGAGGAGGTGCAGATGCCCCGCACGAGGGACGATGGGCCTATCCGTAACGCGATCTTATGTGAGAACGGGCTCTGGCCCGCGTGAATACCCACCAGCAGCTCACGATCCGTGAGCAGCGCGATATCACCACCGTTATCCACCATCGCATAGCTCGCGCCGGCATCGCGCATCGCCTCAACGGCGAATTCCGCAAGGACGCCCGCAACCGCAGCCATCGGCCCGATACCAAATTTGCTCGTCGCCTCGATCATCCGCCGCACCACCTCAGGGATCTCCTCATTCACGCCGCGCTCGTCCTCCTCAAGCTCGTATCGTTCAAGTGTCACCACAAAGTACGGGTGCCAGCGTACAAACCGCTCGAGCTCTTGCCGCTGTTGCAGAATTGACTGCTTCGCCAGCTCGAGGTAGTGCCGCTCATCCGCAGAAATCCATGCGCAGGTCTCCTTGACCTGAAACCACTCACGCATGCCCGGCCTCTTTTGAGGTGCTGTCCTCTATTCTATTCTATTCTAATCTAATAGGATTCACGCACGCTACCTTTAAAGTACCAGGGCTATGGGTGAAGATCGGTCGAAGGCCAAGAGGACGGGGGAGATGCGAGCAACTGAAGAAGAGGCGGTCGACGCACTGCGAGCCATCCTGCGCCGCGCGGTCGACCGGCACGAGGCTGAAGCCATCCTGCTCTCCGGCGGTCTGGATACGAGTGTCCTGGCCCTTCTGGCACACGAACGCGGGAGCGCTCAGAAAGCAGTGACGGTCGTTCTCGATGGCGCTTACGCGCCCGATCTCACGTATGCGCGGAAAGTCGCTCAGCGGTTCCAGCTGGAGCACCACGTGATTCGGTTACCTGAAGCAGACGCTTTAGGAACGCTGCCGGAGGTTATTGCGGTCTTGAGGAGTTTCGATCCCGCGCTCCCCAACGATCTGGTCATTTACACTGCGCTCAAGGAGGCGAAGAAGCTGGGCATCACGAGTGTCATGACCGGCGATGGTGCGGATGAGCTCTTCGCAGGCTATACGTACCTATTCGACCTTTCAACTGATGACTTGAGCAGGTATATCCAGAATATCGCGGGAATGATGCAGTTCTCCTCGAACAAGCTCGGCGCTGCACTCGGCCTCGAGATCCAGCAGCCGTACTGCGATAGCGCCCTCGTGGACTTCGCGCTCGCCCTCAAGCCCGAGTTGAAGGTACGCGAACGCGCGGGTATAGTATATGGTAAATGGCTGGTACGGCGTGCATTTGAAGCTGAGCTGGGCGAGATCGCCTGGCGCGCGAAAGATCCCATTGAAGTCGGGTCAGGGACCGCACAGCTCCGGAGCGTTATCCGGAGCAGGATCTCCGATGCGGCATTTGAGGCGAAGAAACGCGCGTACAAGCTGGCATTCATGAACAAGGAGCACCTCTATTTCTACGAGCTTTATCGCGCCGTCGTGGGTGAACTTCCCGAGCCTGGACGGGATGCGGAGAGCGTATGCCCGCTCTGCAAGGTCGAGCTACCGGCAGCTCAATTGCACTGCGACCGCTGCGGCTTCTCACAGCCGATTGAGCGGTACCTTGGCAAGGGCACGGGCAGAGGTGAAAGCGAACGAAGCCAAAAATATCTATTAGCCAGGTTGGCTTATACGAAAGTACCGGCCGCGATGGTTCGCACCATGTGCCTGCATCCACTCGCCTATGAGCACCTGAAGAAGGTGCTGGATACGAAGGAGATCGTTGGCGCGGATGAGTCCTGTGAGTATTATCCCTGCCATTATACCGGGCAGGACTGCACCTGGTGCTTCTGCCCCTTTTATCCCTGCGAGGATGAGGAACCCGGCGGCCACTGGGTGGAGCGGCAGGATGGCAGCTGGGTATGGGGCTGCTCGACGTGTTTCTGGATCCACCAGCCCGAGGTGGCGGCCGAAGTACTGGCCGAATGCATCGCCTCCGGGATCCTGTCCGTTGCGGATCTCGAGCAGCAGCCAGAAGAAGTGAAGCGGATATTCGAACGGATAAAGCAGCGATATCCGCCGACGCCCGAGAGATAACATGAATCTCCTGATCGATCACGCCCTCATCTTGCTCATCGCGGTCCTCATCGATCTGACCGTTGGCGATCCTTCGGAGAAACGAGAGCGGTACTACCCCATCGTCTGGATCAGCCGGCTGATGTACTTCTTCGACCGGAGGACTACGCGGGGCGATCCGGGTCGTGAGAAGCTCCTCGGCATACTCTACCCGCTCCTCATCCTCCTCCTCTTCGCCCTCCCCTGTTTCCTGCTCCTCTTCATCCCCTCGGACTTCCTGTACATCGGCATAGGTGCGCTGATCTTCAAGATGACCTTCACGATCTCGGGGCTGGAGCGTTATGGCCGTGCGGTGGTGGATGCTCCTGCGATAGAAGCGAAGCGTGCCGCGGTGCATAAAATAGTCGGCCGCGAGGTGGACGGCCTGGATCGTGAGCTCCTCAATTCCGCGGCAATCGAGTCGGTAGCCGAGAACCTCACGGATAGCGTCATCTCTCCGTTCTTCTATTTCCTGCTCTTCGGCATCGGGGGCGCGATGGCGTACCGGGTGATCAACACCCTGGACGCCGTGGTGGGGTATAAGACCGACCGGTACCTCAACTTCGGCTGGTTCTCTGCCCGTACGGATGATCTCCTGAATCGTATCCCTGTTCGGATCGCGGCATGGCTTCTGCTCGCGACGAGCCGTTCACCTCGACGTGCTATGCCGAGAGGGGAGAAACCAACGAATGTGCCGCTGACGATCGCGGCAATGAGCCACGTCGTAGGGGTGCGATTGGAGAAGCGCGGGTATTACATGGTGGGCGAGCAGTACCCTGCGGCTACTGATGAATGCGTAGCAGCGGCGATCCGGGTGATGATACGTGCCGCGCTCATCTTCGCCGCTCTTGGTATCGGGCTACTGGTGCTTCTTTACCTGTTTTCTCTGAGCCGCTTCACCATCTTGACCGCGGCTTCGACCGCTCTCTTGGCGTAATCCACCCGCTCCTGCGCCTCCAGCCGCGTCATGCCGGGTCCCGCAACGCCGAGCGTTACGGGCTTGTCATACTCGAGCGCGAGATCCATGATCTTCCGGGTTAACTGCGAGGCGATCACTTCGTCGTGCTCGGTCGCGCCTTCGATGACGCAGCCAAGCGTAACCACCGCGTCGATCTCGCGATCGTTGAGCAGCTTCTTCACGGCTAACGGCATGTCAAAGGTGCCGGGCGTATACAGCGTACGATGAACGGTCGCGCCGAGGAACGCCGCGTGCTCACGGCCCAGAATCTCCATCTGATAGGTGATATCACGATGAAACTCTGAGACGACAAAGCCCAACTTCAGCTCCTCGCCTTTTTCTTCTGTCATCTTTCCTTTCCTACACTCATCCTATAAGTGTTTTGAACTTTTTAAAAGAAGGACATCTGGTGACAACCTTCTCGAGTTTCAGCCGCCGGGCTAGTTCACCCGGGGCTTCTCCTCCTTTCAGATATACTCTCCCGGTTCTCTTAAACCGCTCTTCTAAGACCTCCTCGGGCTTGCATTCGTTTTCAGGATTG
>CAYYNW010000099.1:0-5133 GCA_964473145.1 uncultured Halobacteria archaeon
ACCATGACCGCGCAGGCGTGGGACACCGTTATCTTCATTACGATCGCCTTCTACGGCGTGCTGCCCGTGGTGCCGCTGATCATCGGGCAGTATATCGTGAAGTTGATCATTGCAGCTATGGATACCCCCTTCCTCTACACCGTGAAGTGGGCGAGGGATCGGTTCGTGCTGAAAGCGGTATAACGAACCGACGAGCGCTTTCAGATCAGATCAGATCGGATTGGTGCTCAACTCAATCTGCTATCGAGGTGGCGACTACCGTCCACTCTTGAGCGCCCGCGGGTTTGGAAGCATAACGCGGCTAAGGTTTAATGGCTCTCCCCAGCATATAGCTGGTATGATGACCACCCCAAAACGCGTCTTCTTCTCATGCTCGATGCGCGGCGGTTTCAGCAAACTCGCTCAGGCTGAATTACGGAAGATCCCGGACCTTCTCGAATCACTGGGTCTGGAGCTCCTCAGCCGGCATCAGACCCAAGATGATTTTATTGCGAGCGAGTCAAGGCTCACGGAGCAGCAGATACACGATCGCGATTATCGGTGGCTGCAAAAGGCGGATCTCGTCATTGCCGAGATAACCAATCCGAGCCTCGGGGTCGGTGCTGAACTCGCCGATGCAGTTCGGCTCGGTATTCCCGTGCTGGCAGTGTACAAACGCGAATATGAGCACGAGATTTCAGCTTATATCTGCGGGAAAGCGGGCGTTCTTTGCCGGCCATACTCAGACACGGCGGACCTGAAAGTGATCATCAGAGAGTTCATCGCAAGCGGAGTTGCGAGGAGATTTTGACCGTGAATCTTGGAGTGACGGCGACCCACGATGGTGCTGCGGATAGTAACCGATAACTGGACACATAACTTAAGAATGGCAGAAGGTGACTGCAAAAAAGGAAGATAATTTTTCCCCGAGTTGACCGAAGGGGAAAAATCACTTACTCCCACCGTACTCGCCTAAAATCTCTTCGGTCTATGTTTCTGGTAACATTCCTGACAGTAAACAGGTCTGGTGCCATCAGGTTTAAACGGTACCTGACATTCCTGCCCACAGTCCGCGCACGTGACCGTGTGCATCTCCCGGGGGCCCCGATCAAAACCCGTCCGCCTTCTGTCTCTGTCAAAACTCCTGCCTCTCATTATAGTATACCTCCGTAGTATAATAGTGCCCCAGTATATAAAGGTGCGTTCTTTTCAAACCGCTGCACCGCTGCTGCAGGTTTATATGCCCCGGGCTATTTTACTATTTTACTAAAAAAAGGAAATCGGTGGCGAAGTGGACGAAGCAGCGATGCACAAGATCCTGGATTCCTTCGCGAAAGCGGGGAAGCAGCTGGGCGTCGGGGAATCGGTGGGCCGGATCTGGGGCTTCTTGCTTCTGCAGTCGGGCCCCGTCACGCAGAAGGAGATTGAAGCGGGCACCGGGCTCAGCCGGGGATTGATCAGTCAGTGTCTGGGTGGCATGGAAGAGAGAACTGTGGCTATTGTGGATCGAAGTGGAAGAGAAAATCACTATTCGATCAATCCCTCATTGGCCACGAGCTTTGGTGAACTCGTGGCGCGCCAGTATGAGGAACGAGTGAAACGGGTGATTGAGTTCCTTTCCGAGTTCTCCGCGACCCTCAAGGATACGCAGGTACGAGAATCGTTTCGCTCCATCATCAGCGAATATAAGAAAGTGAGCATTGCTTTTCTCCTCTTCCCCCAGATAATCGCCCTGATAAATGAGTCGAACCTCGAGCTACAGGATGTAAAGGGAGTAGTGAAAAGTATCTATCTGCGAATAGCGAAAGAGAAGACGGAGGACGTGGTATGAACGAGCTAAGGAAGAAGATGAAGATGAGTGTGGGTATCATGGCAGTTGTTATGACTGGCTATCTCCTGCTTGGAGCAGCAGCAGGCCAGACTCAGACGATTGAGGGCCCGGCAGTCATGGTGACCGGGTATACGGTAGAGCCCGGGGTTTTGATGCCCGGCGATACGGGCACCGTTACGCTCACGATTAAGAATCCCTTTCTGGATTTCCAGGCCTCAGAGACCGAGACAACCGTTTCGCCATCCGGCACCACCGAGCAAACCACCAGCACCACCTCGACTCGCGGCTTGAATGCAAAGATCGAGACGATACGACTGAGTAGCAGTACGAAAGAAGTGGAATGGCTAACGGCGGGTACGCAGCGCACCGAATACTTTAACCTCGGCGCCCTGGGTCCCGGCGAAAGTATGACGATCACACTCCCGATAAAAGCGGTCGCCTATGCGCGCGATGGCACGTATTTCCCCGAGGTTTATATTGAGGTGGATAATGGCCAGAATGTGCGGTTCCCGGTTCGTGTCGAGGTGGATAAGAGCGAAGTGCAGTTACTGGAGCAGGATATCCCCACGGAGATCTCGATCAGCGAGTCGCGGAAGATCGCGCTCGTCGTGGCCAATAATCGACCAAACATGGTGAATGGTGTGAATGTCGTTCTGAGGTCGAGCAGCGGTGATTTCGAGTTCACGCCGGCGGGTGTCTATGTGGGCAATTTAGGGGCTTACGAGCAGCGGACGGTGGAGTTCACCCTCTCACCGCTCGCTGAAGGGTCGAAAACTATCGCCTTCGAGGCCACCTACAAGAACGGCAATAACGTGCATGCCAGCACGCTCACCTCATCGATCGAGGTAAGGGGTAGTTCGGACGTGAAGCTCATTCTCGTTGATGCGCCCGACACCGTGGTGAAGGGCGAAACGGCGAAGCTCGAATTCGACGTCGCGAATGGCATGGCGAAGGATATAAAAGCGGTCTCGGTGGTGCCGATGCGGAGCGGGCTCAAACTCTTACCATCTGAGTACTTCATCGGCGATATGGAGGTGGGTGACGTCTTTTCCGCCTCGTTTGAGCTCCATACGAACGATCTGGAGCTCGGCGAGACCACCATACCCTTCAACGTGATCTTCAAGGACGTGAGCACCGACAAACAGTACGAGACGGCCGGCTACGAGGTGCGCCTTGAGGTGAAAGAAGCGCCGAAGAGCGAACTTCCCTATCCCCTGCTCCTTGGTGGCGTGGTCATTCTCGTTCTCCTGATCGCTGCCCTGGTCTGGCTGCGGGCACGGCGAAAACGAGCCAGGCAAGGACCGCAATGACGAAATACGGGTAGCTCGAGGCACGGGCCATGATTCGCACGGAGCACCTGACGAAGATTTACCGGATGGGCGAAGCGGAAGTGTATGCACTCCATGACGTCAATTTGGAGATACAGGACGGAGAGTTTGTGGCGATCATTGGCCCCTCGGGCTCGGGCAAGTCTACCCTCCTCAATATGATCGGCTGCCTGGACAAGCCGACGAGCGGTTCGGTCTTCATTGATACTATCGATACAGCGACGCTCACCGAAAACCAGCTGGCGGAGATCAGAAGGGATAAGATCGGCTTTGTATTCCAGCAGTTTAACCTCGTCCATACCTTGAATGCCCTGGAGAATGTCGCGCTCCCGCTCTTCTTCTCGGGCGTGAAGCGAGAGATCAGATTTAAGCGAGCCGCGGAGGTGTTGAAAAACGTCGGGCTTGAGCAGCGCACGTATCATAAGCCATCGGAACTGAGCGGTGGGCAGCAGCAGCGGGTGGCGATCGCGCGTGCCCTCGCGAACGATCCTGAGATTATCATTGCCGATGAGCCGACGGGCAACGTGGATAGTGAAACGGGCAAGGCCATCATGGCTATCTTAACCGGGCTGAATAAAGAGGGACGGACGATCATTGTGGTGACGCACGATCCTGAAATAGCAGCGTGCGCAGATCGAAGGAAGCGGATGCGAGACGGACGGTTACTCGAGTGAGCAATGAACGATAAGGTCCTCATGGCCTACCGGAGCATACGGGAACGAAGAACGCGGTCGATACTCACCGTGCTCGGCATTGCGGTGGGTATAGCGGCGATCGTTTCCCTGGTGAGCGTGGGCTACGGCATGGAAGAGGCGATCACCGGCGAATTGACCACCTTTGCTGATCTCATCACGGTGATGCCCGGGAAGATATCCGGGGCAACGTATGTGGAGCAGGGGAGCTTCACCGATCGCGATATCAAAGATTTGCAGCGAATAGGCGGTGTCAAAGAGGTAATCGCAATGACGTACGATGCCGCGGAAGTGGAGTATCGGAACGAACGAAGGCCCATTTTTATCCTCGGTGGTGATGCCGAGGAGCTGGGGAGCTTCTATGTGGATCCGGTCGGGCTCACGGAAGGGCGGTGGCTCAGAACGAATGATTACAAGGCGTGCGTCATTGGTAATCGTGTCGCCACTGACTTCTTCGATGAGGAGATACACGTGAACGATAAGCTGCTCATCAATGGCGAGAAGTTCGTGGTGGTCGGCGTTTTTGCGAAGGCGAGCACGCTGTATGCTGCAGACGTCGATCCCCATGTTTTCCTCACGTTGCGCGCTGCAAAGGACGTGATGCAAACTGATGAGGTAAAATACCTCATGGTGCGAGTCTACCATATCGATGAAGCGGAAGCACTAGCAGAGGAGATCGAGAAACGGATCAATGATAACCACGGGCTCGATGAGTTCGCCACCGCGATGACGATGGGCAGCATGCTGGAGCAAATAGGTAGCGTCTTCAGTATACTCCGGGGCGTCCTCGTGGGCATCGCCGCGATCGCACTCATTGTTGCATCGATAGGCATCATGAACACGATGCTGATGTCCGTGATGGAGCGGACGCATGAGATCGGGGTGATGAAGGCGATCGGCGCAAAGAGCCGGGATGTGCTCTCGCTCTTCCTCCTGGAATCGAGTATCGTGAGTCTCGCGGGCGGTGTAGTTGGCTGCGTGCTCGGGATCATCGTAGCGCAAATCATCAGCTTCGGCGCAAGCTCGGCGATCGGCATTGCGTTTCAAGCCCCGGTGAAACCTCTGGTCGTACTCGGCGGCATGGCCGTGGCAATGGTGGTCGGCGTTCTTTCAGGGTTCTATCCAGCCCGGAAGGCGTCGAGCATGAGTCCGGTGGAAGCAGTGAGATACGAATAAACCTTTTCTTAAAGCCCTTTCAGGGCTTGCGGGGACGTGGGCAGAGCCCACGAAAGAAAAGCTTTACCAGAAGAAAGCAACCAGTAAAAGAAGAGCAGTACCATGAAAGACGCTCTTTCACTCGTCT
>CAYYNW010000100.1:0-5000 GCA_964473145.1 uncultured Halobacteria archaeon
CCCTATTCCCTTCCTCTTACGATGGTTAGACCACGAGCTGCTTCTCGAACCGCGTCAGATTCTCACAGCCGTGCTCCAGTACGAGCACCATATCCTCCACCCGGACGCCGCCCACCGCGGGATCGTAGAGCCCCGGCTCAAGGGCAATCACATTGCCGCGCTGCAGCACCTGGTCGTTATCCCCTACCCGCGGGTTCTCATGCACGTTGAGCCCGACTCCGTGTCCGGTAGAATGAATGAACCCCGTACGACCTCCTCGCCGGAGCGTCTCGTAGCCGCGTTCCTCGAAGAGGTCACAGACGCGGAAATGCACCTCCCTGCAGGGAGTTCCCGCTTTCACGAGTGCCAGTGCGGCATCCTGTGCCTCCCGTACAGCCCCGTACATCTCGCGTATCGCCTGGCTGGGCGTGCCTTTCACGATCGTTCGGGTCATGTCGGCGAAGTAGCGCTCACGCTTCAGACGTGGAAAGATATCGAGGATGATCGGCGCATCAGCGATGAGCGGCCCGTAGCCACTGCTGTGCGGATCGGCGGTGCTCGTGCCTGAGGACACGATCGGCTCACCACCATCGCAGGTACAGCCCGAGTCGATCAGGGTATGCTCAATGGCTCCCCGTACCCGCTCCGAGGTCAGCACGTCGTCCGCCACCATCAACACCCCTTCCTGTACCTTCGCGTGCCTTAAGAGCTGTACTGCGACGGCCATCGCCTTCTCAGCGGCTCGTTGCGCCTGCTTCATATACCGCAGCTCATGCTCTGTCTTCACCGCACGCTCGCGTGTCATGGGCACGTCCTCCACCGGCACAACCGCTATACCCGCTTTCCTCAGCTCCTCGGCCGTATAGAGTGGGAAATAGCGCGGCACTTCGACTGCCAGTATCTGCTCCGCGTGCAGGATAGCCATGAGCAGTTCCTCCAGCTTGAGATCACGCCCGTACTCGCTGGAAGAACGGATCTCCTTCACCGTTGACTCCTTCTTCGCTCGACCGAACTCCATCTGGGGGACGACGAGCAGCTCGCTTCGATCAGCCGGACGAACGAGGTAGATGATGGGGTCAGAGACGAGGAACCGGGTAGCGTAGTACATATCCGCATTCCGTTGGCTCTCGCTGACCATCAGCAGCGGCCGTCTCGCGGTATCTGTGCGTTCTCCCTGCGCCAGCATGGCTCTTCGTGTAGGTTTGTCATCACGCGATAAAAGAAGTAATGGTACCGGCGAAGGCAATGTGCGCGGAGCGGAGAGCCAGCGTGCCGGAATGATTCGTGAGCTTAGTCGGATGAGGCTCACAGAAGATTTATGCACGGGGATTGCTAGAGTACGTAATGAAGCCGCTGGGATTGCTTGTTCATGGCCCAGAAGTGATCGATGAAGGGAACGTTGAGGACGCGATCGCGCGTCTGAAAGCCGCGGGTTTTGAGGTAGAGGCTGCTCTGGGCGGTATTACGGGCAAAACGGCCGTGATTGATGCGGGGTTGCGGGCGATCATCGATATCTCCCGAGATCTACGACCCTCGGAGGTCGTGGCTGACTTCTTTCAGCGCGGCAGGGATTTCATCGTGGCCGTGAACCATGCGAAGAGCGAGGAGAGCGGCTGCATCCTGGGCGAGGGCATTCTGAGCAATTTCCTGAAGCGTCATGGAGCAAAGGAGGATATTTCGTTCGTCCAGCTGGAGTACAGCAGCAGGATCATTATTCCCTGGCTCATCAAGCCAGGAGACGAAGGGATCTACCGCACGCTCCGGGATGCGTTTGGCACGCATCGAGAAAAGGCGCCGCACGAGCTCGAAGCGCGCTGCAAATGTGACTTGAATGTGGTGCAGCGGGTGATCAGGGGCGTAGAACCAGGTGAGAAGATCGTCGTTAATGGCGTGGTTATCGGCACCGTCTCGGCGGAAAATGAGGAACAGAGGATCACGCTGGTCGCGCGCGATGGCAAGCTCATCGAGATCGTGGGCGGCACGTTGATCGAGCACAATCTGTGGAAGTTACCGCCGCTGAACCTCGAAGACGAGCTGATCAAGACCGCAGGGGTGATCAGGAGGACGAAGCCGAGACGCAGGGTGAGTGGTGGCGTTGCACAGGGAGAGGCGCGGGGAAAGAAGAGGCGCGTAGCGTGCTTCTTCTATACGCTCGAGACGCTCTTCCCCAAGCTGGTCGATCCTGATACCGCAGTTGAGGTGGCGGTGACCGTCGGGGACGATACGACGAGCATCGCCGGCGACATCCTGAAACGGTTTGATGTTCGCCTGATCGGGATCACCGATGGCGATGCAGACGGTTTGATCAGTGGGATTACCAGTGGTGCACTCGACGAATACGTGAACTTTCTGCCGCCCGGCTCTGTTATCATTCGTCTGAAGCCGGAGCGCGACGATGTGGTGGGTAAAGAGGTGAAGGAGCGGATCTTCGGCGGGCGCGAGGAGCTCGAACTGGGGAACGAGCGTGAGTGGCACTTTGAGGAGTTGAAACGGCGCATTCTCGACCTGGCCAGCGAGGACATCATCGGTATGCTGAGCTCCTCGCCACAGCCGGATGAATGAAAGGCACAGAAAAGCTTTATAGCGAACCGCCTAATACTCTAATGAGCTGCAGAGAAATGGCGACCGAGATGTTAGAAGTCCGCGATGTGATGACCCCCCACGTGATTGCGGAGGACGAAGCGACCAGTGTTAGACAGCTTGCCAAGAAGATGGAGATAGCGGGGATCGGCAGTATCGTCATCACGAGTAAGGGAAAACCGGTGGGAATTGTTACCGATCGCGATATTACGATCAAAGTGTGTGCACTCAAGAAGAATCCCGACGAGGTGACGGCGAAGGAGATCATGTCCACTCCTCTGCTCACCATTGAGCCCGACGCGCCGCTGGAGAAGGCCTGCCAGCTCATGGCAGAGCGGGGAATCCGAAGGCTGCCGGTGGTCGAAGACGATCGGCTCGTGGGCATAATCAGCGTGAGAAACCTCATCACCCGGAGCCCGACGTACGTCAATAAGCTCTTCGCAGGCGAGTGGCGGTAACCGCTGGAAGTCACTGAAGCGCAAATGCTGCGCGACGCGTAACCCCTTCTTTTATTTACCCGTAGGGCACCATACTATCAAAAGCAAGCAGGAAGTAGAGAGGTGAACGAGAGGCGATGAAGGTGAAGGATATCATGAGCCGCCCCATTATTACGGAAGATGAAGAGACTCCGGTAACGAAAATAGCAGAAGATATGGCGGAATTGGGGATTGGGAGTGTGGTGATCACGAAGGAGGGGAAACCCACGGGCATCATTACTGAACGCGATATCGCCTTAAAGGCCTTGCTGAAGAATAAACGAGCGAGCGAGGTAAAGGCGAAAGAGATTATGTCCTTTCCGCTGGCCACCATTGAGCCAGAGGCCACGATCGAGCAGGCCTGTCAGCTCGCCGCGCGGAAGCGTATCAAGCGACTACCGGTCGTTGACAATGACGTCGCGATCGGTATTGTGAGTATTCGGGATCTCCTGACCCGGAAACCGGAATACGTACGCGAGTTTTATTTCTGAGCCGCTCTGACCGCTCACAGCAACCCGCGCTCGGCCATCGCGCTAGTCGTCGTCGCACAGGCAGTCGTCGCCTGCGTTACCGCTGAGCTAAACGCTTCTAAAGCCGCCGAGAACTCCCCGGCCTCTATTCCCGTTCTAATCTGCTCGAGCTTCTCAGTCAGCACGGTGAATTCACGTCTGCCCGTCGCGTGTACCGCGAGCCAGATCTCGGTATCCAGCGCGTCAAGGAAGGTAAGCAGCAGCTTCTTCGCCCCTGCCAGCTCCTCACCCCTGAGCGATTCCAGTACGAGCAGCAGCTTCGAGCCAATGATCAGGGCGGCCTTGATCCGCTCCCCGAGCTGGTAACTGACGAGCAGCTCTTGATCTTCCTTCATCACGTTATCCTCCATCCGCTCTAGTAACCTTTTAGTCAGGCCATAATAAAGGGTTAGCCATGCCAGCCACAATAGTAGTGGGGGGATTTTTCGGTGACGAAGGAAAGGGAAAGATCATTGCGTATCTTGCGAAGCACGATAGGCCGGTGATTGTGGCGCGCGGCGGCGTAGGACCGAATGCGGGGCACACGGTCGAGGTGGCGGGTAAGAAATACGCCTTGCGGATGGTCCCATCCGGCTTCGTGCAGGAATCAGCACGGCTCCTGATCGGTGCCGGCGTTTTGGTTGACCCGCGCGTGCTCATGCACGAGATCGAGACCATCGGGCTGCACGGCCGGGTCGGTGTGGATCGACGCTGCAGCATCATTGACGAGGTGCACATTGTAGCGGACCGCGGCGATGCGTATTTGAAGAGCAAGATTGGCTCTACGGGCACCGGCTGTGGGCCCGCCAATGCCGCGCGCGTCTTACGGAAGGCGCGGCAGGCGAAGGACCTGCCGGAATTGCAGGAGTTGATCTGTGACGTGCCACGGGAGGTTAATGCGGCGCTGGACCAGCAGGAGACGGTCTTAATCGAGGGCACGCAGGGCTTCGGCATCTCGCTCTTCTACGGCACCTACCCGTTCGTCACCTCCAAGGACACCACGGCATCTCAGATGGCTGCTGATGTGGGCATCGGCCCCACCCGGGTGGACGACGTGGTGGTGGTCTTCAAATCGTTCCCGACACGCGTGGGTGAAGGGCCGTTCGAGACGCAGATGAGCGAGGCTCAAGCTGCTGCGTTGCATATCGAGGAATTCGGCACCGTCACAGGGCGCAAACGGCGAATCGGTGAATGGGATGGTAACCTGGCGGCCTATTCCGCAATGATCAATGGCGCCACGATGATCGCTCTCAGCGGTTTGGATAAGTTAGATCCCGCCTGCCGCGGTGTGCAGGTCTATGATGAGTTGAGCGCGCAGGTGAAGGAGTTCGTCGCCCGGGTGGAGCGAGACACGCGGGTACCCGTGAAACTGATCTCGACCGGTCCGGAGCTCTCGGAGATTGTGGATTTACGATCGGAAGTGTAGGTAGAGCAGTAAGATCCAGGTCGGCCGCTC
>CAYYNW010000101.1:0-4944 GCA_964473145.1 uncultured Halobacteria archaeon
AGATCACCAGCGTCTTATAGCCCCGGCTCGCGAGTTTCAGGGCTGTGGCACTCGAGATGACCGATTTACCCGCTCCGCCTTTGCCCGTGTAGAAAATCACCCGCATCGTTCACGTCTCAGACTGAAGTATAACCGGATGATCTTAGAGAACATCATCCTGCTGTCGCCCAAGGCCTTCACTTTCGTGCCCGCGCTGCCCTTATCTTCCCACTTGATCGCGAGTTCCTTCACCCGGTAGCCCTTCCGCTGCGCGCGTACCAGCAGCTCGGTGTCCCAGAACCAGTGCGTATCCTCGATCTCACTCAGCAGCTGGAGGAGCACCACGTTCCGACCGGCCTTGAACCCGCACTGGTGGTCCCGGAGCTTTGAGTGCAGGATGAACCGCACCAGCGCATTGTAGACCGCGCTCAGCGCTTCTCGTTTCACCGACCTCCTCACCACGCTCGCCTTCAGTCGCCGCGAGCCCGTAGCGAGATCAAAGTGCTCCTCACGGATCGCGTTGACCAGTGGCTTCACATACGCCAGATCGGTGGAGAGGTCCACATCCATATAGAGCAAAATCTCGCCTCGCGCACTTTGAAATGCCCGCGTGAGTGCACGCCCTCGGCCTAACCGGGTATCGCTGTGAATATGGCGCACGAGAGGGTCTTCAGCTGCGATGCGCCTCGCCAGTTCCGCGGTACCGTCTGTACTGCCGTCTTCTGCAATGAGGAGCTCGTAGGAGGAGCAGCAGTCGGCTAACGCCTGCTTCGTCTGCCGCACGGCCGCCTCGAGCTTCCCCACCTCAGTATGTGCCGGGAGCACCAGGGAAAGCTCAACCCGCTCTGCTTCCTCTACGTGTTGCATGTAGCTCCAGCTCACTCGGTCTCCAGACGGATAAGCTCGACCGACTGGCTCACGATCAGGTAGGAATGCGCGGTATAAATAAGGGAGCGGCGGGCCGGTCTCACAGCACGGCGCGGGGCGGAGCGAAAAGATCTTATAGCGCGGATTGCAATGAGTCTACGGAAGGGAGGAAGGAGATGGTGGAGGATTGGAACGTCGTGGTGATAGGGGACGGCAATCACGAAGAGGACCTGGTAGAAGCGCTGGCAGGTGAGGGCGAGTTCGAACGAACGGGCTTTCAGAATGTCCTGGTCGGGAACGTTGAGGATATCGCGGGATTCCTCGAGGACGCGGAGCAGAGGAGCTATCCCGACGTTAACCGGGTGATCCCTATTGACGAGTCCTTCTCGGTAACTCCCGAGAGCCTGATCGACGAGCTGAAGAAGCGAATCGAGCGGTATATCGACGAGATAGAGCCGGGTGAGACGGTCGGCTTCCGGGTAGAGCGACGCGGCATGAAGGAGGAGATTTCAACCCAGAAGGTCGAGCGCGAGGTAAGCATCTATTTTTACGAGCTCCTGGAGAAGGTGCACGGCCGAAAGCCGAAGCTGAACCTCACGCGACCGGAGAAGCTGATCATCATCGTGATCCTGGGTAACCGCTGCGGGCTGGGGTTCATCACCCGCGAGATGCGCGAGAAATACAGCATCATCAAGGTGAAGTAAGCAGCTAGGCGGAGCGGCACCTCCGCTTCTCTCTTTGTATCTATTATATATAAGTAGCTAGCAATCGAAGCGATGCGAAGACGAAGGGCACTGACCATTGCGGGCTCGGATTCCAGTGGTGGTGCGGGTATCCAGGCTGATCTCAAGACCTTCGCCGCGCTCGGCGTCTATGGCGCCTCGGTGATCACCGCGCTTACCGCGCAGAACTCCGTGGGCGTGCATGCGGTGCACGACGTGCCCGTGGAGGTCGTGGAGGCACAACTGGCGGCGATTATGGATGATCCCGGGCTTGCGGTGGATTACGCAAAGACCGGCATGCTCTATTCGCCCGCGATCATCGAGACGGTCGCCGCGGCGATTGCCCGCTACCGCATCCCCTTCGTCCTGGATCCCGTGATGAAGGCAGGCTCTGGCGGCGCGTTACTTGAAGAGGAAGCACTGCACACGCTCGTCAAGCAGCTCGTGCCCCGCTGTTCGGTGATCACACCGAACGTGCCGGAAGCGCGCGCCCTTTCCGGGCTGGAGGAGATCCGCACCACGGAGGATGCAAAGGCCGCTGCGCGCACGATCCACCAGCTCGGGGCGCCCGCGGTCATCATCAAAGGTGGACATCTCGAGGACGAGCGCGCAGCCGGCTGGGCAACGGATGTGCTCTACGATGGCAAATTCGCACTCCTGCGCTACCCGCTCGTGCAAACCGAGCGCGTCGTGCACGGCGGCGGCTGCTCATTCTCCGCGGCGCTGGCCGCCGAGCTGGCGAAGGGCATGCCGCTCCATGAAGCCGCGGCCGCGGCAAAGCGGTTCGTCCACCACGCGATCGCCGGCGGCACGGAGGTCGCCACGATGCTCGTGGTTGACCCGCTGCAGCATATCCGCACGGATGCCGACCGGTATGCCGTGCTGAGCAACGTAACAGCAGCCGTTCAGATCTTGAGCTCGCTCGATGGGTTCGCGGAGGTGCTACCTGAGGTCGGCACGAACATCGGGATGGCGATCGCGGACGCAAGAAGCGAGCAGGACATCGCAGCGGTCGACGGCCGGATCGTCCGTACAAAGGACGGCATACGAGCGGGCTGCGTCGCCTTCGGTGCCAGTGATCACATCGCGCGGCTGATCCTCGCCATGATGGCGCGGGATAGCGCGTGCCGGAGCGCGCTGAACCTGAGATACACCCCCGCGATCCTCAAAACCTGCAGCCTGCTGGGGATGCCGATCAGCTCATTTGATCGCGCGAACGAGCCTGCAGCCGAGAAGACGATGGCCTGGGGTGTGCGAGAAGCGAGCCGCGCGTTTGTGCCCGAGGTGATCTACGACCTCGGCGCGGTGGGCAAGGAGCCGATGGTGCGCATCTTCGGGCGCACCGCGGTGGAGGTGGCCGAGAAAGTGAAGCGGATCGTTAAAGGCGCTCGGCAAAGGGTGGCGTGAGTGAGAGATGATGCAGGTAATCCGCGATCCCCTGCATGGCTATATCGCCTTCGATGAGCTTGCCCGCGCGATCATCGATACCGTGGAGATGCAGCGGCTGCGGCGGATCCGGCAGCTCGGGTTCTCCTACCTCGTCTACCCCGGCGCGAACCATACGCGGTTCGAGCATTCGCTGGGCACGTACCATCTGATGAACCTCGTGCTTGATCGGCTCGAGGTGGCGAAGGGCGAGGAGCAGGAGCTGCTCGCTGCCTCGCTCATCCACGACGTCGGACACGGCCCCTACTCGCACGTCACCGAGCCGCTGATCAGGAAGTACACGGGCAAGGGGCATGAGCAGATAGAAGACGTCCTCGTTCAGCACGAGCCTGACCCGAGGGCGCGACGCGAGGCCGACCTGCCAGCACGCACGATCGCGGACGTGCTCGAGGCGTACTGCCTTGACCGGCACAAGCTGCTGAGTTACATTCGTGGCGAACGGCCCGACCCGCAGCAGCCCCGTGACCTCGCACGGATCTTGAATGGCGAGATCGATGTGGACAAGATGGATTATCTGGTCCGGGATTCGTATTATACCGGCGTGGCCTACGGCGTGGTGGATAACATCCGGCTCATCCGTGGCCTGGAGTTCTGCAACCAGGAGCTTGTGATCACGGAGAAAGGGATCCCGCCCGCGGAATATCTGCTCTTCTCGCGGTTCCTCATGCATCCCACGGTCTATAACCACCACACCAGCCGGATCGCGCAGGTGATGTTCGTGCACGCACTCGATGCGTTCATCCATGCACAGCCCGATATGGAGCCCGAGGAGTACGCACAGGCGTTACGCACCATGGACGACGCGACCATTACCACCGCGCTCAGGGACGCAAAGGGCTATCCGCAGGAGCTGATGCGGCGGATCGACGAACGCCGATTGTTCAAACGCGCGGTCTATGCGGCTGTGAACGAGCTCGAACCGCGGGTAGTCGCGGACTTACAGCACGAGCAGAAGCAGACGGAGATCGTCGCGGAGATCAGCGCGCGCGCGGGCGTCGATCAACGCTATGTCCTGCTCGATGTCCAGCAGCCGAAGCAGGAGGAACTGGAGGTCAGCGCGGCGACCGTGCTCCTCGGGACCACGCTCAAGCGGCTTTGCGAGGTCTCGTCGCTCGTTACCATGCTCAGCCGCGAATTCGAGCAGCAGTACAAAATCGGGGTCTATACGCCGGAGCAGTATCGCGGCGAGGTGAAACGGGCGGCGGAGGAGGTGCTGTGGTCTAAGACCTACAATACATAAGTTTATGGTAACCCGGGGGAGTTCGTACATTTCGTTAAGTTTATATTGAGGAGTTCATAAATTAGCTATAGTTTAAGGCGAAGAAGCAAGGGGGGTTGGAGAAGGCATGTTCGGGGAAAGGATACGAATAAAGTCGGAAGAGGAGGAATTCGAGCTTTTAAAAGCGATTGAACGAGATAGCAAATGGTTTAGTGTGAACTATGACCGTTATAAAAAGATTTTTGAAGGCAAGGTAATAGCCGTAAAAGATGAGGGTATACTGGGCGTAGGTGACGACATGCAAGAACTCCTGAACAAAATCGAAGAGCGCGGAGAAGACCCGCGCTGGGTATACGTTACGTCAATCCCACCAAAAGACATAGTGTTTATCCTTTAGTCCTGATGATGTGGTGATGCGGGTACCACTACATGTTGGGAAGGCGTATCCTGGTGAGGAGAGATTATTTGCATTTGTATCCTTAATGGTTAGATCATTGGAATACAGGGTTTATGGGCAGGTTGTAGCTATCGTTGATTCTGGTAGTCCAAGAACAGTTATAGCCCCTAAAGATGCGATAAAGTTAAATGTTCCTTTTAAAATATTGCCCCTTTCTTCCCCAAAAGAGTTAAGAGTCGCAGGTGTTATACTACCGGCTTATTGCTTGAAAGACGTTCTAATCGGCCTGATAGACGAAAATAGAACATTGATTA
>CAYYNW010000102.1:0-4860 GCA_964473145.1 uncultured Halobacteria archaeon
TCAACTTCTCTTTCTTGCGATATACCATGCCCTGGAAGGTCGCGATCAGCTCGTGCTGCTCATTAGTCACCTCGACGAGGTAACTCGCGATCTTCGGATGGTAGGAGATCTCCTTCGCCTCGGCGAAGAGCGTGCCCATCGATACCGCTTTGAAGAACGAGATGGAGGAGTTGATCGCTACAGCAACCGTGCCGTGCGAATTCGCGGCCACGGCGAAGGCGAAATCAGCAAGGGTGAAGAGCACGCCACCGTGTACCGAACCACCGCTGTTGAGGTGATCCTTGGTTAGCTCCAGCTTTACCTTCGCTTTTCCCTCCGAGAACTCCAGGAGCTCAATGCCCGTCAACGCGGCATAATTGTCCTTCCGAAAGTACTGCGCTAGCTCCTTCATCGTACGTACTCATCCATGGCGCTGGCGGAATAAAAAGAGATGCTTTGACGATTACCAGGTTGAAGCTATGGAGTCAGTTTTTCGCGCCGAGCTTGATGGCGCAGCGCGCACTCCACCGGCCGGCACGAGGGCCTCGTCCAGCGCCCACTTGAAGAGCGCGGCAAACCGATTGAGCCGTTCGTCCTTCTCTTTACGGTTCTTTTCACCCAGGTCGCATCTCGCCTTCTCCACGATCTCACGGAAGATCGCGGGATCACGGATATCCACGCCGACCGCATCGTACAGCACTAGGAGCGTCTTCAAATGGATCTCCGGGAATTGCCGGCTACCGGTGTAATACGCCGTGTAGCGCACGGTTAATGAATGTGACGCCGGATCGATCGCGAGGAGTTCCAGGTGCTTATGCCCCAGTCGCTTCAGGAGGGTGTTGAGCTTCGCCTGATAGCGCTGCCTGAACTCGCTATCCGTTGCCAGCCGCTCGACGATCCCTGCGGGTAATTCCGAGGGCTGATATCTCAGTTTCCGGACCTCCTTGACGGCAGTGTACACTTCTTTGAAGATCACCGCGTCCAGGAGCTCATTCAGCGTCATGGATCTCCACCCACCCACCCACAGCAAGCCGTCCGTCACGCTGGCACGAACTTAGTCCCGTAGTAGATGATGCCCCGTTCCCCCTCTTCTCCCAGTTTACGGAAGACCGCGCGAACCCGCAACCCCGTACGCAGCGCTTCGGGCTCGCAGACCACCTCGGAGAGCAACCGAGACCCCTCATCCAGTTTGATGATCGCGAGATTGAACGGCACCTGCCGGTTGTTGTTTCGCGGGGCCTGATAGACGGTGGTATAGGTGACCACCTCACCCGTGCCTTTGAATTGATGGGGCACAAGTGATCCCTTTCGTCTGCAGTGCGGGCAGACGGACCGTGGAGGGAAGAAGTAACTGCCGCAGTTCGTGCAGCGTGTCCCCTCCAGATTATACCGCGCTTCCTGCTCCCGCCAGAATTTCGCTGTTGATGTCATGCTCACCTCACGCTACCGCTCAGGCGCCGGGCCTGGGCCATCTTCAGCAGCATGGTTTCGAGCTGCACAATGGTATAAAAAGAGGTGCATAGCTTTAAATCCGCTTCGCCTTCGTACGTCACGAGTCGTGCGAAGAGGCGCGCATCAGCGGTGGCCAGCCGGGTCTGCATCTTCCGCCGCAATGCTTCGTGGAGCTCGACGAGCAGCTCCTTGCCACCGATTCGCTCATCACGCAGCAGGAACTCCAATCGCGACCGCATGTCCTTATACCGCTCCTCGAAGGCGAGCTCAAGCAACTCCTCGGCCTTCTTACGGTGGAAGAACGCGAGTTCCGCAACGGCTTCGATCTCCGCGGTATCGATCGCGCGCAACGGCGCGGCAGCCGTGGCTGCTGCTTCCAGGATCGTTAACGCTGCGCTCGCGTCGCCGCGTGCATAGTCGGCCAGCAGCTGTAATCCCTCGCGGGTGACCGTCAGGCCTTCCTGCTCCGCGACCGAGCGGATCACATGTTCAAGGGCGCCGTTCAGCTCGAGCGAGCGTATAGGGAGGTTCAGGCAGCGGGACCGGAGAGCAGGAATGATGCCCGCGGGTTTCGTGGTGGCGAAGATGAATCGCGCGGTTTTCGCGCTCCGTTCCATGATCCGCCGCAAGGCTTGCTGCAGCGTGCGGGGCAGCAGGTCCGCATTGGCGAAGAAGAGCAATTTGAAGGGGGCGTTGATCGGTGATATCATGGCGTATTCACGGATCATCTCCTTGAACAGCACGAGTGCGGACTTCTGCTCATCGTAGAAGATCTTGAACCGCTCATTCTCCTTCAACCACCGCTTGCCCTGCAGCACGAAATCCGCAGTCTCGATATGCACGAGGTTCTCCGCATACTCCTCGCCATAGAACTCATGCGCGAGCGCGTAGACCAGCGAGGTCTTACCAGCCCCCCGGGGACCCCACAGGAGCAGATTGGGGATGGTTCGCTCCTTGACGAAGCCCTGGAGCCGGGTCACCACCTCATCATGCCCTCTCAGCTCGTCCAATCGCTTCGGCCGGTAATCTTCGATCCACATGCTCGTTCGTCTAGTAAGCTGCTGCACCCGCGCAGCGGGGCGGATCAGGTCGGTTTACGTCGCTCTTCAAACCGGGTTGCCCGATCGAGCGCAAGGGCAAGTGCTTTAAAGATCGCTTCGATCTTGTGGTGCTCGTTCTCACCTTCTGCGGTGACGTGAATCGTGAAGCATGCGTGCGTCGCGAAGGATTTGATGAAGTGGGGCACATTCTCCGTGCTGAGATCCTCGACCCGTTCCTGCGCGAACTCGGCTTCGAAGACCGTAATGCCCCGGCCGAGACCGCCGATACCCCCAATATCCACCGCCACGTGCGCAATCGACTCGTCCATGGGCACCGTGGCAGCGCCGAACCGCACCGTCTGCGCTCGTGCCGCCGATTCAGGAGCGCCGAGCGCTTTTCGAAACGCTTGACCCAGGACGATGCCGACATCCTCAATAATGTGGTGGGTCAAATCACCCTCCGCCTTCACCACCAGGTCAAAGAAGCCATGCCGGGCGAAGGTGGCGAGCATATGATCAAAGAACTTGATCGTCGTGCTGATCTCGTGTGTGCCGGCACCATCGAGGTTCAGCTCTACCCCGATCGTCGTCTCTTTCGTCCGCCGTTTCAGCTTTGCTGTCCTCATGAGGAGCGCACCATTCATTCCGCCGGAGTGCATGCAGAGCAGCGCCGAACTCGCGGTTCGCCGCTACCGCATCTCTACCTACCTAAGAAAGAGTGGTGCTCGGGTGTATTTAAAAATAGGGGCGGCATTGGTAATCCTATGGAAGAGGCAAGGTTTCTGCGGAGTGGCAAGGCGAAGGACCTGTACCAGCGGCCGAATGGCGATATCCTCTTTCTCTTTACGAACCGAGTTACGGCCTTTGATGGTCTTAAGAAGGCCGCATACGAGGATAAAGGCGCGATCTGCTGTCAGCTCTCCTGCTTCTGGTTCGAGCAGCTCGAGGCTGCAGGAATCAGGACGCACTTCAAAGAGTACGTGCCGCCGAACATCATGGTGGCAGAAGAGGTGCAGATCCTGCCCGTGGAGGTCATCGCGCGCAACTTCCTCTATGGCTCGCTCTGGAAACGATATCAAAAAGGCGAGGTGCAACTCAGCAGCAAGCTCATGGCTCAGGGCGAGCTGTGCGAAGGTGCACCGCTCACCCGGAGTTACGTGGAATTCACCACGAAGTTCGAGCGCGTCGATCGCCCGGTAACCGAGCAGGAACTGCTTGAGCAGGGCTGGATGACCGCGAACGAGCTCGCGCAGATCAAAACTGAGATCATTCGGGTTGGCGAGCTCATGAGCGCTTATTTACACCAGAAAGGGATTATTCTCGTTGATTATAAACTGGAGTTCGGGAAGAGTGCGGCAAGCGGCGAGATCCTCCTGGCGGACGAGGTGGGCACGCCGGACGTCTGCCGGTTCTGGGATCGAGAGGCGTACGAGCAGCGAGGCGAGATCCAGAGCCTGGATAAAGATGTCTTTCGGCAGGCGAAGGGCGATCTCGCAACGGTCTATCGTGAGATCTATCGGCGGATACTGGTGTAAGCCGCCGCGCCGGTCGGTCGACGCTCATCCCGGATCGGTACATTGAATTCGGCACCATGAATACTCGCATATACATCCTTTATCACGGATCGCTCGGTGAGCTGGTCACGGAGCATTTGGTCTCGAGCGGCTTTGCGGATCGGATTGTCTGCATTTACGATCTGAAGGTCGCGGCCGTCTCGCTGGACGATCCCGCGCGTGACCTGCCGCAGGATCTCCCGCTTTGTCCCTGCGATCTCATCCTGGTGCTGGGCATCCTCCCGAAGGCGGGCGATCTCGTGCCACTCATCGCGGAGAAGACTGGTGCCAGGGCTGTTCTCTGGGCTCTCGAAGATCCGAACCTCATCCCGGAAGGGCGCTATTCGATCGAGCAGGAGCTCGAGAAGCGAGGGATCGCGATTGCATTCCTCGAGCCGCTCTGCACGCTGGAGACGAGTGAGCACGAGGAGATCCAGCAATTCGCCGAGTCATTCGGCACGCCGCGCTTCGCGGTGCGGGTCAATCCGAAGCTGAAGGTGATTGAGCACATCAACGTGCTGCGCGACACTCCCTGTGGATCTGCCTCGAAGATCGCCGCGAAGCTGATCGGGACCTCCTATGCGGATCAAAAGGCCTTTGAGGAGAAGGTCGTGCAGCTGCATGACAATGAGTGCGTTGCCTATATGGGCCCCGAACGGCCGATCATGCAGCAGGCGGGTCGATTGGTTTTGGAGGCGCTTAAGAAGGCGTTACCATAAACAATACCCAAGCACCAAATCCGAATGGGAAAAGAGAATTCTTTTCCATCACTATCTTTTTTCTCAACTTCACGGGCTTTTTCCTTTATTTCACGAATGGGACTTTCGTATCTAATG
>CAYYNW010000103.1:0-4839 GCA_964473145.1 uncultured Halobacteria archaeon
TCTCTTAAACCGCTCTTCTAAGACCTCCTCGGGCTTGCATTCGTTTTCAGGATTGCGAAGCTCTTTTACTTTCGAGCCAAGGTAGTCGCTAATAGCTTCTTCGTCAGCGAGAAGCCACGATTCTATCGCATGAACCACCATGCAGATGTGAAGAGATTCGTCGAATGATAATCCTAATTCTTCCAATTTATCCTTTAAATTTTCCTCTTTCGCGTGTGGATCAGAGCAATGAGAATCCTTCAGTATCACTACTTTTTCACAATCAGAGAACAGATCTACATACGATTTTGTCTTTCTCGGACTTTGTATCGTTGCACCTCTTTTAGATCTCCTTACCTCTACGCGAACTCCCAGCTTATGAGCAATTTCGCGAATTACCTTCTCGTCAGACCCACCCTCAACTATAACGCCGATCATGGATTGCCGCCAAGGCCCCCGCCATACCAGTATTCGCCAAGTGCCAGCCCCAGCTCTGCTAACCGTGCCTTGAGCTTAGCTCCATCTTTTATTCTACTCATCACCGTCTCTTTGTCCTTTTTCTCTACTATTATTACATCTTCGGGCTCAACAAAATCGACGAGATAGGGAGAATGCGTGGAGAGGAGGATCTGCTTATCCGATTTCTTCAAAACCTCCACTAAAAGCTCAAATAGTCGCGGATGAATGAAGTTCTCCGGCTCTTCAAAGCAAACCACGTTCGCCTCTTCGATGGCGATTGCAGTGATATACGCCAGCAGCTTGAGCGTGCCATCAGAAACCTGGAAGTAATTAAACGGAGAATCGAAGCCTTTCTCTCTGACTGCTACATATGTTTCGCTGTATAGGTCGCTACTTTCTGTTAATGGAGTCAGAAGCTCATCGATCTGCGGGATCGCTTGCGTTAATATCTCTTCTATTTTATCAAAGGTCTTGGGACGCTCGCTATGCAACGAGAGCAAAACCTGCGCTAAATTTTTCCCTGTTTTCTCCAAAATCAGGTTCTTCTTTGCCGAATCAGTTCTTCTCATCTGGGAGGTCATAAAATTATACGATCGCCAAGCGGTAAGATAGTCTCTGAGTTCAGGACATTCCGTAATTGCTGATTTCCATTTATCTCCGAAATCAACTTGTCTATATTCAGTACCAGACGTGGTAGGCACCAGTATTTTTGCCACCTTTCCTGGATGGTGCTCGATTATCGTTTCCCCTTCGATGGATAACTTCTCTTCAACCACACCTCTTTCAGAGAGCGAAATAAAAAACTCGGAAGCCTTAGTATCGAGCACGAACTCAAAGGATATTTCTATCTTTTCTTTTCCGCCACCGAATACAACACGTTCGTATCCCCCTCTAACCTCTAAGGCTTTGTAAACATTGTCTTCGGTAAGTTCGGAAACGAAGGCCAAGCAATCCAGTAAATTGCTCTTTCCACTCGCATTCGGGCCGATTAACACATTAAATTTACCGAGTTCAAGTTCTACGTCCTTCAAGCTCTTGTAGTTCTTTACTTTTAGCTTCTTTATCATCTCTTCCCCTATACCAAGTGCCTGGTTAGTTTAATTTTGCTTCTCAGCCTTTTAAAGGCCCTGCATCCTCGAACCCCTCACGCTGGCCCGTTCCTGCTCGCCGCGTCAGCTCCTCAGGCTTGAAGAGCAGGCGAATCACGTTCTGCGCATGCTCCCGCGTACGGCGATCGGCGAGCCGGGCGAGCTCCTTTTCATCTTCGACCTCGTCTTCGTAGACAAAGACCTCGATGATATGGCGTGCGGTGAGCAGCTGCGCGGTGATAATCCCGATGGAGGCCTCGTGCGCGCACTGCTTGTCGATCGCCTTCGGGCCCGGCATGCCGAGTGCCATGACGAGCTCGCAGCCGCGTTCCTCGATCAGCTTCTTCGCGGCCACCGGTAGATCCTTGATGCCCGGGACGGTATACCGCTCGATCTTAAGGGAAGCATGTCTCTGGAGCTCATCGATCGCCGCGGCACCCATATTGTAGCGCGCGAAGGTCGTGTCAGCAATACCCACGGTCTTCATCGCTCTTCACTCCACACAGACTAAAGCGGCTCGCGGACACGCTTTCACACAGTATTCGCACCGGATGCAGCGCTCCTCATCGAGGTTCAGCTGCCAGGAGGGATTGAAGGCGAAGACCTCCGTGGGACAGACGGAGATGCAGGCACCGCAGTGAACACAGCGCCCCTCGTCCCACGCGACGAGCTTCATCAATTTCCGGACCTCGACACCCTTCTCACGGAAGAGCTCGGCGATCTGGTCCGCCTTCTCAAACGGGACATCCACGATCAATTCACCACGCGTCGCCCGGTCAATATTGATCTTCACGCCAGTCTCCAGGATGATCTCAGCCGTGTAGGGCATTTCATCCAGCGAGAGGGGGAATTTCAAGAGCAGCTTCATGTGACCACCTTATATTTCATGCTCCGGTGTTATAAAACTGAGGGGCTGGTAGAGCGCGCATGAGGGCACGACTACGGGATTTCGTGATCACAGAGCAGGATTGGATCTTTGCGGTGGTCGCCTACGATCGGGGCGGCGAGGGCCTGGAATGCTTCCTCCGGTATGTTCCCGATGCGCACGGTGATCGCGACTCGGCACGTGGTCGGTACCGTAAAGTAGGGTTTGAAGAGGCGTATGAATTCCTGCGTGCACGGCGGCCCGAGTATCTCGATACCGTCCATACCGTGCCGAAAGGAGCAATAAAGGAGCTGCTGAGGCCCGCAACTCAGCTTCCCCGGATAGCAGCGCGCAACGAGAAGGTTCGTGCAGTTTACGAGTTCCTCAGCCGGCACATACCGCAGGATCGGATCGGCATCACGGGCTCGTATCTCTGCGGGCTCCATGCGCCTGACTCGGACCTCGATTTCGTCATTTACGGCCGCGAGCAGTTCGATGCCGCGCGAGCTGCCGTGGCGGGTGCGCGTAACGCGGCGGTAACCGGCGAGCTGCCGGAGGCACTGTGGCAGAGACTGTACCGGAAACGGAACCCGGAATTGAGCTATGAGGTGTTTATCGCGCACGAGAAGCGGAAAGGGCATCGGGGCACGATCAGCGGCACGTACTTCGATCTGCTCTACGTACGTGACGACGCGGAATTGCAGCTCCTGGACCGCTGGAATTACGAGAAGGGCGAACGAGTGGGGTATCGAACGATAACCGCGGAGGTGCTCGAGGCCTCATTCGCCTTTGACAGCCCGGCGATCTATGCAGTAGACCATCCTGAGATCGCTAAGGTGCTCTCATTCACGCACACCTACGCCGGCCAGGCAGTGGTGGGTGAGACGATCGAGGCGCGCGGGATGGTGGAGCGAACAAGCCACGAGACCAGGTTAGTCGTGGGCACGACGCGTGAGGCACGGGGAGAATGGATACGATCGCTCTCTCTCTAAGCTTCATGGTAACGGGAACATTTCGGGAGGCTCTTTCGTGTGAACGTGAAGGTGCGGATCCTGGCGGGAAAAGAAGAGGAGAGAATCGTGGAGGTCGCGGACGACGCGACCTATGAGCTGCTCGTAGGAATGCTGGCGATCAACCCTGAGGAAGTGATCATGCTCCGTAACGGTCAGCCCGTGCCCGAGGACGAGCGGCTCAGCGAGCAAGGAGAGGCCATCCCAGCGATCACGATCATCCGGATCGTCTCGAGCGGCTGACTCAGCGGTTTCCGGTGCGCAGCGCGGCTACATCCTGCGGCCGGAGCACACCCCTTTCCGTAATCAGCGCGGAGATGAGCTCAAAGGGGGTGAAATCAAAGGCCGGATTGTAGACCGTGACCTTCAGCGGTGCGAGTTGCTTCGAGCCGCAGTAGATGAGCTCCTCACAGGGTCGCTCCTCGATCTCCACCTCCGTAGAGCTCCGCTCCAGATCGAAGGATGATAGCGGCGCGGCAACGTAAAATGGCACGCCATGCGCTTTCGCGACCACCGCGTGCATGTACGTGCCGATCTTGTTGAATACACCCTCCTTGACCACGCGATCCACGCCGACGAGCACCTTGGTTACCCTGCCGGATCGCATCATCGCGGCACTCATGCTGTCCGTAATAAGCGTGACGGGAATGTTATCCTCGAGCAATTCCCACGCGGTGAGCCGTGAGCCCTGATTGAGCGGTCTCGTCTCGCTGGCGATCACCTCGATCCGCTTGCCCTGCTCGACTGCGGCTCGTATCACACCCAGCGCGGTACCCCAATCGACACAGGCAAGCCGGCCGGCGTTACAATGCGTGAGCACGACATCACCATCCTCCAGCAGCGTACTTCCGTGCACACCGAGCTGCTTGTTCGCCGCGACATCCTCATCGGCGAGCCGTTTCGCTTCCTCCAGGGCAAGGCGCGCCCTTTCCTCCATGGTCGTACCGCGCTGCGCTGCGCGAGTCGCACGGGCAACACCGTAGGAGAGGTTGACCGCGGTGGGCCGTGCGGTTCTCAGCAGCTCCAGCTGGTGCTCTAATTCAGCATCGGTCCGCGCGTGCAAGCACGCTAGCACGACACCAAACGCGCCGGCCGCGCCCAGTGCCGGTGCGCCACGCACCTGCAGCTGCTGGATCGCCGCGATCAGCTCATCCACGTGTGCACAGGCGACGATACGATATTCCGCGGGCAGCTGCGTCTGATCAATGAGCTTCACCACTGCCGTCTCATCGTCCCAGGTTATTGTTCTCATGCGCGATCTTTTCTCTCTTTCCCCTTATTCTACCAGAGGCGAGGTTAGATGTTCCCCCCCCGTGGGCTGCGAAGCGATACGGAAGAGTGAGAATACGGAATAGCCACGCGGGACCACAACAACTGGATTTCGCGGTCACGCCATAGCGAGTCGCGCTTTTATCTCACCGATCTCGCGTTCGAGCCG
>CAYYNW010000104.1:0-4791 GCA_964473145.1 uncultured Halobacteria archaeon
CGACCGATCGGAAGAGGGTGAGGACGCGTTGAGCTGCTCTACGTGCCGCAAGCGGACGCGTGTGAAGCGTGAAAGAGCAGGTGATCCCACGACGGGAAGACTTCAACCGTGAGTTTCTTCACCAAGCACGCTTGCCCTGCGTGGGGAGAGGTGCCAGGTTTTATTGCCCCAATCGCGCTTCGAGCCGCGTACGGACTTCCTTGGGCTCTGAGCGCCCCCGGGTCTGCTTCATCACCTGCCCGACGAGGAAGTTCAAGGCCACGGTTTTGCCCGCGTAGTAGTCCTGCACGGCAGCTTCATGCTCCCTGAGCACCGTTTCGATGGCGGTGGCAATCGCATCGCCGCCGATGCTTCCCAACCCCTTCTGCTCGATAATCTCCCGGGGCACACCACCATGGTCGAGCATCTCCCGGATGATCTCCGTCGCGCCACGTTCGGTGATCACACCGTCCTTCAGGTACGTGAGGATCGCAACGAACGCATCAGGCGAAATTCGTCCTGAGCCCTCAGAGATAGAGAGCGAGCGATAGTTCAGCTCGCCCTTGAGAACGTCCGCGATCCACGTTGCACTCAATTTCGGATCGCGCTTCGCCGCCACGGCTTCGAAATAGTCCGCAGTCGGGATGTCAAAGGTGAGCGCGTTCGCGTGTTCTCTCGAGATCCCGTACTGCGTCACAAACCGCAGCTTCTTCTCGTCCGGGAGCTCGGGTATCTCCTTTTGGACTCCCGCGACATAGGGTGCGATGCGAATCGGGACGAGATCGGGCTCCGGGAAGTAGCGGTAATCGTGCTCGAACTCCTTTGTCCGCATGGAGAGCGTGATGCCGCGCACCTCGTCGTAGTGGCGCGTCTCCTGCTGCACGGTGAGCCCGCGGCGGAGGACATGCCTCTGCCGTGTGATCTCGAAGAGGAGTGCCCGCTCCACGCCTTTAAAGGAGGAGATATTCTTCACCTCCGCGCGTTCACCGCCCTCGATCGAGATGTTCGCATCCACGCGCATCGCACCCTCCAGGTTACCGTCAAAGACACCCAGATACTCCAGGATGCTCCGCAGCTTATTCAAGAAGCTCCGCGCCTCCTTCGGCGACCGCAAGTCCGGCTCGGTCACGATCTCCACGAGCGGGATGCCCGAGCGATTGTAATCGACGAGTGCATAGGTCGCGGTGTCGATCGTGCCGCGATAGACGAGCCGGCCGGGATCCTCCTCCATGTGCACCCGCCTGATGCGTATCTCACGCTCTTTGCCGTCCTCACCGTCTTCGGTTCCGATCCGTACCAGGCCGTTAAAGGCGATGGGGAAGTCGTACTGCGTGATCTGAAAGCCCCGGGGAAGGTCAGGATAGTAGTAGTTCTTCCGGTAAAAGATGATCGCCGGCTGCACGGTGCAGCCCAGCGCGAGCGCGATTTTAATCCCGTATCGCACCGCACGCCGGTTCACCACAGGCAGCGCGCCCGGCAGGCCCAGACAGGTCGCGCAGACATGCGTGTTCGGCTCCGCATCCTGATATGCCGTGGAGCAGGTGCAGAACAGTTTCGACTTCGTAAGCAGTTGTGCATGGCATTCCAGGCCGATCTTGACCCCCATTGACGCGGAACCTCGCAGGAAACCTCAAGCCTTATATTTGATAACCTTTTATCTCCTCGTGGCATATAAATGGGTACTTGAGATGACGACCGTATACGACGTGCCGCCGGCTAAGCTGGTGAAGGCAGTAGGGGAGAAATTGAAGAAGAACAAGGCGATCACGCGACCGAAGTGGGGCTTAGAGGTGAAACGGGGCGCGAACGCGAAATTACCGCCGGAGAATGAGGATTGGTGGTGGGTGCGCTGCGCCTCCGTGCTCCGTCAGATTTATCTCCACGGCCCGGTCGGCGTGGCCAGGCTGCGCACCTATTACGGTGGGCGGGCGCGGCGTGGCACGAGGCGCGAGCATTTCAGAGAAGCCTCGGGCAAGATCATTCGCGAGGTGCTCTCACAGCTGGAACGCGCGGGCTACGTGACGAAGACGAAACGAGGCCGCAAGATCTCACCGGAAGGGCAGCAGTTCCTCGATAACGCGGCGCACGAACTCAAGCTCACGCAACCGGGATCGAAAGCGGAGTAACGGCACGTAGAGAAAGAAGCGAGCGAGTGGTGAGGGAGAACGAAAGATGGCAGGCGATGAGGATTTAGAGGCGATCAGGCGGCGTAAGCTGGAGCAGATCCAGCAGCAGCAGTTCGCAGCTGAATCGGATGAGCAGCGCCGGCAGGAGCTCGCGGAGGCGAAGAATTCGCTGCTCAGGCAGATTCTCTCTTCCGAGGCACGCGAGCGGTTAAATACGATCCGCATGGCCAAGCCTGAATTCGCCGAGGTGCTGGAGAACCAGCTCATCGCGTTGGCACAGACCGGCAGGATCAAGGGCATGATCTCAGATACGCAACTGAAAGATATTCTGCGCCAGATCATGCCGAAGAAGCGCGAGATTACGATCGAGAGGCGCTAAGCTAAAGCGGGCAGAGATGGCGGGAACGCTATGTTCCTGGCGCTCTTCCCTGCTGTATTTCCACCGCTTATCTCACGGTTGTTTACGTAAGGATATAAGAGGCAAGACTGAAGCATGGATGTGCTTGCTACCACCACGCTGGGACTCGAAGCGATCGCGATACGCGAGATTCATGAGCTCACGGGCAGGACCGCGGTCGTCGCGCATCGCGGGATGGTCCGCTGCGGTGTGGACGAGGCGGACATCTTCACGCTGAATTACTGTGCGAAGTCGCTCCATCACGTTCTCCTGCTCTGCACGGAGTGCACCTTCTCAACGCTCGAGGAGCTCTATCAGCAGACTCGCGCAATCGATTTCGCCCGCCTGATCCACCCCGCCCAGAGCTTTGCGGTACGCCCGAAACGAATAGGGACCCACGACTTCACCTCCGAGGACATCGGCCGCGTGGTGGGTCAGGCTGTAATTGACGGCTACGAAGCGGAGCAGAAGGTGCGGCTCAAGGTCAATCTGGACCAGCCACACGTGATTATTCGGGCGGAGGCGAGGCATGACCGGTTCTGGATCAGCCTGGACACGACCGGTGACGACTCGCTCCACAAACGGGGCTATCGGACCTACCAGCATACCGCACCGCTGAAGCCAAGCATCGCTTATTCCCTCGTCCGCTTAGCCGGCTGGGAGGCGACCGAGACCCTGCTCGATCCCATGTGCGGCTCCGGAACGATCTGCATCGAAGCTGGGTTATGGGCCAATGGCGTGCCCAACTGGTTCAGGCAGAACTACGCGCTCTGGAACCTGCACTTCCTGGACCGGCGGCACTTCCTGGACCTGAAACGGGCGATCGATGCTCGGGTGCTGCGGAAGAGACGCGCTATCCGCGGCTGTGACTTGGTGGAGAAGCACGTGCAAGGCGCGAGGGAGAACGCGGATGCCGCGGGCGTGGAGCTGGAGTTCTTCACCGGCGACGCTACCAGCATACCACTCAATGCTGACCGGATCATCACCAATCCGCCGTACGGACTGCGGGTTGCCCGCCAGGGAAGTATTCAGGAGCTCTATCGCGCCTTTCTCGCGAATCTCGACCTGCACGAGTGGACACAGACGGTGATCCTCACCGGCCAGCCCGACCTGATACCCGAAGACCGGGTGGCCGAGCGCGTGAATATCATGTACGGCGACCTGCCCGCGTCGATTCTCATCCTGGAGCAGTGAAGCAAGGTATTTCTGCTGCGCGCACACATCTCAAAGGGATACCTGGAGAGGAGCTGAGGGGTAATGCTCATTCCGCAGTCGCATCCACGGTACGCGTCACTCGTGAAACGCGAGAAGATCGTGGCGGGGATTAAAGCAGGGATCACGAGCAAACAGGGTCTAATCGCGCACGGCCGCGGTGAAGCATTCGATTACCTGATCGGCGAGCGGACACTACCCGCCGCGCGAGCAGCCACGGAGGTCGCCGCTGCGCTCCTGCTCACGGCGAAGAAGCCGGTGATCTCGGTGAACGGCAACGTCGCTGCGCTCGTTCCTGAGCAGGTAATTGCATTGAGCAAGCTGATCACCGCGCCGCTGGAGGTGAACATCTTCTACTGGACCGAGGAGCGCGTGCGGCGGATCAAGGCGCATCTGGAGCGGCACGGCGCGACCACCGTACTGGGCGATATCGCCGATGCGCGGATTCCTGGCCTGGAGAGTGCACGTGCACGGGTCGCGAGGGACGGCATCTTTGCCGCTGATGTGGTTCTCGCGCCACTTGAAGATGGTGATCGCTGCGAAGCGTTACTCAAGCTGGGCAAGCAGGTGATCAGCATCGATCTGAATCCCCTCTCGCGCACATCGCAGCAGGCGACGGTGAGCATCGTGGATGATATCGAACGTGCCCTGGCGAATCTCCTTGCTACTCTTCAGACACAACAGAGTGTGGGTAAGGCCATTTTAGCCGCGCGTATAGCTGCCTTTGATAACCAGAAGAACTTGAGGCACGTGGTAGACGAGATCGCCACTCGGTTGACCCGCGCGGAGTTGCTGGAGTTCTGATGCCGTCATGCTCCTGCTGGCTCGGGTGAAGCAGCCAGCCCAGCGCGAGGCGTACAACCTGAGCGGCCTCGCTCGGTTTATCTCAGATACATAAGCTTATAACGGAGTCGAATATATATTCATACCGCTACGCTACTACCATGCCAGGACGTCGACGGTGCCGCTGCGTCGGCTTTCAGCCCCGGACTTTCTACTTCGAGCCGCGTGACGAGCAAGATCCTAAGGAGAGCAGCGCAGCACGCGGCGGGCCGGATGAGAGCGTCTTGAAGGTCG
>CAYYNW010000105.1:0-4782 GCA_964473145.1 uncultured Halobacteria archaeon
AAAGCTTTCTCGGCACCAAGTGTGCGCGAAGCCCATCTTAAGCGCGCTCAGCGCGAATTTTCCAATATGGCTATCACTACGCCCGCGCGGGTGCGCAATCGCATCCAGGCAGCCGAGGCCGAAATCTCAGATGATGTGCTCAACGAGTTCATCGCCGACGAGCAGGGCTTCGTCGAATCATACGCCGCTAAAACGTTCCCGGAAGCCGACCCGCAAATCGCGCTCGCTCGCGCGATCTGCACTGACCGGTGCGCAGCTAAGGCGCTCGTGTTCTTATCAGCGCCATCCGCTGGCATCTCCTATACGATCGACGAGCTCAAAGTCGACAAATCCGATCCCGCGAACGCCAACCTGGCGCTTGCGAAATCACTGTGGACGCATGCGGAAGAGCAGCTGCTGTTGCTCAACCCCGCAACGCAGTTACGCCCCCGGGCTTCGACCGCCTGACGTGGTGGGTAAGGAAAGCGAGAAGCGTGAAGCGAGAAGAGGGAAGAAGATACAACAACGACTGAAGCTTGACACGAGCACGATAATCAGGAAACCATCATTGGTGGCGCTTTTCGAGTTGGCCTTACTTCTGGTGATCAGTTATGGCTTCCAGACCGTTAGCCAACCCACGCGCTCAAAATCAGGATCGTTCGTCGCGATGTTCGTCAGTCCGTGCCTTCTCATTATGGCTACGTGAACTGCATCAGTGGCCATCAAGGTATACTTCTTCGCTACTTCCGCAATCATCAATTTATGCAACACCTCATCTAAAACAAAATCAGACGTGTAACCATACACGTCACCCTCATCTATACGGATCAGCAAATCTCGACACAAGGTACCATAAACTGGATGCTTGAAGGCGGAATAGAGGTGTACGTTAGCATCCACATAGACTCGCGTACCAGATGGTATACTGACGAAGTTCAATCCCAAAGCTCCAGCTCAATCACTTCGTCTGCGAGCTCTTTTTCAAGCTCCAGTTTTCCATGAAAATCTTGTAATGAACCCCTCTTGAGTTCTAGCTCCACTTCCTCACCCTCCTTCAAATCGAGCTTCCCCAACGGCTTCAAGACCGCATCCTCATACCGCGCCTTTACTTTGAGCACCATCCCAACCATCACTACTAGAGGATTGTGGCTGTATGCTTATAGCTCTTGGTGATTACGCAGGCCATCGAAGCTCATGGCGCAAAGGACATGCAGGCACGGGTGAGCTCCGGATGGAACCCCGTGCCCACCTCCAGTAAGCTGCCGACACGGCCTCTGAGCACGACCTCGCCCTCCGCCGGATGCGTGATCCGCGCCAGGATCTTCAGGAGCGTCGTCTTGCCCGCGCCGTTGCGGCCCCACGACCTCGCCGCGCTGCACCTCGAAAGTGATGTCCTGCAGCGCCCAGAAGGTATCCGTGCGCTGCCGCAACTTCCTGAGCGCCTGCACCGGCGATTTCAGGGTGGTCACGGCAGTTTCGCAGAAGGTCTTGTACGCCTGGTCCAGGCCGATCCGGTACCGCTTCGAGAGGTGCTTCACCTCGATAATGGGCTCGTCGGAGGTGGTCATGATGCTATGATGCAGATGGGCACATCTGGTTGTTCGTAGTGCTCAAGGACTGTAGCTTCTCAGGGGTAACGTCAAATCCGACCACCTTCAGATGCTGTGCACACGCCTCGGCCAGGGGTAAGCCGACATACCCAACACCGACGACGCAGACCTTCTTATCTATCATTTTTTAGTAAAGGTTTTTGCTCGCAAAAAAGTTTGTCCCCAGCCAGAAGATATAATCCGGGTCCTGTAACCACTCTTTTAGATGTAACACCCAACCAATCATACCGTTCTCGATACCGTTAAGTAGCGCAGCCGCCTTCGCCAACCCGCGTCTCACGATCCGCGTACCTCGGGTTTCGGTTAACTGCTCCACGAGTCGCTCGAGTTTTTCCAGGAGAGAATCATTCGAGATCCGCCCGCCGTGCCTCAGGAACTCCAGGGAAGCCTTGATGAGCGCTCGGTCTAAGAAGTGCAGTGCGCGCCATCTCCCGGTTCGCTGGCCTTTACGCAGTGCTGCAAGAAGATACGCCGAAGTTACTGCTTCCGGTCGCATAGATCCGTTGAATAACTCACCTTGGCTCCCTCGTTCGCCTTGACCCTGCCTGAGCCCTGAGCGGTTTCTACTCATCTATTCGTTCGTCCTCATTAAAAACTTGGACCAGTCAGGAGCGTTACCACAAGGAGAACGCAGTCATGAGTCTTCGGTGCCTGTGGCAGTCCGCTAAAACCTCACGGCTTCCAGATCGTGAGCCAATCCACGCGCTCGAAATCGGGATCGTTCGTCGCGATGTTTTTGAGTTCCCGCTGCTTCATCGTTGCTACATGAAACGCATCGTTGGTCAAGAGAGAATAATCCTTTATTGCTCGATAGCACGCTCTTACCTCAGATTCTGAAATAGGCACGAGTGAAAAGAGGTTAAACAACTCCATTGCCGGCTCAAGGTCTACGTTACTGACTGCTTGAGGTTTGGCTTTTAAAAAAGGGACAATTTCTTTTGGTCTTAAATGATAAGCCTTGAGAATGGTGGCTTTTATCAAGTTGAATAGTGTTTCAGATACAACTAGTGGAGATATGAAGCCTTCGTATTCTCCATTCTCCACCTTCTTGACAAACTCTTTACATCTTGTACCGTAGAATGGGTCATTCAAAAGGTGATAGGTCAAAATATTCGAGTCGATAAAAATCAATTCGCCCGTTGGAAGTGCTGAGAGCTCACCAAGAGCCATATTCAGTGTCCTCGATTATACCCTCTATCTCCTCATGGTTCAGCGAAAGTATGCCAAAGGTCCGGTCTGTAACGTTCTTCTTGAGTTCGAGCTCCACTTCCTCACCCTCCTCCAAATTGAGCTTCTCCAGCGGCTTCAAGACCTCATCCTCATATCGCGCCTTGACTTTGAGCACCATACAACTATCACCACTAAAGAATTGGGGCTCTATGCTTATAGCCCTTGGTGGTTACGCAGGCCTGCGAAACTCGTGGCGTAAAGGACATGCAGGCACACGTGAGCTCCGGGTGGAAGCCCGTGCCCACCTCCAGTAAACTGCCCACGCGGCCGCGCAGAACGACCTCGCCCTCCGTCGGATGCGTGATCCGTGCCAGGATCTTCAGGAGCGTGCTCTTGCCCGCGCCGTTGCGGCCGATGATGCCCACGACCTCGCCTTTATTCACTTCGAAGTTGATGTCCTGCAGCGCCCAGAAGGTATCCGTGCGCTGCCGCAATTTCCTGAGCGCCTTTACGGGCGATTTCAGAACGTTCACCGCGCTCTCGCAGAAGGTCTTATACGTCCGGTCCAGCCCGATCCTGTACCGCTTCGAGAGGTGCTTCACCTCGATGATGGGCTTTTCGGTCGCTGTCATGAGGCTAACGAATAGATCTGCACAGAGCAACACGTGGAGTTATCAGGGATCGCTTCGATTGGTTCACCACACAACCTCAACCATGCCCGAGTCCCTGATGACTCTGTCCTTGGTAATAAGGTGAGCATGCAACGATTTCAAAATAGTTTCATCCAATTCCTTTTTGGGGTTATCGCACGTTAGCTTCAAGCCATTCTTCCCTTGGTATTCCCGCCTGCTTCTGAATTCGTGCAAGGAGGTCTACACTGATTTCGTGTGAATGTGGATTTGGTATAGTGAGAACAAGATCATATGCAGCTCCTATCGGCTCCACGGCGATATAAAACGTGCGGTAGCGCCCGCGACGCTGAACAGGCTCAGATGAGCTCGACCAGCTCACGTCGAGGTGCCTTGATCAGTTCTGCGAAGAACCCGCCCAGTACTTTACTGGCATCCAGGATCTCGATCTCCACCACTTTCCCCGCCTCATCATAATTCACGATTATCTGGCCGTGTTCTTCCGCATGGTGGATTTGAGCATCTTCCACGAGGACGTCAAGGACATCTCCCTCACGGTCATACCTCACCCTCATTCATATCGCCTCCGTTCACCCGGATACACCGTGACCACTGTGATTTCCTGCTCACTTTCTTCATAGACGATTCTCAATATCAAATCCTCCTTTAAATAGACTTGCGCTATCTTGCGCCCGTAATAACCGCTGATAACCGCTCCCGGATGCTTCACGAACCCTATCACGTTCTCTTTCGTGACACCTAACTTCGTTAGACGCTTCAGTTTATCCTCGGCATGCAAGGTAAACGTGACATCCTTTTTGATAACCATCTATATTCCTTTTTTCCTGAGCTGTTCACATGCAGATGATGCTTCCACTCGTAAACCACTTTCGATCCGTTGAAACAGCACCTCTGCCTTTTCATGATACCTATCGTGCTCATTCATATATGCGAAGATGACGTCGTTCGCAAGAAGCAGGTGAAATCAAATCACCTTACTGCTTCCTCCAACGCCAGTTCTTCCGCTTCCCTTCGCAACTCTTTGAATGGCTTTTCGGAAGAAAAACTTCCATGGAGCCGCTCATATGGATCTTTGGGAACGGGGTATATTCCGATATGGTCCCCTAAATCCACGAGTACTACTTTATCCTGTAAGCCCAATTTCTCTACCACCGCTTTCGGGAGTGCCACGCGATTGTGCTTATCGAGGCGTACCATCGCACCGCTCATACTGCTACATATCGGCTTCCTGATAAATAAAAGTCATTCTTTCAGCCGCTCCAGTTTCGTCACCAAGGAAGATCAATCGGTAATCATCCAAAGAAAAATGTGCCTCAACTTGTCCCCAGCCAGAAGATATAATCCGGGTCGTGCAACCAATACTTCAACCGCGG
>CAYYNW010000106.1:0-3492 GCA_964473145.1 uncultured Halobacteria archaeon
TGATGTGGAGGTACAGACCTACCTGCGGATGGGGAACATTATGGCGGTCAGAAGGCTGCGCTATAATGATCACGGCCCGACCCACTCCCGGATAGTCTCAGGAAGCGCCCTTGAGATCTTCAAGATGTTGAGCAGGCAGATAACGCCCACCACCGTGGAGGAGGGCATATATGCAGCAGAAGATGCCCGGCTCGTTGTGCTCTGCGGGGCGTACCTTCACGACATCGGCAATGCGATCCACCGGACAGCACACCACATCCACGGCTACTATCTTGCAGGCCCGATCATCGATCGGGTTCTAGCTCAGATCTACCCGGATGATCAGGAGTTGCGGCTGAGATTGAAGGCGGGGATTCTGCACTGCATCTTCTCTCATGACGAGGAAGTGCAATGCCTCACCATGGAGGCGGGCACGGTGACGGTGGCTGATGGGACAGACATGGCAGAGGGGAGAGCTCGAATACCCTACAAGACCGGTAAGGTCGATATTCACTCCTTATCCGCGCTCTCGATCAGAAAGGTGGAGCTCGTGGAGGGCGAGGGCAGGCCCGTGCGAATCCTGGTGCAGATGGATAATCCCGCGGGCGTCTTCCAGATAGAGCAGGTCTTAGAGCGGAAGATTGCATCCTCCGGCATAGATAGCTGGCTCGAAGTGGTTGCCCTAGAACGGGATAAAGAGCTGAAGACCCGTAAAGTCGCAAACCGTTCTGGCTCTGAGCTCGAGGGGGGGCGGGTATAACGTCTGTCTGCTATCATCCAAGCATCGCAGGTTATTGACGCGAGCGGCAAGCGCTACACTCATTCTTTTCTGCTGTACCGAGCCAGCAGCAGACCACTTCCGCTTCTTTTCGGCGAGTACAGATTAGAAGCAGAGCCACCCAGAATCAGAAGCGAAAGTACCACTATCTTTATATAGTCCTTTACTAATTGGTAGTAGTATGACAGCATATAAGTGCAAATATTGTGGCGAAATGTTTGAGAAGCCCCTTGATCTGGCGCGGCATGTGCGGATGACCCACAAGCGGGCGAAGAAGCGAGCGAAGAAAGTAGCTGAGAAGCCTGAGCTCCCATCGATGGGCAGGGCTGTTGAAGCCGTGGGTGTGCTCAAGGGATTGCAGGCATCTCCAAATCTGAGTGATGCGGAGAAGAAACTATTGGGCGACGTAGCGAAGACAATTGAGGGGTTACTGCCTACCGGTCAAAAGGGCAAGTAAGGCATAAACCGCAGTACAGCAAGAGGAGTATGGTACAGAGGATCAGGTCTACGTAGCATATGCTTTATGGCACTTGACCGGGCAGGATACGAGGAGCGCGAGCCGCGGTCTGGTCCTTTCCTGATCCTTCTCCCCGCGTCCACCTCTCCCTGCCGGAGGTTCTTTACACTCACCGCGGTATATTGAGTGTAGAGGTATGCGCGCGGTAATCGTGGGCTCGGGCGCAGGCGGCGCGACGGTGGCAAAGGAACTCGCCACGAGGGGTTTTGAGGTCATCCTTTTAGAGCGCGGCCCGATCATTGCCGAGCGTGACGCCACGCAGTATTACGCGAATCTGAGCTCGGCGGTCGAGCTCATGCGAACGGTTTGCCTGGGCGGCACGACGCTCGTATCAGCCGGCAACGGGGTACGCGTATTAGAATGCGAGTTGGCCGCGTTGGATATTGATCTACGCGCGGAGTTCGCTGAGACAGAGGCTGAGCTGGGCGTACGACCACTTCCTGATTCGCACGTTGGCGACGGCACACGGCGAATAATGGCCGCGGCCGATCATTTTGGCTTCGCGGTGAAGCGAATGCCGAAGTTCATCGATCCCGCACGCTGCGTGCCCTGCGGGAAGTGCGCCTCCGGTTGCCCGATGGGCGCGAAATGGACTGCGCTCAACTACCTCCGAGCCGCGGAGCAGCACGGTGCGAAGATCCTCGCGAACACGCCCGTTGAGTCAGTATACATTAAGGACGGCACGGCGGTCGGCGTACGGTGCAAGGAGCGCATGATCGCGGGCGATGTCATCGTGCTTGCGGCAGGTGCACTGGAGACGCCGCGACTGCTCCAGCGGGCGGGACTGCCCACGTCACACTCGCTCTTCGTTGATACATTCGTAACGGTAGGCGGCATCCTTCCGGGTATCAAGCAGAACCGTGAGATACCCATGAATGCGTTCATTCCCTTCGAGCAGTTTATGCTCGCGCCGCATTACTCCTCGCATCTGGTGCGCCGCATGCGCGCGCGTGGCAGGGCGGTCGAGCCGGAGGATATGCTCGGGATCATGGTGAAGATCCGTGACGACCCCCAGGGGGAGATAACGGATGGTGTGCGGAAAGAGATCACGAACCATGATGCTGCGCTCCTCGCCGAAGGCGCTGCGATCGCCGGTGCGCTCCTGGAGCATGCGGGTGTAGAACCGGCCACGGTGGTTACCACACCGCTCCGGGGTGCACATCCCGGTGGCACGGCACGAATCGGCGAAGCCGTGGACAGAACGCTCGCCACGGCTGTTAACCGGTTGTACCTCGCGGATGCCTCGGTGCTTCCTGCAGCGCCTGGCGCACCGCCGATACTGACGATTGTCGCGTTAGCGAAGTATCTCGCGAAGCAGCTCATTGCACAAGCATGAGAGGTTGTGCAGGCCTGCGGGCGCAGTGCACCTCGCCAGATCGCATATTTATACCGCTAGTATGCTAAGTATAGTAGGAGACGACTAGAAGATGTTCGAGAAGGTAAAAGAGGTTATCGAGAAGGAGATCCAGCCATTCTTGATGATGGAAGGCGGGAGTATCGAGCTGGTAGGCGTGGAGGACGGCGTGGTGAAGGTAAAGCTGCAGGGCGCCTGCGCGGGCTGCCCCATGAGCCAGTTCACCCTCGTTAATTTCGTCGAGGCGACCTTGAAGGAGCGGATCCCTGAAGTAAAGCGAGTGATGGCAGTACCGAATTTCAAGACTGACTGGGGCGTGCCGAAGTGCTTCTAGCGTACCAGGAGGTGAGCCCGAATGGGTGAAGAGTTGGAGGAGCTGGTGAAGAAGATACCGGGCAAGGAGCTCAACGCGGAGGCGAAGAAGCGGGGTATCACGACCCACTGCGTGAAGAAGCTTGATATCGCGAAGCAATTGCCCCGTGAGGTTCTCGAAGAGCTCGCTTCGCGGTCCTGACTGAGGAAGGATGACCACGGCGTACTGCGTGCTCTTCTGCACGGCACACGTGGACGAGGCGGAGCGTCTCGCACGAATCCTGATAGAGGAGGAGCTGGCCGCGTGTGTGAACATCACGCCCATCAATTCCGTGTACCGCTGGCAGGGCACGCTCTGTACCGATCGCGAGGCACTGTTGATCATCAAGACCGAGCAGAGCCTGGTGGGTAAGATCATTGACCGCATCAAAGCGGAGCACAGCTACGAAGTCCCGGAGATCATCGCGCTACCCATCGTCGCGGGCTACGAGAAGTACCTCACGTGGATCCACGAGTCGGTGGGCACGGACGAGGCCGAGGATCTGAGCTGAA
>CAYYNW010000106.1:3592-4727 GCA_964473145.1 uncultured Halobacteria archaeon
AGCACCATGGTTCGAGTTGGTGTCCATGTCTCGATCGCTGGCTCGATCGATAAGGCGGTGGATCGTGCGAAGGAGCGCAGGTGCGATACCTTCCAGATCTTCTCGCGCAATCCGCGTGGCTGGAAGATCAAGCCGCTCGATGAGCGCGAAGCCCACCTGTTCATGGTGAAGGTTGAGCAGTCCGGGATCTTTCCACCGGTGGATCACATGCCGTACCTGCCCAACCTCGCGGCATCTGCGGACGAGGTGTACCAGCAGTCCGTTGCGGCACTCATCGACGAGTTGAGACGCTGCGGCGCCTTACAGATCCCCTACCTCGTCACGCATCTCGGGAGCCACCGGGGCGCAGGCGAGGCCGTAGGCCTGCAACGGATCATTGCGGCGATCAATACCGCCTTCCGGGAGGTGGAGAACCGCGTCATGCTCCTGCTGGAGAATACCGCGGGCACGAAGAACAGCATGGGTGGCTCGTTCGAGCAGATCAAGCGTATCGTGGATGCGATCGAGCAGAAGGATCGAATCGGGTTCTGCTTTGATACCTGCCACGGCTTCGCCGCGGGCTATGAGGTGCGGACCGAGGCGAGCCTGAACGCGACCTTGGAGCACTTTGATGCGGTCCTCGGGCTGGCGAACCTGAAGCTCCTCCACCTGAATGATGCGAAGGGCGCGCTCAATTCAGCGCTGGATCGGCACGAGCATATCGGGTTGGGGTACATCGGCGAGGATGGGTTCCGGGTGATCCTGCACGACGACCGGCTCAGGGCGCTGCCCATGATCCTCGAGACGCCGGTCGATAAGCGGCGCAGCGACGTCGAGAACATCGCGAAGGTACGGGAGCTCGCCAAGTAGGTGCGCGGGCGGAATTCAACTACCCGCTCTTTTCTATTCGTAACCCCGCACCACCCGTCCTCACCGGCATGGCGAGCGCACCTTCGAGCTCGAACGCGGTTTTGATCTTCTCACGGGATTCGCCGGGCAGCACCAGCACCGAGCCGACACCGCCCAGCTCGTCCGAGCCGCCCGCACCGGTCACTTTCGCACCCAATGCACCCAGCTCCTGCGATACCTTCACCAGCTCGCTTAACCGCCGGGGAACCACGCCGATCGCCTCGAGCAAGCCGTGATTGAGATTCAT
>CAYYNW010000107.1:0-4683 GCA_964473145.1 uncultured Halobacteria archaeon
GAGGCTGCATCCGTGTGTGACGAGCGCTTCCAGTGCGCGGAGGCGATCGTGGAGCTGCGCGGTGACCGCGTGTACAAGCGGCGGATCGAGAAGCGATACCGGGTGAGGGCGCTGGATCTCCGACTGAGGCGTGAGCGCACGAAGAGTGAGGCGAAGCTCCTCTCGGAAGCGCGGCGACGCGGCGTGCCCACCCCGATCGTGCTGGATGTGGACGTGGAAGACTCGGTGCTCGTCCTGGAGCGGCTGGATGGCGCGCTCGCCCGCGAGGTGATCACGGAAGCGCTGAGCGCGCGAATAGGCGAGCTGGTGGGCGTGTTACATCGCAGCGGGATCATTCACGGTGACTTAACCACCTCGAACCTCATCGCGGGCAAGGACGGCCGGCTGTACTTCATCGACTTCGGCCTGGCTTATGTCGATTCGAGCACCGAGGCACGAGGCGTGGACGTGCATGTCTTCTTCCAGAGCCTTGCGGGCACGCACGGGTCCTACGAGCAGTTGAAAGCGGCATTTAGCCAGGGCTACCAACGCACCTTCCCGCAAGCGCGGCAGGTGCTCGCCCGCGTGGAGGAGATCGAACGCCGGGGACGGTACGTGGACCGCTAAGTGCTATCGAAGTAACAGGAATACTGTACTGCGCTAAGCTCACCACGTCAACCAGAGGCGATGATCAGCTCAGCTCAGCGCGCCTTTTGCCGAATGGGCTCGAGTATCGCGTTGAGATACCGTACCGCATTGAGTTTCACATCGGAGGGATGTAACGCGCCCTTGAGATACTCGAGCTCGAAAGCCGCGTAGCTCGTGAACTCGACGTTCCCCCCGTAGCGCGCGCTTCGCTCGATCGTAACGCGACCGCCGGGCACATGCGGGAAGATGGTGTGCCGGTAGAGCTGCACGACCGGATTACCGTCCGCGATTTCAGGAGGGCAGAACGCGGCCATCAGTTTCCGCTCCACGCCTTCAGCCGGCTCGTCGACCGCGATGAAATTCCCTTTGGAGGATGACATCTTCTCACCGTCCAGGCCGATCAAAAGCGGGGTATGAACGCAGACCGGTGCTTTGAAGCCCAGTTTCGGGAGATGCTCGCGTGCGAGCATATGGATCTTCCGCTGGTCAATGCCGCCCACCGCCACGTCGATATTCAGATACGCAATGTCTATCGTTTGCATGAGCGGATAGATCGCCTGCGATACCTTGCGGTCCTCTTTGCTCCGCGAGAGCTCATCCATGCTCCTGCGCGCACGGTTCTCCGTGGTGATCGTGGCGAGCCGCAGGACATCGAGCATGTACTTCTCTTCGAGCTGGAAGGAGGAGCCGAGCATGAACTCGGTATCCTCACCCAGGCCCGCTGCGGCGAAGCAGCGCTGATTGTACGCTGCGATCTCCCGTATTCGCTCGAAGGTGCCCTTCTCATTCAGGAAGGCATGGAGATCTGCGAGCAGCAGAATGATATGAAACCCGAGCTGCTGTAACGCGCGGAGCGAGCTCAAAAGCGGCAGATGCCCAAGGTGCACATTCCCGCTCGGCTCGAACCCGACGTAGGCGCGTGGCTTTCGCTGGCTCGCCGCGTGCACGAGTTCCTCTAATTCCTCACGCGTGACAATCTCGCTCGCCAGCCCGTCCAGTTGCCTCAGTGGGTCGCTCTCCTGCATCCCTGTTGGCCCCCTTAGGGGTATGAGTGGCGTGCATAAAAAGCTTCGACCCGGCTGCCGAACGACCATACAGGATAATTTACTGTGCGCTCTTATAGGCTGCAAGCGTTCGTGCGGCGATCGTCTCCCAGGTGTAATCGCGTTCCACCATTCGCCGCGATTCACGGCCCATCTTCGCCAGATCGCCCGCGAGCAACTCCCGCATCGCAGCGTTCAGCTCCTTCACGGTCGTGCCGCAGAGTACTCCGTTGCCATGGATGAAGTGCTTATTATCACCCACATCGCTCGCGATGATCGGCAAGCCGGAGGCCATCGCTTCGAAGAGCGCGATCGGCTGCGCCTCCAGCTTCGAGGGGAGAATGAAGGCATCGATGCTCCGATAGAAGGCTGGCGCGTCTTCCACGTAGCCGAGCACCTTAATCCGGTCGTTCTCGAGTTGCTTCACCTTCGCGTAGAGCGGCCCGGCACCTGCGAGGGTGAGGGTGGCGTGCTGCGCATCCAGTGCCCTGAACGCCTTGATGAGGGCGATCACGTTCTTTTCAGGAGATAAGCGACCGAGATAGCCGAATCGGATATGCGCGTCATTGCCCGCGCGCTCTTTCTCGTCCTGCACCGCGGGGTAGAACCGCGCGGTATCCACGCCGTTCGGAATCACAATGAGCTCAGTTCCGTTGCCCGTCCCACCGTTCGCATAGCCGAAGCAGTGCTGCCGGATGTACTCAGCGATCTCCGCGCTGACGGAGATGAATTTCTTCGACCGGCCGGTATAGAGCATGACGAGCATGCTGATCAGCGTCCGTGCGACTTCGCCGCTAAGCCCCTCGCCCGCCTGGATATGGAAAGTATTCACGATGTTCACCTCGGAGCAGATGGAGGAGAAGGGGAGGAAGAACTCGGAGAAGGTCGCGGCATGGTGGATATGGAGGACGTCGCAATCCTCCACTTCCTTCTTGATCTTGCGGAGCGCGAAATCAAAGCCGTAGGAGATACCGCCTGCGGAATTGCCGAGCATGTGTGAGCCGAGTGAGAACTGGTCGATCCGCTTGATCTCGTGCCCGAGCTGCTCGAACTGCTGCGCGAGAGACTGTACGTGGGTCTTGATGCCCCCGCTGACGTTACGGTGATAAAAGGCTATCTTCATCGCAGTACGGCGAACGGCTCGCGAGCAAGAGAGAGCACGTGCTTGCTATATAATGCTCATCACCACGTTAGATATAAAGATAACTACCATCACGCGGGAGTAGCTGATGATGAGATTAGACCGCCGCGACCTCGCCGTTATAGCTGCGCTTACCGCACTCTTTCTGGTGCTCACACTCTTCAATCTGGGCTCGCTTGCTCTGCCCTCCTCCTCCTTTACACCCGCAGCGGCTGAAGAGCTGGACGTGGTGCTCGAGTTCGACAGCGTGCAGCAGATCGAAACGCTCTATCTCTTCTTTAATGATGCGAAGCGCACGAAGTTTGAGCTCTATGGGAGCGAGGAACCGGAGCAGTGGCGCCTGCTCACGTCGTACGATAACGATCCGGCGAAGCACGTCCATTTCTGTTCCTGGGAGCGGCTGGTCATCGGGAACCGGAACGCGGACGCGCTGAAACTCCGCTTCGCTCCGGAATCGGATGGTGCGATCGGCGAGCTGCTCGTGCTCTCCGCGGAGCATGAACGGCTCACGCCGGTCGCCGTCATGGGCGAAGGTGCGCAGCGCTTGGTGGATGAGCAGGAGCTAGTACGGCTGCCGATCACGCAGCGAAGTGGTGCGTACTTCGACGAGATGTACTTTGTGCGTACCGCGCAGGAGCATCTACGGCTCGAGGAGCCGTATGAATGGACGCATCCACCGCTCGGCAAGCTGATCATAGCCCTGGGCATTCTGCTCTTCGGGATGAGTCCCTTCGGCTGGCGTATCCTGGGCGTTGCTGCTGCGGCCGCGATGATCCCGCTCATCTACTTCATGGCGAAGCGCCTCTTCAAGAGTGCCACAGCGGGCTTCATCGCCGCGTTCCTGCTCACCTTCGAGTTCATGCACTTCACCGTGGCACGCTTGGCGACGGGTGAGGTGTACCTCCTCCTCTTCTCGCTGGGCATGTTCTTCTGCCTGCTTGAGTACTTGCGCGCGCGAGATGAACCGCGGGGCGATAGCGTGCTGGGAGCTTCATACTGGCTCTTCCTCAGCATGATCTGCTTCGGTCTCGGCTTCGCGGTGAAATGGACCGCCCTGTATGGCTTGCTCGCCCTGTTCGTGCTCCTCATTGTGGCGAATGTGCGCACGAATAAGCCGGTCTGGTATGACGGCCGAATCATTCTCGCGGGCATCCTCAGCTCCGGCGCGATCTATATCGCGACGTATATTCCCTACATGCTCTCTGGCGGGGGCCACGCACTCTTCGGCCTCCAGCAGCTGCCGCTCTACCTCGGGTATCTCAAGGAGTATCTCGCCACCGGGAGCATCAGCAGCTCGCCACCCGGCCCGCTCACCGTCTTTGATCTCCAGCTGCAGATGTTCGGCTACCATGCGGGTATCGAAGCGACCCACCCCTACTCCTCGCCCTGGTGGTCGTGGCCTGTGATGCTGAAGCCGCTCTGGCTCTACTCGAACTCGTTGAACGGCTCGGTCTCCACGATCGTGCTGATGGGCAACCCGCTCATCTGGTGGAGCGCTATTCCCGCGCTCATCGGCATCGGTGCCGTGGCCGTGGCGGCGCGGATAAAAAGGAGAACGGATGAGGCCTACAGGTTCATGCCCCTCGTTATCCTCCTCCCCTATCTCCTCCTGTGGCTCCCTTACCTGCTCATCTCGCGGATCTTATTCATCTACCATTTCCTGGCGAACGTGCCGTTCCTCATCCTTGCGGTAACCTACTGGCTGCATCTCCCGTTCGCGAAACCCTGGTCATCGAGGAGAAGAGGACTGCTCCTTCGCGGCCTCGTCATCGCCTTCCTCATCACCGTAGCTGTGCTCTTCTTCATCTTCTATCCCGTGCTATCCGGCTATCCTGTCGCGTCTGCCTATAAAGAGCAGCTGCGCTGGCTGCC
>CAYYNW010000108.1:0-4681 GCA_964473145.1 uncultured Halobacteria archaeon
CAATTCATAGAGCCTGAACTACGTCCTCAGGCCAAGCGGCGAATGCCGCGCACTGTATGTTGTGCTGGGAAGAAAAGGGCGGGATAGGCCACGCTGCAGGGATTGCTCAGACACGCTCCCAGGTCACACGACCCGTCTGCTCTACGCCACCCCACAGAAGAGGCGGCGTGCGTAATATCAGCCTGTTATCTTCAAATTCAAAGATGCGCTCGTGGTCCATACCGATCCAGTTGGGGAAGAGGCTGACTTCAAGGTGATGGATAACCCGATCTCCTCTGACCTCATACCTGCCGCAGTACGAGAAATACGTGTCCAGAGCTGCTATTTTCTCTTCTAAACTCCCTCCGGTGATATCCCCGGAAGCGAAGTTAGGTCGGTTAGCACTCATTACGGTAATGGCCACATAGCCGTCTTGACTGTACATGAGATATCCTACCGCGTCCTTGCCGAATGGATAGTTGACCTGCCCATCCTTGCTGAATTCAAAGGATACAAGCCGCCAAGCGCCAATAAAAGAATCCATTTCAATCGCTCCGTTATGCATGGTGCTTGGCTGTGCGTGCTTAAATACGTTACGTCTAAGGATCTTGATTTGCTCGCTTTTGAAGTATCTTCTTTTTCTATTTTTGCCTTTCGATGTGCCACTACAGGCGATCTTCATCATTGATGGCGCGTTTGCTCAATGCAGCTATCTGCCTCTTGAGCACCGCAATCTCGCAAGCGGCACGAGGGATGATACCGGCAATACGGCTGAGCTGCGAGTGAACAACGCCTGAAGAGCCAACCACATCGACTACGCGGCAGTCTGAGTGGCTCAATGACCAAAAACTTTATATATTCGCGCTCATTAGTTAATCCCGGTGATATAAATGGCGGAACTACCAAAAGCACCGGTTGGTAAGATTCTTCGGAACGCAGGAGCCGATCGCGTGAGCGGAGATGCCATGGATGAGCTGGCAAAACTGCTTGAGGCGGAAGGCGCTAGGATCGCGAAGAGAGCCGTAGCGCTCGCGAAGCACGCCGGCCGGAAGACCGTGAAGGCTGAGGACATTAAAGGCGCAGTAGAGTAAAAGCTCCACGCCAAGAGTGGCTGATGGAAGGGGTAGAATCGGCTCATCCCTTTCCTTTTATTTTTTCCCGCGAACCCATACGACGCTCGACGGCAGTTTGAACACCTGCACGGAGTTCGTGGACATCAACGGCAAGCGGCGTGAGGGTGGATACCGGCGGTTAGGCTGTAGTGAGCAAGGACACTTTATACCGGGTTCGTTTTCCTACCCGGTTCTTTTACAAATGCAAGAGTCAAAATCACTATTGAACCCAATAACACCACATCGATTGAGACACCAAGTTGCACAACACCGGTTATTCCAAATAAAATTCCGCTAATGCCCAGCATGAGTGATACTATACGGGAACCAAGACCATTCAAGATTAGAGCACTACCAATCACCATTGAAAGAGTGGGACATGGAATTATGCCCGTGGGCGCTGAGTATACATAGGGTAAGAACGAAGATGAATCCAAGAAGTGGGGATAGCCCCACCCAAACAAAAACATGATTATACCAGGAATTACTGCCCATAGAGGTGCGATCTGAACGCTTTCACGCGGCAATTTAGCTGAAATAAAAATCACTATGATACCCAAAAAAGCGAATACGATCCCGTTGAACGGATTTGAAGATAACCATGCGATACTGCTCACCGATAAAAAAAGGGCACTCCGAGAAAAATGCCACTGACGCGTTTTGACGGACGTATGCCAAGTAGTAGGGCACCAGCGAGTACGCCGAAATAGAGATGCCAGAAGACCGCAACCGGCCACCATGTATTGGCTATTTCCGTTAGACCGGTCAGTATTTGTTCTACGGTTGGCATAGCGCCATTCATGTTATTCCCCCCGTTACTATGGGCTCACGGCGTGCTTAAATATATCTGCACTTTTAATCGCGTTTGCACCTTTATTCATGCGGCTGCACCTTTATTCCGCCTTTGGGGTATTTTAAGTGCAAAGCCCAGGAAACCATAAACTATTTGGTTTCAGAGCTCTTCGGAGGTCCAGAGCTTGCGAGTTAGATTGGTAACGTCAGCTGTTTCGTGGGTTTGATGATCTCTGCAAGCTTGCGGTCCGTATATCCGAATGGCGCGAGAATGCTCTCGCTGGCATGGAGCAAGTATCGGACGTAGCGCTTCTTATCGTAGAGCTCCGTGCCTTTAGCCAGCTCCCAGGCCTTCACCTTCTTCGCGTACCGCGCGGAGCCTGCATCGGTCACAATATACTGTATGCGTTCGCCCGGATGCACAGTTCGTCCGCGCCGTTTGAGCTGTAGTAAGCAGGCGGCGCTGTTCGTCAGCTGCGCATAGTACTCGACCTCGCGTGAGACCGACTGCGTGAAGACCAGATCCTCTAACGCACACTCACCATTCATGATTCGATCGGCATAGCTGCGAATTACTCCAATAACCTCTGGGATGAGCTCGTATAACTCGGCCACGTCGTCTGCCTTGGCCATGACTTTCAGCATCGCCAGCTGTGCGTTCCTGATCAGCTGCGGTGTATCGCTGCGCCTCAGTTCAATGCCGCGGATTTTCATGGTGCCGTCCTCGAAGCGGCCGATGTAATGGTTCAGCGCGCCGGTGCCTGAAGCCTTCCGAGGGAGAAAGACGATCCAGCGGTAAACGCCTTCGAGCTCTAGCGGCATGCCCGTCTCGTGCTCGATCGCTTGTCGCAGTCGCTCATGGTCGCGTTGATTCCGGCCGGAGCCCTTCAACCAGAGCGAATCGATAATCCCGTGGAGCACCTCGTAGCCCATTTCTTCGGCGATGTGAGCGGTTTGGAGCAGCAACTCACGGCCGTAGGCATTGATCGCTTCGTGGCATTCGATACGGCCGAACCGTGCATTTCTGTACCCGGTATAGCCAAAGCAGGTGACGAGGATCCATTTCAGGACGTTCTTCCGCGCCTCGTAGATCGCCCGTGATTCACGCCATCTGCTCGACTTCACGCGCCGCTTATACTCACTCCGGCGCGCGATGAGCGGCTCTAAGACACGGGGAATCAGCCCCACACGCTGCTCGCAGATGGGATAATCGATCACGGGTACGCGATGGCTGCTCTCAGGACAGCACGTACAGAGCACGGTCTCGGGCGAGATATTCTGCTTCACCATAATGGTTGGGTAGAGTGAGGTGAAGTCGATCTCCAGCACATCTTCGTGGATGCCCACCTGCGGATCGTAGATCATACCGCCGCGATCGGCGAGGAAGAGCGTTTGGGCGTCCTTAAACGCCTCAGGCACGTTCTTCTTCCACCGAATGAGGACGTTCTCTTGCGACGCCTGTGCGATTTGCATCGCGGAAATCACCGTGCCAGGTGTCACGCGAGCAAGCGATTGCAGCGGGATCCGGGACAATCGTGCGAGCTCGGTCAACCCAGTGAGACCGCCCTCTTGGAAGAGGAACGAGCTACTCTGATCGATATGTATCCGCCCGTTGAAGTAGCATTTTGGTGGCCGATAGATCACGCGGCCGTAGCTGAAATACGACTTCGCGTTGCCCACGGGCATGAGATCGCGTCCGCGGCCAAGGAAGAAGTCATCAAGCTCGTTGACCTTCGCACGCTCCATGAGGTAGGGGATGAGGAACGCGTCGCCGTTCGCGGTGTAAATAATGTCAGGATCCGCAGTGTTGATTGACTCGCGCAGCTGGACGAGCAGGTCCCGCTCAGTATCACCCGTAAGAGCCAGCTGATCGAGCCGGAGAGGACGAGTGGCAGTGAGCTTACCATCCAGGCTGACGCTTCGGAGCTCGGGTAGCGGATAATCAATCGCGGTGAGGTCTTCGAGCAGCTCGAACTCGCAGTCGCCCTTGAACGCGATGTGTGCCATCGGAACGATGCCCTTCTCCAGCAGAAACGCCGTGGGTACACTGAGATCCACGTTGAACAGGTCGTAGAGCGAGTAATCGCCCATCTCGTCGATCTCCCGCGCAAGCTTCGAGAGCATCCGGTACTCCGCGAGCTTGATTCGCAACACTTCCTGCGCAGGCTCGCCCGGCCACAGACGCTTCTCCTCGTACTCCAGTGCGCTGATGAATGGCTCGCCCTCGAAGGTCTCTTCCAGCACCTGCAGGTTCGACGGTGCCGCGTGCACATAAAGAGACGGTAAGAAGGGGCATTCCACCGCTTCGACCGCACCGCTCTCCTGCTTCAACCAGAGAACGATGTTGTTCTTCGCATAGTCCGCGCCAACGTCGAGTACCCAGCCGTTCACTGTTTCTGCTCCTGCTCCTCCTTCTGCTTTTCGAGCTCCGCGAGCTTTTCACGCAGCTCCTCGAGCTCACGCTCCAGTTCTACCAGGACCGACATGAAGAGTGATTCGCCGGGGTCAAGACGCGCGTCATAGCTGGCCGCGCTGGCGTGCATTCTTGCTTTCTCCATCAAGCGGTCGAACGCTTCTCGGTCCTGCTTCCGCAACGCTTTCCGGAACGCTTCCCAGTCGGCGATCAGCTCTTCCAGCACCGTTCGATACGTGCGGACCGTCCTACCCATCTCGCTCACCTCCACCGCCTGTGAACTCATCCAGCGTCGTTTGATAGATCGAAAGCGGCACGTAGTCCATGAGAGTACCGCGCGTGTGCTGGTGTATCCTGATGCCCTTCTTCCTGCGTTCGATGCTGA
>CAYYNW010000109.1:0-4657 GCA_964473145.1 uncultured Halobacteria archaeon
ATCCACGTTTCCGTCAAAGTGCGTGAGGCCCATGTCTCTCCCTCGTGCGTTCTATGGTTCTTTCCTTAAAACTAGGTTCCAAGATCACCTTACGCACCGTGGGTATCTGAAGTCCGAGCGTAGCGAGGATTTGGGTGAAGGCGAGAAGTGCTAGCCAGATATGCCTCTGTTATCGGCTGTTCTGCATTTTCCAAATGCGCTTGGTTTTATGCACATTAGTCGCATTTTCATCCTCGCTGATTATCTGCTCTAGTTCAGTCACCAATGGTGGAATGTCCTCTTCTACAGTCTTCCAGACGATATCAAGGTTGATATCGTAATAACCATGGATTAGCCTGTTCCGCATTCCCACAATGGCATTCCATGGGACATGGGGATATTTCTCACGGAACTCTGAGGAGATACCGACAGCAGCTTCTCCAATAATCTCCAATAGATGGACTAGCGATAGGCTCAACATTCGATTTGTATCCAAATCGGCTCTGTCTTTATCGGTAGAAAAACTCAGAACTTCACGGGCCGCATCCAGCATGTGATGAAGACGTACCAAGTCAGGTTTCGGCATACATCTTCTCCGCTGTACTCAGTACATAATCGCGAAAGTACTTGCTTAAATCCTCAGGGGTTCTCATATCGACCTTACGTCCACCGAGTATAGAAGATAACTCCTCTTCCATTCGAGTCAGGTCGAAAAGACCAGGTACGTTAACTGGATCAAACTCGACGAGTACGTCAATATCACTACTCGGTGTAAAATCATCCCGCAGCACAGAGCCAAAAAAGGACAATCTTCTAATATGGTTCCGCTTGCAGAATTCCACAATTTTCTGCCTTGACACTTTGATGCGAGATTTGTTTTTCACCATTCTACCTATCAACCATACTGGGCGTAATTGCAGATAACGTTTCGTGCGTATCTGAAGTCCGGGCGAAGCGAGGATTTGGGCGGAGGTGCGAAGCACCGCAGCCAAATACCCGCAGGTTATATGACCTCGCCGACGGCGAGGCAGGCCCCATCAGGGGCGCAGCGTTGGACATCGGGCATCTTACAAAAATAATACAACCACTCTTTTTGAATCTACGTACGTATTCTAAGTATAAAAAACCTTCGCGTAACCGGCAGATTATTAATAGCGCCCTGCCATAGTAAGCAGTATGGTCCTAGCGGGGAAGGTCTTTCTGGTTGAGGGCGCGATCGACCTGACCGGTATTGCGGCCAAGTTGAAGGGGTTCAAGGCGGAAGAGCAGGTGGAGGAGGGCGAGGGAGCTACTCGTTTAATCACGGAGATCACGGACCTGCGTCTGGCGGGCGACGCGCTCTACGGCACCTTCATTCAGGATCAGCTGCTCGATATTTACCATCGCGGCGGGCGGATGCGCGTGCCGACGACATCAGAGGCGCCATTCTTCTTCGTCGCGCAGCCGGAGCGAAACGGCACGCCTGCGCGCACGCTGCTCACCGTGATGGAGAAGAAATTACGGGCGAACAACATCGCGAACCAGCTGAGCAAGATCCTCTTCATCACGACGGGCAAGATCGTCGAGGTGCGGATCGAGCCCGCGCGGTTCGAGCGGTTCCACGAGGCGAACTTCGAGGACACCAAGGTGATCTTCTTCGACGATGTGGACATCCCGAACATCAAGAAGCTCTCGCTCTACGGCTCCACACTCGGCAATACGACCGCGTACGTCGACAACCTGAAGCACGGGAAGATCTGGTACATCGTCCTGAAATCGAAACGGCACGGGCTCGTCGTCGGCGTGACCCGGAACGGCGTGGTCACGATCTTCAGTAAGGCGACGAAGGATGAGTTCATCCAGTACGTGAAGGATGAGATCCTCGAGTTGATTTGATCACAGTACGTGAAGGACGAGATACTCGAGTTGATTTGATCCCAGTACGTGAAGGATGAGATCCTCGGGTTGATTTGATCTACTTCACCGGCTCAGGTGATATCAGTCAGGCATGGTGCTACAAGCGAGCCCGGAGTACGAGCGCCGCATCGGGATCTGGTATTATGCGACCGAGGCGGAGGGCATTGGCGGCACGATCAAGAGCATACCCGCGGACTTCGTCGTGCGTGAGGTCACGAATAGAACGGAAGGCGCGGAGGGTAAGTACCTCATCGCGGAACTGACGAAGGAGAACTGGGAGACGCACACTGTCGTGCATGAGCTCTCACAGCGGCTGCGGGTGAGCCGTAACCGGATCGGGTTCGCGGGCACGAAGGACAAGTTCGCGTTGACGACGCAGAAGATCAGCCTCTGGGATATCACGGAAGCGGAGCTGGACCGCGTGCGAATTACGGATGTCTCACTGAAGGTGCTGGGTCGGTCGGATAAGGCGGTCGCGCTGGGCGATCTCCACGGGAACGAGTTCAGCATCGTGATTCGTAACCTCGAGGGCGAGAAGGAGGAGATACGGGCACGACTGGAGGCTCTTACGGCGGAACTCGCCGCGCAGGGCGGCATCCTGAACTTCTTCGGCGTGCAGCGGTTCGGCACCCAGCGGCCAATCACGCATACCGTTGGCCGCTACATGATCCAGGGCGACGTAAAGGGCGCAGTGCTCGCGTACCTCAGGGACATCTTCCCCGAGGAGAGCGAGGAGATAAAGGAAGCGCGGCGGCTCTGCCAGACGGGCGAGTACAAAGCGTGCCTGAAACAAATGCCCGTCTTCCTGCGGTACGAGCGCGCGATGCTGAACGAGCTGGTGCGTGGCGGCGAGGAGCTGCGGGACGATGCGCGGTTCCGTGCCGCGCTCGCCGTACTGCCGCGTAACTTGCAGAAGATGTTCGTCCACGCGTATCAGGCGTACCTCTTCAACCTCATCGTGAGCCGACGTCTGGAGCGCGGCCTGCCCTTCAACGAGGCGATGGTCGGCGATGTGGTCTGCTACCACGATGAGCGCGGGCTCCCGGAGCCGGAGCGTGTCGAGCGCGTCACGGCTGCGAAAGTGGACGCGATCAACCGGCTGATCAGGCATGGACGGGCGTTCGTCACCGCACCGCTCATCGGCTCCGAGACGGCATTTGCCGAAGGTGCGGAAGGCGAGCTTGAGCGAGAAGTGCTCCAGGCTGAAGCGGTACGAGTGCGTGATTTCCAGCTCGACAATTTGCCGGACCTGAGCTCGACGGGCAATCGGCGGCCGATACTGGTGCCCGTTGCGGTGAAATTAACGGAACTACGAGAGGACGAGCGCAATCCCGGGCGGTGGAGCGTGAAGTTAGAATTCTTCCTGCCCAAAGGCTCGTACGCTACGGTTGTGCTCCGTGAATATACGAAGCGCTGAACCCTGGCACCCATGGGTTTGTTTGAGCATATTCACGACTAAAACCACAGATCAGGTCATCATCAACGGGGCAAGAAGAAGGTTAGTATTGCTCGTCACCTTTTATGGAGCACTGATAAGATGAGGCAGGAGGGAGAGACGAGAAGATCACCAAAGAATCACTCTGCTGGGTGAATGTGAAAGAGATTCCGGCACTGCACGTGGCCTGCGTGCGCCACGTGGGCCCGTACCAGGGTGACGCAGCGCTCTTCGAGCGGTATCTCAACGATCCGCGCGAGCATCCGGAGCACAAGCACATCGTCGAATATCTATCTGCCCGTGAAAAAGCGCTGACCGCGTGGCAGTCAGGAGTGTCGTGGGCTGTTTCCTTTCACACTCGGAGCAGTCTCGCGATTTTCAAGACCCCGCCAGCATACGCGTTCGAGGCTACTAACCGCAGGATACGAAGGCTATCCACACCGAAAACCGAACCGAAAAAAAGGAGAGGTGGAAAAAAGGTTACCTCTTCTTCTTTCGCGCGATCGTACTCGTGGCAACGAGTGCGATGAGCGCTGTGAGTGCCCCGATCCCCAGCCGATTGACTGCGGGGACTTCCACAGCCAGGCCAAGGAATTGTTTGAGGTATGCGATCACCTGATCAATCAAATCGCTACCTGTGAGCCCACAAAATGACTGTTCCGCGATCTTAACACCGCCTTTCCAGAGCTCTACAATGATGCAATCGCCGGACTTATAAGACTTAATGCCGTCGTATGGTGGTACAGGGATCCAGGTTTCACTGCTTCCCGCCGCAGCCACGAGGTTTGCGATCTCGAGCATCTCGAGCGGATCGATCACGAGCGTAAGAGTTGGCACTGTGTCCTTCTCGTGCAGGTAGTATTCGACGATCAGATCGTACTTACCTGTCGTTTCGTTCAATACCTCATAGCTCTCCATGCGATCGTAATGGGGCGGCGAGCCCCAGCCGCGGGTGCTGCCCGCGCCGGCGGTAACCGCGGCGGTATTCGGCGGACTCGGTGGGTCAAACTCGAGCCGCAGGCTCGGGTACTCATCACTCTCGTTCAGGTAGTACTCGACGATCAGCGTGGTCTTGTTGCCCGTGACGTTCCCATAATAGCTGATGTACCTTCTCATAGCTAGGTCCGGAGCCAAAGGCACCGTTGCTGCCTGTACCGGCGGTAAGTGCAGCGGTATAGCGCGGCGTCAGCGGGTCGATGACGAGCGTGAGGGCTGGGGAGCCATTACCATAATCCGACAGGTTTAAATAATAGTCCACGTAGAGCGAGGTCTTCCCGCTCTCGTCTTCCCCTTCATAGCTCACCATCAGCTCATACTTCCATCCTGAGCCCGGGCCGAAGACGCTGC